>CAYTJE010000242.1:0-5090 GCA_964437855.1 uncultured Anaerolineales bacterium | reverse complement strand
CGCGGGCGTAGCGGATGATCTCGACGAACGGCCGGCCCTCCAGGAACGCCGTCTCGACCGGCAGGTCCGGCAGATGTTTCGTGGCGAATTCCTCCAGGCTCTTGCGGCTCTCCTCGCGGACCTGGTCGATGAACTGCTCGCTCGGCCCGGTCAGATAGTAGCCGGAGGTGGCCATCAGGTCCGCCGGGATGTCGCTGACGTGGATGCAGTGGACCTGTTGGACCTGGAACCGTCGGGCGAGTTCCGCCGCGTACGCGGCCGCGTGTTCGGCATGCTCCGAGAAATCGGTCGGCACGAGGATGCGTTTCAGTTGGATCATATCGGCCTCCCTACCGGGGGTCCTTTCCGCTCGCGATGGGTCGGGCACGGCCGGTGGCTCGGCGGGCGCTCGATTTGGACCCGCCGCCCGCATTCGTTGGACGGGGCGGTGGTGGAGAACGCTATTCCGTTTGCAGCGCGTCCGGCTCGTACGTCTGTCCGAGCGCCTCCAGTGCCAGGAGGGCCTTGGCCCGGACGAGGTTGACGGGGTCGTCGAGGCGTGCCTCGAGGGCGCTGATGGTGGCGTCGGAGCGGTCGGCGGCGGTGCGGAGCGCGTCGCAGGCGGCGGCGCGGACACGCCAGGCATCGGCCTCCAGGGCCTGGCGCAGGGCCGCCCGGGCCTCCGTGCTGCGAATGCGGCCGAGGGCCTCGGTGGCGGCCAGTTCCGGCCGGCCGTACATCTCGCCGACGTAGACCGGCACGTCCCTGCCGCTCTTCTCCGTCGTTATCACCTCGACGAGCGCGGGCACGGCCTTGGGATAGCCGGTGGCGCCCAGCCCCCAGGCAGCCATGGAGGCGACCAGCGGCGAAGGGTCGTGCAGCATGTCGAGCAGGTGGTTGGCGGCGTAGAGGGTGCCCACCTGGCCAAGGGCCTTCGCGACCGCGGCGCGGACGAGCGGCTCCTTGTCGCCGCGGGCGTCGACGAGGGCGGCCTGGGCCTCCGGGTGGCCGATGCGACCGAGCACGCTGGCGGCGGCGGCGCGGACGAATGTGCTCTCGGCGTCCAGCCGGGCGGAGGCCCAGCCGATGTCGCGCCGCCCCGCGTTGGGGGCCAGGGCCATCATGGCGTGGACCTGAAGGGCCGGGCCGGTCTCCGCGGACCGAATGTAGTTGCGAAGGACGTCGGCGGCCGGCAGTCCGATGACGCCCAGGGCCCGGAGCGTGTCGACGGTTTCGCCCCCCGTCCCCTCGAGCCTCTCGGCCAGCAGGTCCACCGGTGCCGACGCCCCGAGATTGCCCATGGCGCGGATGGCGTTGCGGCGAACGGCCAGGTCGTCGGCGTAGAGTCCGCGGCGGAGCAGCATCAGGAGTCTCGGGTCCGGCGAGGTGACCAGCGCCCGCATGACGGCCCGCCGGCCGGCGACACTCTTCTCAAAGGCCAGGGGCAGGACGGTCGGCCCGAGGACCATGGGCTTGCGGACGGCAGCGCGGACGGCCTTGGTCAGGACCGGGCCGTCCACCTCATCGACGAGTTCCAGAAGGCGCCGGCGTGCCCCCGCGTCGCCGACGTGGGCGAGGATATCGGCGGCCAGCACCGCCGTCTCCGGGGCCGTATCGAGGGCCTCTCGGAGGGAAGCCCGGCGGTCGACAATGACCGGCGCCAGGTCCACCCGGCCGGCGGGGTCCTCGAGCCGGGCCAGGGCGTCCAGCACCTTCGGCGGGGCCTCGACGACGTCGCCTTGGCTGACCACCGGGGCCATGCCGTAGGGATGGTGCTCGATGTAGGACGCCTGGGCCATGCCGCGGACCAGCGGGTCCTTGTGTGTGAGGGCGGGCACGGCCAGGCGGGGCTGATCCTGGGCGGCCCGGGCGGCCAACAACTCGGCGGCGTGGGCACGGATGATCGGCGACCGGTGCCTCAGCAGACGGCGGAGCACGGGAAGCGCCCCCTCGACCTGGACGCCGACGGCCTCGAACGCAAGGATCTGCTCGGTCGGGCCCATCTCCTCCAACGGCGATGGCTCTCGGTCGGCGGGCCCGCAGCCGACGCCCAGCAGGCAGCCCGCGAGCAAGAGTGAACCAAAAATCGTCATGCGTATGCGCATCATAGCACTCCGGTGTCCGGTCCGACGGTCAGCACGCCCCCGCGGTACCATTATCTATAGGCGGCCGCGGCGGGACTTGCAAGCGAAATCGAACACCGCGGAAGCGGGGCGAGAGGAGAAGTGGCCTGATGCCTCGGGCGCTACGTGTCGGCGGACGGGCAGCGGTCCCGCAGGCAGCACGCCGCGTGGTTCGGTCGGCGGGCGCGGCAGACTTGGCGGCCATGTTCGATGACCAGCACGTGGAAGGCGTAGACGTGCTTGACCGGCACGATCTCGGCCAGCACGTCGTGGGCCTGTTCGGCGCTCGTCTTCGGGCCGATGAGCCCCAGCCGCCGGCTGACCCGGTGGACGTGGGTGTCGACCGGCAGGACCGGCCGCTTCAGGGAGAACAGGAGGACGCAGGCGGCCGTCTTCGGCCCCACGCCCGGCAGGGCCCGCAGGTAGTGCTTCGCGTCCTGGGTCGGCCATCGGCTGAGAAACCGGAGGCCGACCTCTCCACGGTCGTCGCGGATACGGCGAAGGACGCGCCGGATGGTCCGGGCCTTCTGCCGGTGCAGGCCGGCGACGCGGACGGCGTCGGTGATCTGCGCCAGGGGAGCGTCGGCCGCCTCGTCCCAGGAGGGGAACCGGGCCGTCAGCCGCTCCATGGCCGCCCGGGAGTTGCGGTCGCTGGTGTGTTGGCTCAGGATGGTGCCGATAAGGGAGTCGAGCGGTTTGCCGCGAGCCCGCCATGGCCGAGGGCCGTAGGCCTTCTCGAGCCTCCTGAGGACGGTGGCGATGCGTGGGGGGCGGCGGCCGGAAGCGGGGCGCGGGCCCGGACTCATTTCATGCGGTCCTCGGGCGGGAGGCCGGCTTCGGGGTCCTCGTCGGGCGACGCCTCGTTGTCGGGCGTGCCCGGCGGCTCCTCGGCTGCGCCCTGGTCGTCACCGGGTGTCTGGGCGTCGTCGGGGGGGCGGTCCTCCTCCCAACCCTCTTCGGCGTAATCCGTCTCCTCGTAGTCTTCCTCGCCGTAGCCGTCAAGGTCTTCGTCCTCGTACTGCCCGTACTCGCGTTCGTATTCGTAGAGGTCGTCGTCAGGGTAGGTTTCCTCTTCACCCGTTTCGTCGGGGGGTGTCAGATCGGTCCCCGGCGACTCTTCGGTAAGTTCCTCGTCATCGCCGGTCGTGGCGCCTTCGTCGGCCCCGGGCGGTGGGGTCTCATCGTCGCCAGGGGGTGCGGCGGCGCCTTCATCGCCAGGACCCCCGCCGGTCGGGGCAGTGGGGAGGCTGCCGCCCTCGTCGTCGCCGCCCCACCAGTCTTCCTCTTCCTCGGTCCGGCGTCGGCGTTTCTTGCGGAGCGTGATCCAGGCCAGCAGCAGGCCCAACTGGTACAGGAGGACCATGGGGACGGCCATCAGGCCCATCGTGACCGGGTCGGGCGGCGTGAACATGGCGGCCAGGACGCACAGGATCAGGAGGACGACTCGCTGCTGCTTGAACAGCGTCTTGATCGGCACGATCTCGGTCCACGCGATGAACATGACGACCAGCGGCGTCTGGAACACGATGCCGAAGACGAGCGTCAGCAGCGCCACGAACTTGAAGTATTCGTTCAGGAGGAAACTGGGTTCCACCATGGGCATGTTATCGACGAGGACGCCGGCCGTCGGGCCCATCAGGGCCTCCAGGCCCACCGGCAGCAGGAAGAAGTAAAACGTGGCCGCCCCGCCGATGAACAGAAAGAAACTGAACGGTCCGTACAGATAGATGAACCGCCGCTCGTTCGGGTACAGACCCACCCCGACGAACGCCCATATCTGGTACAGGATCCAGGGGCTGCCCAGAATGATGCCGCAGATTACGCACAGCAGGATGATCGTCACATAGCCGGTCAGAGGGGAGGGCTGGATGATTCTCGGCGAGGGGAAGCGTTCGGCGTAGGCGACGTCCTCCTCGGAGGCCTCGGGGCCGGTCTCCTTTTCGGGGGCGATGGCGTCCAGCCGGCGCTTCAGGTCCAGGAGGCGTTTCTCGATGGCCTTCAGGGCCGGCGCCAGGGGCGAATCGTCGGGGACGCCGACGCCTTCGCCCTCCTCGGCCTGGTCGGGCGGCTGTTTGGGCTTGCCGAGTTTTCGGGCGATCATCTTCTCGTAGGCCTGCTTGTACGGGCGGATGAGCGCCGAGAGGAGGAACTCGTAGTTGACGCCGCAGAAGATGGCCGCCGCCATCAGGCCGACCACCGCGTAGATGACGCGTCGCCGGAGTTCGTCCAGGTGGTCGCCGAACGACATTTCGACGTCTTCGCGCATGGTGGACCGAGACCCCGGAGGTCAGGAGGTGGCGGCGGAGAAGCCGACCGCCTCCTCACCCTTGAGAAAGTTGCGATAGTCACCGAGTTCCGAGAGGATCTCGTGGGCCTTTCGGGCCCGCTCCATGGTGATCCGGCCGGAGGAGATCCACTCGTACGCCAGGTCCAGGTTATCCGGCCGGTACAGGGAGGCGAAGTGCCGGTAGAACTCGTCTCGCGGCAGGCGGGTGGGCAGGACGGCGTGCAGGGCGTCGAACAGGCGATAGTCGCGGGTTACCAACTCGTCCTCGCGCTGCTCAAAGAGGTCGGTGCCGGGCAGGGGCGTGAGCACCGTGAATTGCGGGTAGATGATCCCCTTCTCCTCGCGATACCGCTTCAGGGCCTGGAAGTCCTCGCGCGTAAACTGCGGGTCCACGATGAATGCGCCCCACATGTGGACGCCCAGGTCATCCAGGACCTCCATCGCCCGCTCGTTCTGCTCGATCGTGGCGCCCTTCGAGACGGCGTCGAGTTGGTCCTGGGTGGCCCCCTCGAAACCGATGAGGATCGTCTCGAGGCCGGCTTCCTTCCAGGCGGCGATCAGGTCCGGGTGCTTCGAGATCGTATCCGTCCGGGCCTGCATCCCGTACGTCTTCTCGATGCCGCGCTCCCGGACGAGGTCCAGAATTTTCCAGGCGCGCGGCACGTGGGAGAGGAAGTTGTCGTCGACGAAACTGACGGCCG
>CAYTJE010000241.1:0-5130 GCA_964437855.1 uncultured Anaerolineales bacterium | reverse complement strand
GGCGAGATTCTTCGGCCTCGCAAGCGAGGCCTCAGAATGACATCTTCACTTTACTTTTACCGGACTCAATAAAAGGGTTAGCCCCGGCTGCGGGCGGTCACGCCTTCCGCCGCGGGGGGGGGCCGATTCGCCCGAAGATCATCCGGCCGGCACTCTTCTGGAGCACGTTCGTCACGGTGATGGTCACGCTGCGGCCGACGGCGTCCTTCCCGTCCTCCACCACGACCATGGTGCCGTCCTCCAGGTACCCGACGCCCTGGCCTTCCTCCTCGCCGGGTTTGAGGACGTCGACCTCGAGTTCCTCGCCGGGGATGGCGGCGGGCTTGAGGGCGTTGGCCAAATCATTGATGTTGATCACCTCCACGCGGCTGAGGCGGGCCACCTTGTTCAGATTGTAATCGACCGTGACGATGCGTCCGCCCAACTGCGCCGCCGCGCCCACGAGCATCTGGTCGGGCCCCTCGCCGGGACCGGCCTCGACACCCGTATCCTGGATGCGGACGTCGACGCTGGGCATGGTCTGGAGGCGGTTGAGGATGTCAAACCCGCGGCGGCCGCGGTCGCGCTTCCGCTTCTCCGACGAATCCGCAATGCCCTGGAGTTCGCGCAAAATAAACCGCGGGACGATCAGCGGGGCGTCCAGGAATTGCGTTTCGGCGATGTCAGCGATCCGGCCGTCGATGATCACGCTCGTATCCAGCAGCATCGGCCGACCGCCCTTCTGCTGCCGGGCAAACTCAATGTACGGAATGATGAAGCGAAAATCGTCCTTCGTCTGAAGAATCAACGACACCGCCAGGTACGAGGCGACCGCGGCGATCCCCACCTTGACGGCCTCGCCGACCCTTGAGTCCAATTCGTACATGTCCACCACGGGGCCCAGCAGCATCGCCACCACCAGCCCCACCAGCAGACCGAAAAAGACCGCCGACACCACACTGATGCTCTTGTGGCGGAACACCATATCCAGCACGACCACGACCACGGCCGCACCCGCGAAGCATACCATGCCCGCAAGTTGCCTGCCCTCGCCAACCGCGCCCCCGAACACGTACCCTGCCGCCAGCATCGCCAGGAAGAACAACAACCGCAGAATAAAGACAAGCATGACCCTACCCTCCCGCCAAGGCACAATGAAACGGGCAATAATCGACTACTACGCTCCAAAGACGTTCTGCGCAGGGGTCTGGCGCGCCCACCGCGCAGAAAATGACGCCTCTGCCCCTGCGCGGCCCCGTACGGGCCGGGCAGGACATCGCGTGGTCGTGTAATACCGCCTCATTATAGCATGGGAGGGATGGTGAGCAAGATATGCACCGGCCCGGCCCGCGCAGGCCGGGGGTGGACCGCCCGCACGTGGGCCGGCTCAGCGATCCCCGCCGCCCCAACCACCCGGGCCTCCGCGACCGCCCGGGCCGTCCCGGCCGCCTCGCCCGCCCCAGCCGGGGCCGCCGCGACGGCCATCTTCCCCGCCGCCCCGGCCCATCGCCGGGACGTACGGGGCCCATTCAAACGGCAGGACGTACACCCCCTCGGTCTCGCCGGTTTTGAAACCCGATACCACCGTGGCCGCCAGAGCAAACCACGTCCCCTTGGCAGGGACCCGGCGGCCGGGCAGCGGGCCCATCCCGTCGTGGCCGAGCAGGTCCTCGACGCGGACGGCCGCCGGCGTCCGCATGTTGAAGGCATCCAGCAGGAGGTAGTCACCGTCCGGCCCGTCCACCTTCTGCTCAACGCGGGCGTAAAGGATCACGCCCTCGGGTTTTTCACCTGTCGGCTGGGCCGTATTCACCCTGCCGAGCGGTCCCATCACCCGCCGCAGGTTCCGGCCGACGGCCGCCAGCCGCGACACCATTTCCACCCCGATCTTTCGGACCTGCGACCGGCTCCGCGTCTCCACCTCGGCGGCCCAGGCCACGCGTGTCCCCTCCTCGGCCCACTTGTTCAACATGTCGAGGACCTCGGGCGTGATCTGCCACCCCGTCCCCACACAGGCGGGACAGGGAAAATCTCGATGCTCTCCCCACGCGCCAAACCTGACCGTCCCCGCTCCGCCACAGCGTTGGCAGACCATGGCCCGGCTGACCGTCTGGCTGGCCTTCACAAACGCCTGGAGGCCGACCGGCTCGCCCGGCAGCCGGAGGATCCGAACCGGCCACCGTGGCTCGGGCAACTCACTCAGCGGCTTCAACTCCGGCGTCGAGGACAACAGCGAGGACCGCAGCGCCGTGGCCGGCACCGCCAGCACCGACGTCAACCCTTTCGCGTCCACGTCCAGGCGAACCGCCAGTACCCGGCCGGCCGCATCCAGCACCGGCGACCCGCTGGCGGCGTGCAGCCGCTCGCCTTCCACACGCAGGAACTGCTCCGGGCCCGCGGGCGCCTTGACGCCGGACCGGACCGCCACCGTCTGGATTTGCGGCCCGTCCCGAAGCCGACCGCGCTTGACCTCCAGCCGGTCCCCCCAATCGTAGCCGGCCATCGTGACGGAGGTTGAACCGCTAAGAGCCGACAGATCCGACGCCAGGGCCAGGCCCTTCCGGCCCTCCGACGCCTCCACCCGAAGCGCCGCCAGGCCGAGACCGGGCTCCGCCATGCCGAAACGCTCGGCCGTGGCCGTGGACCCGTCCTCAAAGCCCACCGTGGCCCGGGCGGCCCCCCGGTGCCTGATCGCACCGAGGTCGGTAATCACAAACCCGCCCTCGCCCAGGAGCCATCCCGTGGCCAACGACTGCGGAACGCCCCACGCATTCTCCACCGTGACGGTGCAGACCGACAGGCCGGCCGAGGTCCGGATGGCCTCCGCATCGGCCTGCTCGGCCGCCTCCAGCCCTCCGGCCGCGGCGGCGAGAACCGATACCAGCCCACAGGCGATTGTCGGTTTTGACACGGCTCTTCCCCCAGATAGATAGGACGTCCCCGTTCACAAACGGGTTCCTCGCCCGCCTATTGCAGCGAATCGCCCCCGCACAGGCCCCGTTCCTGCCACGCCGGGATCTACCCTCCGCCCGTACTAACACTACAACGCCAACTCGTGCGCGGCCCGTACGGGCCGCGCAGCCCTAAAAAGGGCGTTTCGAGCGCGGTGGGGACGGAGACCCACCGCGCAAAACGCCGACTTAGCGTTGTAGTACTAATGCGCACGGCAACAGGCGGTGTCAGCCCAGCCCCGCGGCCGACGCCCCACCGCGGCCTACCGGTCCCTCCCGGGCACCGGGCCGGGCGTCGGGCACCCGGTCCACTCGAACGGCAGGACGTACACGCCGCGGTACCGCCCGCCGCTGAACCGAGACAGGACGGCGCCGGCCAGGATCATCCACGACCGCTTCCGCGGGCGCCGGCCCACGCCGCCGGGACCACGCCGGTCGTCCCGCCCCATCAGGTCCTGAAGGCGGACGGCCACCACGTTAGAGGTGTTAACGGGTTCCAGGATCACGTACCGCCCGTCGGGGCCGGAGATCGTCTCGCGAACCACCGCGTACAGGACCACCCCGCGGGGAACCGGGTGGCCCAGGCGATCGATGTCCTGGCTGGTCTTCTCGGCGTAGGCCGACCGGAAGTGCCTGCCGGCCTTCGCCAGACGTGCGAGCATCTCGCGTCCGGCCGCCCGCGCCGCCGTGTGCACCCGCCCGACGGGCTCCGGCGACCAGACCGCGCGGGTCCCCTCTTCGGCCCACGTGGCCAGGAGTTCATACACCCCGCTCTCCAGGGCGACGCCCTCCCCATGACAGCGGGGACACAGGACGGTTTCCGCGGAGACCTCGTCGGCGACGTCTACCCGGACCCTGCCCCGCCCGCCGCAGCGGCTACAGACCATGGCCTCCCGGATTCGCCGGCGGGCATTCTCGAAGCCGGCCGGCTTCGGCGGCTTGCCCGCCACCCGGAGCACCCGTACCGGCCAGCGCGCCTTCGGCAGGGCCGACAGCGGTTTCAGGTTCGGCTCCGCCGCCAACAGCGATTGCCGCAACGAACACGCCGGCATGGCCAACGGCACCCCCACTCCCGAGGCCGCTACCTCCAGATACACCGCCAGGACCGTACCCCGACGGTCCACCACGGGAGCGCCGCTGGCGGCCTCAAGGGCGCCGCCGGCCAGTCGGAGGAAGCACTCGGCCGTCGCCGGCGGGGGAATGCCGGCCCGGCGAGCCACGTCCACCACCGACGGTCCGCCCCAGAGCCGGCCGACCGCCGCCTCCACGTCTCGGCCCCACTGCCAGCCCACGATTCCCACCTGCGTGCCGCCGTCGAGCGACGGCACCTGCTTCCCCAGCGCGAGCCCCGGCCGCCCTGCCTTGCCGTCGACACGCAACGCAACCAGGCCCAGCGACACATCGGCCAGCCCGAACCGGCTGGCCGTCAACGTCCGTCCCCCCTCGAACCGGATCGACGCCTCCTCCACGCCCGGTCGGGCCACGGCCCCCAGGTCCGTGACGACAAACCGGCCATCGCCCAACAGAAAGCCGCTGGTGATGGACACCGGCACGCCCCAGGTGTTCTCGGCCGTGACCGTGCAGACCGCCGGCGCCACCTTGGCGCGGATGGCGTCGGCGTCCAGGCGGGCCGCTCGCGCAGGGGACGCCAAGGCCATCGCCCCCATCAGGACCAACACGCCCAGCCTGATGGGCCGGCACATCTGCCCGGGATCATCCGGCCAATCGACATCCATACACCGTCCCCACCCAAACACGGCTCGCGCGGCGTACACTCGGCGCCGGGCCGCGAAAACACCCGGACGCCCCAGCCAGGCCATCCTTAGTCTAATACGAGGCAGAAGCGGGAATCAACACAACGGCAGGACGTACATCCCGCCCTGAAGGGTCTCGACGGCCCGGAGCAAGCCGTCCTGCACCGGCAGCCCCTCTGCGGACCGCCGCCCGAGGCCTTCCGAGCGGGCGCCCGGCTCACGACTGGTCCGGGCCCAAGGTCTCGGGCTCGTACGCGTGGTCGCGTTTGCGGTCCACCGTGAGGCGGGTCATCACCTCGCCCCGCTCGATGGCGTCCACCACCTCCATGCCCGAGGTCACCTTGCCGAAGACGGCGTGCTTGCCGTCCAGGTGCGGGCACGCCACGTGAGTGATGAAGAACTGGCTGCCGCCCGTGTTCGGGCCGGCGTTGGCCATCGAGATAACG
>CAYTJE010000240.1:0-5173 GCA_964437855.1 uncultured Anaerolineales bacterium | reverse complement strand
CTGAGCGAAGCGAAGGGGCTCGCCGTGAGAACAACGGTACGGCAACGACCACGGCGAGATTCTTCGGGCCTGCGGCCCTCAGAATGACAGCCTCTGCCCACTCGCGCGCTGAGTATCAGCCATCAACGGTGCCCTCACGGCACCTCGACGACGCTGTTAAGTTCCCCGTAGGGGTTGCTTTCCACGTAGGGGTTGGCGGGGTCGCTGCACCAGCGGCCGTCGATGATGAGCCGGTAGGCGTAGCGGCCGGGGCCGAGGCGGACGGCCTTTCGCCAGACGCCGGGCCGGTCGGTCGGTTCCATGTCGGCCCGGCCGTCGTCGGCCCGCCAGTCGTTGAAGTCGCCGGCCACCTGGACGCGTTCGGCCTCGGGCGCGTGGCAGCGGAAGCAGACCTCCTCGCCCGTGACGACGGCGCCGTAGACGGCTTCGAGTTTGTCGTCGACGGCCTGCTCGGCACGGCTTCGGTCGTCGGCCTGGCGGTGCTCCAGGGCCTCGTGCTGGACCTGGAGGTCGGCCGAGAGCACCTCCTGGGCCAGGGCCCGGTAATCCTCGTGGCCGCGGCTCTGCGGCTTGAACTCGACGATGGGGCTGCCCATGGCGGCGGCCTCGCGCAGGTCCACGTTGAAGCGGATGACGGTCTGGAAGACGCGGGAGGCGTACTGCTGCCTCAGGGCGGCCAGGCTGCGGCGCATGCTCCGGGCCCGGACGTCGTACAGGGTGGGCAGGATGCCGACCGCCGGCGCGTGGCCGGTCCGCTCGCCGACCAGGTCCATCGTCTTCAGGGTCCGCCCCAGGCCGTAGATGCTGAAGAAGCCGAGGTCGACCGGGACGATCACCTCGCCGGCCGCCAGGAGGGCGTTCATCGCCAGCACGCCCAGCCCCGGGCCGCAGTCGATGAGGACCAGGTCGTACCGGCCGCCCGTCCGCTCGATGAGCCGGGCCAGGCGGTGCTCCCGGCCGTCGGTGCCCGCCAGGGTCTGCTCCAGGGTGGCCAGGCGGACGCTCGCCGGGGCCAGGTAGAAGCGCTGGAAGATCTCCCACGCGATGTCCGGCAGGCCGACGGGGCCGGAGCCGGTGTCCTCGCCGGCCAGGGCGTGCCAGGTGCTCAGTTCCACCTCGTCCTCCCGCACGCCGCAGCCGACCGTGGCGTGAACCTGCGGGTCCAGGTCCACCAGGAGGACGCGGCGCCCGGCGTCGGCGAGGGCCCCGGCCAGGTTGATGGCGGTGGTGGTCTTCCCGCAGCCGCCCTTGTGGTTGAAGATGGCGATGACGCGCATGGGACGTCCTCCACAGCGATGCGGGTGCGCCCGGCGAGGCGGCCCCCGACGGCCGGGCCCGGACGGGGACCCCGCCCCGACGGTCGCGCCTCACAGGTATTTCTCGGTCGGGCCAGGGCGCCGTCTTTAGGAAACTTATCGGACGTACCGGCTCGGCCCGTCGCCGCCCCGGCCCGGGCGGGCAGCCCCCTGGCGGCCGAGGACCGGGGCGGGCGTCCCTCCCGGCCGCGCCTCCCGTGCCGGCGGCGGCGCGGGACCCCGGCGGCGGGGGGGGTCGGACCGTGACGGCGGGTTTCGGAAACGCAACATGCGTTCCCTCCAGGCCACGGCGCTGTAAGAGCCTTTCTGGCGAGGCCTTACGTCCCCAAGAAGCGTCTGACGGCCGTTCTAATGATGCCCAGCGGCAACGTGGCCGGGTCGTCGGCACCAGGAGACCCGGAACGGGCCTCACGAACCCCCAATCCTATGCCCTTGAAAACAAAGGGCTTACAGGCGACCCGCCGAGAATCGGCCGGCGACTCCGCCTTTTGGCACGGGGGTTGCTGGAAAAGAAGGCGGTAATGGCTCGTTCTTTAATGGCATCGCTTACGACTTCACGCACAGCCCTCCCCCGGGTGCGACGAGTCCTCAGGCGCTTTGCCACACAACCCCCTTAACTCCCAAATTAAGGAACGAGCCATTCTGCATGGAATCGCCCCTCGGGGCGTTGAAGGATAGAACACGGTTGCGGGGACCTCGGGAGGTCCAGCCCACCCGAGCCAATCGTTCCCCACCCGCCGGTCCCACCAGCGGGCACCGGCGGTGAAGGCGCAGACAACCCACATACGGCGGGGCGAGTCTTCAAGCGCCGTTTATCCCCGCAACACGGGCACGGTCTCCCCTCCAGGCCGTGCCCCCTTTTTGCGCGCGCCGCGTGTGGCGCCGTTCGAGCCGCGAGCGCAAGGGCTGCCCCGGGCGGGGCGAAGCCGAGTCGAACGGGTCGCGGGGTCCGTGCGACCGGCGGCGCCAGTCTCGCGCGCGGTCGGTACGGAGACCCATCGCGCCACGTGCGCGAGGACGGCCCCGCCGCCGGGGACACGCGACCTCACCTGCCGGGCTCGGGGGCGAGGCGGTCGTCATCCGCCGTCCCGGCCGGGGCGGGGTTCGGGCCGAGGGCCGCAGGGCCGTCGGCGGTCCAGACCATGGTCCGGTTTCGGCCGGCCTGCTTGGCGGCGTACAGGGCCTGGTCCACGTGGCGGAGCAGGGCCGTCGGGTCGAGGCCCGCCCCCAGGCCGGCCACGCCGACGCTGACGGTGACGTTGGCGGCGCGGCGGCCCTGGCAGATCGGCGTCTCGGCAACGCGGCGGCGGAGCCGGTCGCCGGCGGTGGCGGCATCCGCCGCCTCGGTCTCGGGCATAAGGATCATGAACTCCTCCCCGCCGTAGCGGGCCACGAGGTCAACGGCCCGGGCCTCGCGCCGCATGACGCCGGCCACCTCCCGCAGCACCCGGTCGCCGAACGGGTGGCCGTGCATATCGTTGACCGCCTTGAAGTGGTCGACGTCGACCATGACCACGGCCAGGCCGGCGCCGGTCCGGGCGGTGCGTCGGCATTCCCGGCCGAGCATGTCGAGGAAGTAGCGACGGTTCCAGAGGCCGGTCAGGTCGTCGGTGGTGGCGAGTTCCTGGAGCCGGCGGTTGGCGCCTTCGAGGCGGGCGTTGGCCTCGGCGAGTTGGGCCTGGGCCTCCTTGCGCTGGATGGCGTAGCGGATGGCCCGCCCCAGCAGGACGTCCCCCGTCTGCCCCTTGACCAGGTAGTCCTGGGCGCCGCGGCGGACGGCCTCGACGGCCAGGGACTCGTCGTCGGTGCCCGTCAGGACGATGACGGGGACCTCGGCGTTCCGCTCGAGGACCTTCGCCAGGGTATCCAGGCCGCGGGTCCCCGGCAGGGAGAGGTCCAGGAGGACCACGTCCGGCGAGACGTCGGCCAGGCAGTCGAGGCCGTCGGCGAGGGTCTCGGCCCAGCGGAGCCGGAAGATGCCCCCGCCTCGCTCGGCCAGGGCCTCCCGGATGAGGCGCGCATCGCCCGGGTTGTCTTCGATCAGCAGGACCTTGATTCGCTGTCCGGATCCCTTTGGGAGCGGTTTGGTCATGGGGTTACTCCTGCGGCAGGCGGACCATCAGCAGCCAGTACTCCTCAATCTCCTTGACGAGGTCGAGAAACTGGCCGAGGTCCACCGGCTTGGTCATGTAGCAGTTGGCGTGCAGGTTGTAGGCCTTGAGGACGTCCTCCTCGGCCCGGCTGGTCGTGAGGACGACCGCGGGGATGCGGCGGAGTTGGGCGTCGGCCTTGAGTTCGGCCAGCACCTCCCGGCCGTCCTTCTTCGGCAGGTTGAGGTCCAGGAGGATGAGGTCCGGGCGGGGGGCGTCGGCGTAGTCGCCCTCGCGGCGGAGGAAGGCCATCGCCTCCACGCCGTCGCCGACCACGCTGATGCGGTTGGCGACTTTGCCCTCCTTGAGCGCTTCCTGCATCAGCCGCACGTCGCCCGGGCTGTCCTCAACCAGCAGAATCTCGGCCGGCCGCGCAAGCGACGGAGAGACGGTCATCGATTCCAGCACCGTGTTCGTTCCCATCGGATGGTTCCTTTCTGTCGGGGATCGTGAAGATAAAGGTGGCCCCCTCGCCGGGCTCGGACTCGACCCGGATGCGCCCCCCGTGCCGCTCGACGATTTTTTTCGTGATGGCAAGGCCCATGCCCGTCCCCGGATACTCCCCGCGCCCGTGCAGGCGGTGGAAGACGGCGAAGACCTTCTCGTGCTGCGCCGGGTCGATGCCGATGCCGTTGTCGCGGACGCTGAATCGCCATTCGCCGTCGCCTTTCTCGGCCGAGACGTGAATCCGGGGCGCCTGGCCGCAGAACTTCAGCGCGTTGCCCACCAGGTTCTGGAACACCCGGGCCAGTTGGCCCTCGTCGGCCAGGACGGTGGGCAGCGGGTCGTGCGTGACGCGGGCGCCGGCCTCGGTGACGGCCACCTCCAGGTTCGACAGGACCTCCTCCAGCACCGCCTCGCAGTCGGTGGGTGCGAACGGCTTGCCGCGGGTGCCCACGCGCGAGTATTGGAGCAGGTCGTTGATGAGCGTCTGCATCCGCTTGGCGCCGTCGACGGCGTAGCCGATGAACTCGCCGGCCTCCTCGTCCAGGGCGTCGGCGTACCGCTTCTCGAGCAGTTGGACGTAACTGGCGACCATCCGCAGGGGTTCCTGGAGGTCGTGGCTGGCCACGTACGCGAACTCCTGGAGTTCGGCGTTGGAGCGGGCGAGTTCGTCGGCCTTCTCGGCCAGGGCCGCCTCGGCCCGTTTGCGGGCGGTGATGTCCGTGTGGACGCCCACGACGGCAATCATCCTGCCTTCCCGTTTGATGGGATAGGCCCGCAGAAGAATGGACAAGACGTTCCTGTCCTTTCCGTACATCTCCACTTCGCCGGACCATTCCTTTCCGCCCGTAATCGTATCGAAGACCTCGCGGCCGACCTTCCGGTCCACGTAAACCGTGCCGGCCGGGTCGTTCCCGATGTCCCCGAACATGCGGGTGAACGTCTCGTTCTGATAATAATGAACGCCGGCCGGCGTGGAGATTCCGATGGCATCGGTGGAGTTCTCCAGGGCGTTCTTGAATTTCTGAAGATTCTCCTCGGCCCGTTTGCGGGCGGTCACGTCGCGCAGGACCGCCTGGACCGAGACGACCCGGCCGTCCTCGACGACCGGCTTGCCGGTGGCCTCGGCCGGAAACGGCTCGCCGTCCTTCGGCTGATAGCGGAACTCGACGGTGGCGGACTCGCGGTCTTGCACGGTCCGGGCGACGACCGCCATGACGCGCTGCGTGTCCTCGTCGCCGGCGATGTACTTGGTGATGCGCT
>CAYTJE010000239.1:0-5180 GCA_964437855.1 uncultured Anaerolineales bacterium | reverse complement strand
CCGGCAACGGTCTGACGGCGGATGGAGTACGCTGACGGGGTTGTCCACTGCCCCCCTTTTGCCTTGAATTCACCCCACCACCCGCTAAACTGGCCGCGCGGGCCCGATGGCGAGGGCCCGGAGGGAGGACAGGTCATGGCGAACGTCTATCAGGGCCGACTGGTGGCCGGCGAGCACCGGTTCGGCGTGGTCGTCTCGCGGTTCAGCGAGTTCATCACGGCCAAGTTGCTGAGCGGGTGCCTGGATGCCCTGGAGCGTCACGGCGTGGACACCGACGCGGTGGACGTGGCGTGGACGCCCGGGGCGTGGGAGGTGCCGCTCGTGGCCCGCAAGATGGCCGAGAGCGGACGCTACGCCGCCGTCATCTGCCTGGGCGCGGTCATCCGCGGCGACACGCCGCACTTCGATTACATCGCGGCCGAGGCCGCCAAGGGCGTGGCCCAGACGGGTTTGGCGACGGGCGTGCCGGTGGTCTTCGGCGTCCTGACGACCGACACGATCGAGCAGGCGATCGAGCGGGCCGGCACGAAGGCGGGCAACAAGGGGGCCGACGCCGCCGCCGGCGCCATCGAGATGGCCAACCTCCTGGAGCAACTTCCCGGCACGTAATCGGTTGGGGAGATTGAGCCGCCGGGGCCCTCCTGCCGCGCGGTGGTTCTCCGTAACCACCGCGCCAGGACGCGGGCATCCGCGCGGCGGGTACGGAGACCCGCCGCGCTCTATTGAAGACGCGGGGGCTACGGCCCATACGGGTCGCGCGTCATCGCGGGCGCCCACGGCGGGACGAGTCCGGCTGTGTCGCTGTTGTGTCCCCTATCCGCGTGTGGTCGGAGCCGGTCTTTGTCATGAAGCGACGCCAGCGGGCACGCCAGGTGGCCCTCCAGGCCCTGTACCAGTTGGACGTGCGGGGCGAGGTGCCGGATGCCGAGACGGTGGATTTTCTGCGCGGGAGCACGCGCGACCCGGAGGTCTATTTCTTCGCCCGCCGCCTGGCCGAGGGCGCCTGGTCCTGGCGCGAGGAGGCCGACCGCCTTATCGGAGAGGCGGCCGAGCACTGGGACGTCCGGCGGATGCCGGCCATCGACCGGAACATCCTTCGCCTGGCGGCGTGGGAAATCTGCCGGGCGCCGGACATCCCCGAGCGGGTCTCGATCGACCAGGCCATCGAGTTGGCCAAGGCCTTCAGCACGGCCGAGGCCCCCGGGTTCGTCAACGGCGTGCTCGACCACGTGCTGCGCCTCGCCCGCGAGCGGGGCCTCGTGATGGAAGATGAGGCGAGCGACGCCGAGGCGGAGGCCGAGGGCGGTGACCGATAGCCGTTGGTGCCGTAGCACCTGCGCGAAACGGTTTGTGTTCGCCGGCCCGCTTGCGGGCCGCGCGCTTCCGATGATGACGGAGTACGTTCCATGGTCTTCAAGACGTGGCTGGGCAAACTGTCGTCGGGCCTCGCCAAGACGCGCTCCCGACTCGCCGACGGCGTCCGCGATCTGTTCCGCGTCGGCCGGAAGGTGGACGACGCCCTGCTGGAGGAACTGGAGGAGACGCTTATCCTCGGCGACGTGGGCGTGGCGGCCACGCGGCACATCGTCGAGGACCTCCAGGCCCGCTACCGCGACCGGACCCTCGGACCGGACGACGACCCGCTGGCCATCATCAAGCGGGACCTCGCCGAGAGCATGGGCGAGGCCGACCGCTCCCTCGCCACCAGCCCCGACGGGCCCACCGTGGTCATGGTGGCCGGCGTCAACGGCAGCGGGAAGACGACGGCCGTGGCCCGCCTGGCCCGGCTGCTGATGCGCGAGGGGCACACGGTCCTGCTGGCCGCCTGCGACACCTTCCGGGCGGCCGCCGACCATCAACTCCGGATCTGGAGCGAACGGGTCGGGGCCGACATGATCCATCACCAGATGGGGGCCGACCCCGGTGCGGTGGCGTACGACGCCTCCGAGGCCGCCGTCTCTCGCGGGGCCGACTACCTGCTGGTCGACACCGCCGGCCGGCTCCATACCCAGGACCACCTGATGCGGGAACTCGGGAAGATCCGCAAAGTGCTCGGCAAGAAGATCCCGGGCGCCCCGCACGAGGTGCTCCTGGTGCTGGACGCCACGACCGGCCAGAACGCCCTGGCCCAGGCCCGCCAGTTCCGCGAGGCCGTGGAGGTGACGGGCGTGTTCCTGGCGAAACTGGACGGCACGGCGAAGGGGGGCATCGTGCTGGCCATCCGGAAGGACCTCGGCATCCCGGTCAAGTTCGTTGGCGTGGGCGAGGGACCCGACGACGTGGCCCCGTTCGACCCGGAGACGTTCGTCGAGGCGCTGTTCGGCGGCGGGGAAGCAGGCGGGTGACAGGTCTTGCATGGGGTATTGATGCGACTACAATAAGCCTTACCTTGAGAAGGAGGTGGCGCATGATTCCCCAGATCACCGAAGTCCGGGTGCGGCATTACAAGAGCATTGATCAAGCCCGGGTTTCGCTCCAGCCGTTCACGGCGCTGGTCGGACCCAATGGGTCCGGGAAGAGCAATTTCGTTGACAGCCTGGCTTTTGTCCAGGAATCGTTGTCCGAATCTGTGGAGTTGGCGTTCAAGAACCGGGGCGGCATCGCTGCGGTTCGCAGGAAGTCGACGGGCCACCCTACGCACATTGGTCTCGGGCTTTCGATCAGGCTGCCCGACCATGGCCGCGCCGAGTACGGCTTTGAGATTGCTGCCAAGAAGGAGAGGCAGTTCAGCATAGCCAAAGAGCGATGCACGGTTTGGCCGTTCATGGGGAATGCAATTTCATTTGATGTTCAGAACGGCACGTTTCGCAAGGAGATACCTGGCATCCGCGCGAAAGTCGCTCCGGACCGATTGGCCCTGTTCGCGGCTTCTGCGACGGAGGAGTTTCGTCCGGTTTTTGATTTTCTGAGTTCCATGAGGTTTTACTCGGTGCTTCCCTTCCGCCTGAGAGAACTTCAGGACCCGGATGCGGGCCTTTACCTGAAACGGGACGGGAGTAACGCCGCCGCCGTGTTGAAACGGCTTCAAACAGACTCTGCGTCTAACGGGAAATACGAGAGAATCTGCAATCTCCTCTCGAAGATTGTGGATGGTCTGGCCAGGGTCGAGCACCGTTCTGTGGGACAAAAAGAAACACTGCGGTTCAAGCAGGAAGTCGGAACCAAGAATCCATGGACGTTTGACGCGCTGAATATGTCCGATGGTACCCTCCGCGCCCTGGGGCTTCTCCTGGCTGTTTATCAGCCGGGCAATCCGTCGGTCATTGCGGTGGAGGAGCCGGAAGCCACCGTTCACCCCGCTGTGATGGAAGCGATTGTCGATGTGCTCACCGATGCATCCAGGGAAAGGCAGGTGCTGGTCACCACGCACAGCCCGGACATTTTGGACCAGAAGGAGTTGACGGATGAGCAGATCAAGGTGTTCGCGGTTGAGCGGAACCGTACCCACATATGCCCTCTCGCGGAGTCCAGCCGGCAGGCGGTTCGGGAGAATCTGTACACCCCGGGAGAACTGCTTCGTGCCGATGAACTGAATCCCGACGAGGAAGCGGCTGAAGCGAACGCGGAGCAATTCAACCTCTTTGCTGCTGAGGACCGCCGGGGCGAGGACGAAGGGTAATGCCCGCACTGGTTGCCATTGTGGAAGGTCAATCAGAAGTGCAGTCAGTCGGCGTGCTGCTACGTCGCGTGATGGATGATCTTGGAGTGTATTCGGTGCAAGTGGCCCGGCCGTTTCGGGTCAAGAGAACAAGCGTCGTCAAGGAAGGGGAACTTGAGCGGGCTGTCAAACTGGCCCTCATGGACCGTTCGGGAGCCGAGGCGGTGTTGGTCTTGCTTGATGCGGATGACGATTGCCCGGTGTGTCTTGCGAATCGCCTGCGAGAACGTGTCGCCTCCGTCACAGACAAGCCCTGCGCGGTGGTCGTGGCGCAGCGGGAGTTCGAGGCGTGGTTCCTGGGTGCCGAGGAGTCGCTGAGGGGATGCAGGGGAATACGCGAGGATGCGACATGCCCTCCCGACCCCGAGGCCATCCGGGGTGCGAAAGAGGAACTCTCACGCAACATGGCGAACGGGCGTTATCTTGAAGTGGACGACCAGCCCGCCTTGGCCGAGGCCTTCGATTTGGACCGGGCGCGCTCCGCCTGCCAGTCGTTCGACAAGTTCATGCGAGAGGCCGAAAGGTTGCTCCGACACATTGCCTGATCGCAAGGCAGGCAATTGTGCGCTGGCCCCAGGCCCCGCCCAATTCGCCTAACCCCTTGACGCGGGGCGGCGGGGGGCCTAAAAGAGAAGAGTAGAGGCCGGCGGTCGGTCCCGGTCCCCGGCCGGCGTTCAACCCAGGCATCCCGGATTTCGACGAGAGGAGAAACGATGAGCACCGCCGAAGATCGCAAAAAGGTCATCGACCTGCTGAACCAGGCCCGGGCGGCCGAACTGACGGCCATCATGCAGTACATGGCTCACCATTACGCCCTCGAGGACGCCGACTACGGCAAACTCGCCAAGACGATGAAGACCATCGCCATCCAGGAGATGGACCACGCCGAGCAACTGGCCGAGCGCATCCTCTACCTGGAGGGCACCCCCACCTCCGACCCGGACGGCAAGGTGACCAAGGGCGAGGGCATCCCGGCCATGCTCACCCGCGACGTCGGCCTCGAAGAGGGGGCCGTCGAGATGTACAACGCCTCCGCCATGGCGTGCGGCCAGGCCGGCGACCACACCTCTAAGCGGCTCTTCCAGCAACTGCTCGCCGACGAGGAAGAGCACCTCGACGAGTTCAAGAACATCCAGGACCACATCGAGACACTCGGCGACGCGTACCTGGCCACCCTGACCGGCGGCGAGGCCGAGTAGCCCGTTTTTGGCTCGAGTGGTGGCTCGGCGTGTCTCCGTACCCGCCACGCCAATGATGTCATTCTGAACCCGCCACGCCAATGATGTCATTCTGAGCGAGCGAAGCGAGCGAAGAATCTCGCCGTGGCCTTTGCGGTCTTTAGCGCGGTGGTTGCGGAGACCCGCCGCGCACGCACCCGTCTTTGCGCGGTGGGCAGTCTTGCCCCCCGCGCGACGGGTGCGGAGACCCGCCGCGCACGCACCCGTCTTTGCGCGGTGGGCAGTCTTGCCCACCGCGCGGTGCCCACGACTGGGCACCGCGCCTCCGCGCGACGGGTGCGGAG
>CAYTJE010000238.1:0-5207 GCA_964437855.1 uncultured Anaerolineales bacterium | reverse complement strand
GGGCACCGCGCCACGGCCTTTGTGGATGATGGCGAAGTGGACAAAGTCGCCTTAATACGCCTTGACGGGCACCTCGGCGCCGCCTTGCTCGTCGGAGACGTACGCGCTGTAGATGGTGGAGATGGTGTCGGCGCCGAGGGAGGACCCGCTCTCGGGCGCCTCGCCGTAGGCCACGGCCCGGTAGAACGCCTCGACCTCGTTCGGGTAGCCGTTGAAGTGATCCTCGTCGGGCGCCGGGTTCGACCATCCCTGCTTGGTGCCGGTCTTCTCGACGATGTAGATGTCCTTGAAGTACGCCTCCCGGGGGTTGTACGCCTGCATGGCGTTATTCGGGTTGATGTTGCAGATGGTGCGGTGGTTGTTGGCGGCCACCTCGATGCGGTTCCGCACGCCGCCCAGGAGAATCTCGCTGGCGAAGACGTCGGCCACCATCCCGTCCTCGAAGATGATGTGGATGTGGCCGAAGTCCTCCACGTCCTCGTAGTCGCACCGCAGGTGCCCCTCGTCCTGGTAGGCGGGGCTGGTGGTCAGGCGGTGGGTGCGGGCCGAGACGGCCTTCGGCCGGATGGGGTTGCCGAGCCGGGTCCGGCCCTCGACGCGCTTGAAGTACAGGACGGCCGAGAGGGGGTGGCACGATTTGCCCATGAGCGAGCCCCCGCCGGCGAATTTCCAGATACCGTAGACCGGCGAGTGTGAGCCGGAGTGCCCCTCTTCGCCGGCCATCCACAGAATCTGGGCGCCGGTTTTCTCGATGATCTCCCGCTCCTTCTGGATCGCCGGGGCGTAGATGAAGTTCTCGGCGTAGCAGATCGACGCCCGGCTTCCCTTCTCGGCCTCCAGCATCCGCTCGATGGATTCCAGGGCCCCCGCCAGCATCGTCTCCTTCGGAAACGAGAGGCCGTTGAAATCCTCCGCCCCGTCGCCGAAGTACCCCGTGAACGGCTTCTCGACGATGACGAACGTGTCGCGCTCCAGGGCCGCCACGGCCACGGGCTCGTGCGCCACGGGCGGCACGCAGGCGTGGACGACGTCGCAGGCGTCGACGAGCGATTCGAGCGAGTCCATCGCCTTCAGCCCCCGCGCCTCGGCAAACGCGCCGGCGGCCTCGGCGTTGGTGTCGAAGACGCCCACGACCTCCACGTCGGCGCAGTGGACCCGCTGGATGGACTCGTAGTGAAAGTTGGCCGCGAACCCGGCCCCGACCAGTCCCGCGCGAACGGTCTGTCGCTGCATGTCTCGCCTCCTGTCTGATGGGTGTGAACGATCCGTCCAACGGCTGAGAGCGGGCATTCTAGCGGAAACCGGGGGCGCGATGCCAGCAAAAGCACGGCGACCCGGGGGGCGGCAGCCGGTGGCACGCTTCAGGGCACCTCGCGGCGGAGTCTCCGCGACCCGTTCGCTTCGCCCGGTGCAGGCGCTCCCGGTCTCTGCCCGGGAGAGCGGTTCGCGAAAACGATTGGCGAAGCCGTTTGCCTCCGGCCGATAAAGTGCCCAGCGAGGGCGATTTGCATTCCCGTTGACAGGCCGCGCCCGCCGACGCACGGGCCCCGGCCCGGATGATGCGCGCCGTCCGCGCGCTAAACCTGCCGGGCCGAAGGAACCTCGGCACGGATCACCGGTACCGCAGGAGGAACGGATGCAGATCTATGGTTGGCTCATCCTGGTCGGGTGCATGGGGATGGTCTTCGCGGTCGGCGCCGGCGCCGCCGAGCCGGCCGGCGGTCCCGAAGACGGCGCGGCCGGGGCGGACACGGCCCCCGGTAACGCGGCCGACCTGCTGAACCGCATCGAGCGCCTGGAGCAGGCCCAGCGAGCCGGGCCGTCCGGGACGCTGAAGCGGGAGAACGCCGCCCTCCGCCAACGCGTCCGGCAACTCGAATCCGAGATGCAGCGCCTCCGGGACGACCTGGCCAAGCAGCGGGCCGACGCCGATACGCCCGACCCGGAGGTCCAGAAACTCCGCGCCGCCATCGACGCCATCCGGACGGACCTCAGGCTGAACGACGACCGCCGACCCGTCCTCTCGAGCCTTGACGTGGAACTCTACGGCTACGTCAAACTCGACGCCTCCTGGGACAGCCACGAGGTCACGCCCGGCAACTTCGCCCTGTACGCCACCAGCGAGCAGGGCAACTCCAACGACGACGAGTTCAACATGACGGCCAACCAGACCCGCCTGGGCCTGCGGATCCACGGGCCCGACGTCGAGGGCATCAAGACCAGCGGCCGGGTCGAGGGCGATTTCTACGGCGGCGGCGACGAGAACAAGCCACGCTTCCGCATGCGCCACGCCTACCTGCAACTGGACTGGCCCGAGGACCGCCTCTCGCTTCTGGCCGGCCAGACCTGGGACGTTATCGCCCCTCTCTGGCCCGGCACCCTGAACTTCACCATCAACTGGGACGCCGGCAACATCGGGTACCGCCGGCCGCAGATCCGACTGACCAAGGAGGTCTGGCTCGACGCCGAGCAGACCGTGAACCTGTGCCTCCAGGGCGCCCTCTCCCGGACCATCGGCCGGGCCGCCATCGGCAACACCGATACCGGGGCCGACGCCGGCCACCCGACCGTCCAGGGCCGGGCGGCCCTGACGTTCCCGCTCGTGGACGGCCGGCCCGCCACCGTCGGCGCCTGGGGACACTGGGGACGCGAGGAGTACGACCGCGACAACTTCGGTCGCGACGCCACCTTCGACTCCTGGTCGGCCGGCATGGACCTGGCCGTCCCCCTGGCCGACTGGCTCACCGTCAAGGCCGAGATCTTTACCGGCGAGGCGCTCGACTCGTATTTCGGCGGCATCGGGCAGGGGATGGACGCGGGCCGGCTCGACGCCCTGGGGGCGTGCGGCGGGTGGCTGGCCGCCGCATTCAAGGCCGCCGAACAGTGGACCGTTAACCTCGGCGCCGGCGTCGACGCCCTCGACGCCGACGATGCCACCGTCGCCGGCACACGCGTCCTGAACCGGATGGTCTTCGGCAACGTCATCTACGCCATCAACTCGCAGACGAGCGTGGGCCTGGAAATCTCGCACTGGCACACCGACTACAAACACCGCGGCGGCGGCGACGCCCTCCGGCTCCAGAGTTCCTTTATCTACAAGTTCTAATCTACTCACTCCTGTAACGGCACATCGGCATACTGCTCGGCGGGTCTCCCGACCCGCCGCGCAGAACGTAGCATAGTAGTGCTATTGAGTCCGGTAATTGCAATTTCGCAGGGCCAGGCAGGAGGTCATTCTGAGACCCCGCTTGTGGGGTCGAAGAATCTCGCCGTGGGAGCGGCAAAACGACGACGACCAAGGCGAGATTCTTCGTCGGCCCTTTCGGGCCACCCCAGAATGACTACTTGCGAGGCGCGCCACGTTTGTTTCGCCGGGCCCGATAAGAAGGTCGCATGCGGGGCTTTGCTTGAATGCCGACCCCCGCCCGTCGTACATAAGGGCGGGCCGTTGCCGGACAGGCAAACGCGGCACGATTCCGGTTGCCCCGTGTCCAAGGGTGCGGTATGGTGCAGGCAGCGGACCGGCCGGGTTTGACACGTGTCAGCGCGGCCCGTCCGGGCTGTCCATAGGCGCAAACCCGCCGCGGGAGTGCAGGGAGTGGGCATGCCTCCGGCGCGGTCGGGGCAGGGGGGGCCGTAAGGCCATGACGATGCAAAACGGCGACTACGCGCAGTCGGTGGCCCGGTTCATCCGCCGGGCCCGCGGGGCCTTGTTCTGGCGGTACGCGGTGCGGCTGGCGGCGGGATGGTGCCTGGCCTGGGGCCTGGTCGTGCTGCTCGCGCGGTCCCTGGCGGGGGTGCCGGCCACCCGGCTCCTCTGGGGGCTGGCGGGCCTGCTCCCCTGTGCCGCGGCCGCGGTCGTCCTGGCGATTCGTCGCTGCCCCTCTCGTGCGTCCGTGAAGGCCCTGCTCGACCGCGGGAGCCGGTGCGGCGGGCTCTTGATGGCCCAAGGGGAGGTGCCCCTGGGCCGCTGGGCCGACCGGGTGCCCCCGGTCCGCGTGCCGGCGGTCCGCTGGCGCGGCCGGCGGTCCCTGGCGTTGGCGGCCGCGGCCGGGGCGTTCCTGACGGCCGGGTTCGTCGTCCCGCAGCGGTACGTCTCGCCGCCGACCGCCCGCGGCCTGAACGTCGAGGGCGAGGTCGAGGACCTGCGGCACCGCATCGAGGCGTTGGAAGAGGAGGAGGTGATTGACCGCGAGGCCGCCGCCGACCTGGTACGGAAACTGGATCAGACGACCGCCGAGGCCTCCGGCGAGCGTCCCGCCAAGACGTGGGAGGCCCTCGATCACCTCCAGGATACCCTGGCCGGCGCCGCCCAGGCCGCCGCCCGGGAAACGCAGGCGCAGGGCGAACGGCTGGCCAAGGCCGAGTCGCTCGCCGACGCGCTCGAGAACGAGGCGGCCGACCTCGACCCCGCCATCCTGACCGTCGCCATGAAACATCTCCGCGAAATGGTCGAGGAGAGCGCCCGAGAGGACGGCCTGCTCTCGGAGGACCAGGCCGAGGCCCTCCAGGAGGCGTGCCAGGGCACCTGCCTCTCGGCGGAGGACCTTCGGCGGCTCAGCGAGTGCCTGGGCGGGTGCCGCGGCGACCTGGCGGCCCGGCTCGGCCGGTTGGCGGAGGCGGGGCTCCTGGACCTCGAAGGGATCGACATTGAGGCCCTCCTCCGCGCGTGCAAGGGCGAAGGGCTGGCGGCCTTTCTGGAAGAGGCCGACGACCAGGGCCTGCCCGTGGGGGAGGCCCTGATGGTATGGCTGGAGGGGCTGCCCGGACGGGGTGGGATCAACCGCGGCCGGGGCGACGCCCCCATGGTCTGGTCGGACCCCGATACCCGCGAGGGGGTGGACTTTACCGAGGAAGTGCTGCCGCCCGCCACGGCGGCCGACCTGAAAGAGAGCCGGCGGGTCGGCGTCAGCGTCGCGGCCCCGACGGTGGGCGAGGGCGGGGAGGCGGCTTCCGGCGCCCTGAAGGGTGCGGCCGGCGGCGGCGGATCGGCCCATACCCGGCCCGTCCTCCCGCGGCACCGCCGGGCCGCCAATCGCTACTTCGAGCGGGAGGGCACGGACGCGCCGGGCAAGCCCGGCGGCTATTGATTTCGGCAAAAGTAATGCCCGCGTTTGTCCTTCTGAGGAGGCCGTAAGGCCGACGAAGAATCTGGTTCAAGACCCAATTCCGGGGAAAGGCCCTCTGCCTCGGCTCCGAGGCTGCCA
>CAYTJE010000237.1:0-5227 GCA_964437855.1 uncultured Anaerolineales bacterium | reverse complement strand
CAGCGGTGGGAACAGTTCGCTGGCGGGAAGGCCGAGCGGGTACCGGCCGAGGCGCCCGCGGGGGTGGCTCAGTGAGCGCGGGTCCGGAAGAACTCGGCAGCCTCGGCCTTGCCGGCCTCGCCGCGCGCCACGGCCATCGTCACCTCGATGAGGCCCTCCTCGTCGGCCTCGATCTCGACGTCGTTCATGGCCAGAAAGATGATGGCCGCCGCGGCGCCGGTTCGCTTGTTGCCGTCGACGAAGGGATGGTTCTGCACGATGTGGTACAGGTACGCCGCCGCCATCTCGAACAGGTCCGCGTGCATCGCCTCCCCGCCGAACGACGCCCGGGGGGCGGCCACGGCCGAGTGCAGCAAGCCGATGTCGCGGACCCCTTCCTCGCCCCCGTAGCGCCGGAGGAGGCTCAGGTGGGTCCGCAGCACCCGGTCGATGTCCAGGAAAAGGGGCGGCATGGAGGGATTCTACTCCGCCAGCCGCTTCATGGCACGGCCGAAACGCTTGTGGACCTTCTCCAGGGACTCCTGGAACCTCCGCTCCTCGGCCTCGTCCCGCACCGGCGTGAGCACGAGGCACTGGCCGTCCGTGACGATTTCGAAGGGCGTCTCGGGCGTCGCCTGCAGGAGTTCCAGGATGGGCTTGTCGATGACCAGGGCGTAACTGTTCCCGTGTCGCGTCAGTGTCTTGACCATGGGGCACCTCCTTCGTGCTCACGAAGTATACACCGTGGGGCAACGTTCGTCAACGCGCAGTCGGCTGGTCCGTTGGTAAAGGAACCTTGCCCAACGCTCGGCGCTCGTAAAGGGTGCTTTACCAGGCTCGCCCGCGGAAAACGGTTTGGGCCTGACGGCGATGCCCGGGACGGCGGGTGCGCAACATGGTTCGCGGTGGCAGGGGGAAGCGCATGAGAATCGCCCGCGTCTTCCCGCGTCGCACGAGCGCCACGCCCGACTCTCGTCTCGCGTTCGTGGGCGACCCGCCCCTGTTCCTGCCTGAGGCGGACGAGGTGCACGTCTCGTGCGCGTTCACGTGGGACCGGACCGAGGCCCGGCGCCTGGCCCGGGCGTGGACGGCCCAGGGCTACCGCGTCCGCCTCGGCGGCCCGGGCCTCGCCGACGACCCCGGCGGGCCGGGCCTCCGCGAGTCGCCGTCGGATAACTGATCGCTCGGTCGAACCGCACCGGAGGACGCATGAAACGCCGGGCCGTCTGGTTCCTCCTGGTGACCCTTCTCGTGGCCGGGGCGCTCCTCTTCCGATACGGCCGGCGGCTGTACGTGCCGGTCGTGCAGCGGTTCGCCGGCCGGCGGTCCGCCACGCGGGCGCCCCGCCGTGGGTGGACAACCTCTACGCCACGCTGCGGCGGGACCTCGCGCCGTTTGAACGCGGCCGCGAACGCGCCGCGATGCCGTAGCCGACCGGGTTGGACCACGTGTTGCGTGAGTGTGCATTGCCTCGCCACACGCCCGGAATGCCGTTGCACGCGGAGAAGCGGGGTGGTAGCGTGACGGCGTCGCCGCTGGAGCGGTTCAACCGCGGGTGGTGGCGCGGTGGGTCTCCGTAACCACCGCGCCTCATGGACGCCGGCTCTATGCGCGGCGGGTACGAGCCCCGCCGCGCTGCCACGCGCACCTGGTGGGCGGTCAGGCTTGATTCTGCGGGGTGCCACTGGCGGCTTGCCCGCCAGTGCGCTTCGACCTCGGGGAACACTGGTTGATCCCGGCGCGCCGGGACCAGTGGCACCCGGCCAATGAAACCTGACCGACCACTGGACAAGGACCATTCCCCATGAACCGAACCACCTTCCTGGCGGCGGCCGTCCTTGCCGCAACCCTCCTGGGTGCGGACCTGCGTCCGTTGATAGAGGCGGCCGCCGAACGCGGATCGCTCCGCGAAAGCCTCTCGCTGGACGGCCCGTGGGAGATCCTGTTCGACCCGCAGAACCAGGGCCGCGCCGCCGGGTGGCACCGCGCCGAGGCGTTCGCCAAGGCCCCCGGCCGCCGCGAGATCGCCGTCCCCTCCTGCTGGGAAACGGTCGAGAAGGACTACGAGGGCGTGGCCTTCTATCGCCGCACGTTCACGGTGCCGGCCGCGTGGAAGGGCCGGGTGGTCCGCCTCCGCTTCGGGGCCGTCAACTTCCGGGCCGAGGTCTGGCTCAACGATACGGCGGTCGGCGCCCACGAGGGCGGGTTCACGCCGTTCGAGTTTCGCGTCGACGACCTCCTCCGGTTTGGCGAGGAGAACGTGCTGACCCTGCGCGTGGCCGGCCCCATCCTGATGACCGAGAAGACGATCGAGGGCGTCGGCAAGATGGAGACCCCGCAGTGGCGCGGGGCCATCGCGGGCGGCATCTGGCAGCCGGTCCGGCTCATCGCCACCGGCCCCGCGGTCGTGGACGACGTCTTCATCGAGCCGCGCCTCGCCGACGACACCGCCACGTTCCACGTGACCCTTACGCACACGGGCGACCAGGCCGTCGCGGCGCAGGTGGCCGTCACGGTGCGGCCCGCGGACCGGCCGAACGAAACCGCCGCGGCCGTCACGAAGACGCTGGACCTCGCGCCCGGCCCGAACCGGCGGACGTGGACGCTCCGCATCCCCGACGCCCGGCGCTGGTCGCCGGAGCATCCGCACCTGTACCGCGCCGAGGTGCGCGTGACGTGCGGCGGCCGGGTCTCCGACCGCTGGCACGCGCGGTTCGGCATGCGCGAGTTCACGGTCCGCGACGACCGCTTCTGCCTGAACGGCGAGCCGATGTACCTGAAGGCGACGTTCTTCGAGGGGCTGTACCCGCGTCGTCTGGCGTACCCGGACAGCGAGGCGATGGCCCGGCGCGAGATCCGCCTGGCCAAGGAGGCCGGGTTCAACATGATCCGCCCGTGGCGGAAGCCCCCGCCGCCGATGTGGCTCGACCTGGCCGACGAGATGGGCGTGCTGACCGTGGGGTCGCTGGCCATCCAGTGCATGGGCTTCCCGCGCGAATCGGCCCGCCTGCCGGGGTGGGTCGCGAATGAGGTCCGCGAGAGCATCCGCCGCGACCGCAACCGGGCCTGCGTCGTCCAGTGGGAACTCTTCAACGAACTGAAGCGGCCGGTGCTGAAGCGGCTGCTGCACCCGATGGCGATGCTCGCCCGCGACCTCGACCCGACGCGCCTCATCCTGGACGAGTCCGGCGGCTGGGCCCAGGGGGCGAACCTGTTCCTGCCCTACGCCTCCGAGGCCACCAAGTTCAACGATATCCACCACTATCCGGGGCCGCAGATCAACGAGGCGGTGTACACGAAACTCCTGCTGACCGGCCGCAAGTCCCACGACGAGTTGCGCAAGATGGGCCTCGCCGGCCGCTTGCCCGGCCACAACGTCGTGCCCGGCCTGATGACGTTCGTCTCGGAACTCGGGTACGGCAGCCTGCCGGACCTCGTGGAGAACAACCGGCGCTTCGCCGAGGACGGCAACCCCATCGTGCCGCCCACGGTGTACCATCGTCGCCTCGCGGAGCAGCACCGCCGCGCGCTCAAGGAGAGCGGCCTCGACGCCGTCTACCCGGACCTGAAACGGTTCTGCCTCGACCAGCAGGTCATCCACGGCAGGGCGAACAAGCGGATGATCGAGGCCGTCCGCTGCAACCCCGCCGTCAAGGGCTACTGCATTCATGCCCTGGTCGCGGGCGATTGGATCATCGGCGCCGGCCTGCTGGACCTCTTCCGCAGCCCCAAGACCCGCGCGTACACCGACACGCAGGCCGCCAACCGGCCGCGCATCCTCTCGATCCGCGTCCGCCCGCGCAACGCCTACGCCGAGCGCGGCACGCGGGTCGAGGTCACCGGCGTCAACGAGTTGGAGGCCGTCAAAGGGACGCTGACGGTCGAGGTCGCCGGGCCGGACGGCGCCGTCGTCTTCGCGAAGACCGCCGAGGCCGACCTGCCGGCGGGCATTGCGCCGCTCTTTGCCGAGGCGCTCGACACGAAGGCCCTCAAGGGGACGTACACGGTGACGGCCAAGGTGATGGCCGGCGACGGTTCCCCCGTGGCCGCGAGCGCCTATCCGTTCGACGTCTTCGCGGCCGAGCAGTTGGCGGTGCCCGAAAACCGCATCGCGGTGCTCGACCCGACCCGGTCGCTCACGCCGTTCCTGAAGCGCCGGGGCATCGCGTTCGAGGAATTCGGCGCGGGGACCGACCGGTCGGTCCCCGTGTTCGTTGGGCGCACCGTCGCGCACAACCCGGCCCAGCGCAAGCGCTTCGACGACCTGGCCGCGTTCATCAAGGCCGGCGGCACGGGGGTCTACCTGCAGGCGGGTGGCCCGCGCGTCCCCTGGGGCCGGGCGGGTAAGGCCTTACCCGTGCTGCCCGTGGAGGCCCGCGTCAAGCGGGCCGCCGGGCTCTGGACGTGCATCCCCCACATCGTGACGGACCATCCCGTGTTCCGCGGGCTGCCCGCCGGCGGCATGATGGGCCCGGTGTACGAGAACGTCTGGGCCGATAGCACGCTGCTCGACGCGGGCGGCGAGGTGATCGTCGGCACCGTCGCCTTCGACCATTTCCCCGACTTCGACCGGAGCCGGCGCCATTACTACGGCCCGGGCGACACGTGGTGGGGTGCCGACCTGGCGACGGTTCGCCTCGGCAAGGGCCGACTCGTCGCGTCGCAACTGCGGCTGGTGGAGCACCTCGGCAAGGACCCCGTGGCCGATAAGATCCTCTACAACCTGATTCGCTACGCCGGGGGGTTGGCGAAAAGCCCCGAGTAACCGTTTGCCGAGGCGCGCCCTCGACGGCCGTGCATCCCGTACCATGCCGGAGGTCCCTGTGCAACGCACGGTTCCAGCAGTCGTCTGCGTGGTCGCGGCCTTCACCATCCTGGCTGCCTGTGCGCATGCCGAGCCGATCGCCGTCACGGTCGACGCCGCCGACACGCTCGCCCGCCGCCCGGTGCCCCTGCGCTACGGCGTCTGCATGAACTACCTCATCGATTCCGACCGCTACGACCCCGACCGCCAACATCCTATCCGCGAGGCGCTGCGGAACCTGAAGGTCAAGGCCGTTCGCTGGAACGAGGGCGAGATCGGCGACAAGATGATCTGGTCCATCCCCCCGTTCACGAAGCCCGACGTCCACGCCACACATCTCCGCACGCCCGGCACGGCCCACTACCGGTGGCGGGTGGACGATCGCGGCAAGATGAAGCGGCCCTGGAACTCGGTCTCGTACGTCTTGGGTTTCCTGCGTGCCAT
>CAYTJE010000236.1:0-5236 GCA_964437855.1 uncultured Anaerolineales bacterium | reverse complement strand
ACCTGGCGCCGCTGACGGCCGAGGAGGCCCGCGAGATGCTCGCCTCCACCCGCACGTACCAGTTGCTGCGCGGCGGGGAGGAAGGCGAGCGGCCGCGAGTCGACCTCGACGCCCTGGCCGAGGGGCTCCAGCGCCTGAGCCAGTTGGTTACGGAGTTCCCGCAGATACAGGAGATGGATATCAATCCGTACGCCGTGGGGCCGGAGGGCACCAAGCCTATCGCCGTCGACGCCCGGATCACGGTGGCGGAGGCGTAGGGCGGCACCCTCGCGGCGAGTAAACTCGCCGGCTAAATAGGCCTACGCAGAGCGCCACAGTTAGCCGCCGGGCTTGCCCGGCGCGTGCCGTAAGCAAGGGACTTACCATGGCAGATTTCAACTGGCAGGACAAGTACGGCGACCGCGTCGCCTCGGCCGCCGAGGCCATGAAACTCATCAAGGCCGGCAACAGTATCTTCATCGGCTCGGCCTGCGCCCAGCCGCAGCACCTGGTGGGGGCCCTGGTGGAGCACGGCCAGCACATCACCGACGCCCACATCATCCACCTGCTGACGATGGGCTCGGCCCCGTACGCCGACGAGCGGTTCCGGGGCAAGTTCAAGTTGAACTCGCTCTTCGTGGCCGACAACGTCCGCCACGCGCTGGACCAGGGCATCGGCGATTACACGCCGATCTTCCTGTCGGATATCCCGCAGGAGTTCGATTCGGGCCGGATCCCCATCGACGCCGCCCTGATCAGCGTCTCGCCGCCCGACGCCAACGGGCTGTGCAGCCTGGGCGTGTCGGTGGATATCGTGAAGTCGGCGGCCGCCAACGCCCGGTACGTCATCGCCCAAGTCAATGCCCGGATGCCGCGGACGCTCGGCGACTCGTTCCTGCACGTGGGCCAGATCGACATGATGGTGCCCCGCGACGAGCCGGTCATCACCGTGCCGGTCCGGGAGCCGGACGAGACGCTGCGCCGCATCGGGCAGAACATCGCGCGGCTGGTGGACGACGGCAGCACGATCGAGTGCGGCATCGGGCGCATCCCGCAGGCCCTGGCCGAGTTCCTCCGCGACAAGAAGGAACTCGGCATCCACACCGAGATGTTCAGCGACTGGATCATCGACCTGGTCGATTGCGGCGCCATCACCTGCACGAAGAAGACCATCAACCACGGCAAGGTGATCGCCAGTTTCTGCATGGGCTCCCAGCGGCTGTACGATTACATCGACAACAATCCATTCTTTGAGTTTCACCCCACCGAATACGTGAACGACCCGTACGTGATCAGCCAGCACGACAAGATGATCGCGATCAACGTGGGGCTCGAGGTCGACCTGACGGGCCAGGTGTGTTCCGACTCGCTCGGGTACCGGTTCTACAGCGGCATCGGGGGGCAGGTGGACTTCGTCCGCGGCGCCGCGCGCAGCCGGGAGGGCAAACCCATCATCGCCATGCCCTCCACCGCCAGGGACGGCTCGGTCTCCCGCATCGTGCCGCACCTGACCGAGGGGGCCGGCGTGGTGACCACCCGCGGCGACGTGCACTACGTGGTCACCGAGTACGGTATCGCGTACCTGCACGGCAAGAGCATCCGGGAACGGGTGCTCTCGCTCATCAACATCGCCCACCCGAAGTTCCGAAACGACCTCATCCAGTTCGCCAAGCAGCAACAGTACCTGCCCGAAGACCAGGTGGAACTGGCCTGGGAACAGATCCGTTACCCGGAGGAACTGGAGCGGTACGACACGCTGCGCGACGGCACGCAGGTGTTCCTCCGTCCGGTCAAGCCGGCCGACGAGCCCGCCCTGGCCGAGATGCTCTACTCCCTGAGCACCGAGTCGGTCCGGTCGCGCTTCTTTACCGCCACCGTCCGGTTCCCCCACAAGGACGTGCAGAAACTGACGAATATCGACTACCAGGACGAACTCGCGATCGTGGGCGTCGTGCCGGGACCGGGCGAGGAGGAGATCGTCGCCATCGCCCAGTATTTCCTGGAGCCCAAGACGGGCGAGGCCGAGATCGCCTTCATCGTCCAGGACGAATGGCAGAAGAAAGGAATGGGCTCGCTGCTGCTGGACTACCTGGTGCAGACGGCCCGCCAGCGGGGGGTCCGGCGGTTCCGGGCCAGCGTCCTGCCCACCAACAAGGCCATGCTCGCCGTCTTCTACAACAGCGGGTACCACGTCGAGTCGGATTACGACGGCGAGGCATACAACCTGGCCATGGACCTTGCCCCGCCCCCCGGCCGCCGGGGATAGCCGCCCGCGCCAGGACGCGGCGCTGTGACAACCGCTCGCAGACGCTCGCGGCTAGCCAACGGCACCACACGCCCAACCAGCGCACCCGCTAGCCGCGCACGCGAGTAAGCGGCGCTGTGACAACCGCTCGCAGACGCTCGCGGCTAGCCAACGGCACCACACGCCCAACCAGCGCACCCGCTAGCCGCGCACGCGAGTAAGCGGCGCTGTGAGACCCGCTCACTATCGTTCGCGGCTAGCCAACGGCGCCACGCTCTCCGCTCGCTCGCGTTCGCGGCTAGCCAAAAACGCCGCGCCCAGAATATATTCTGAGAAAACGGCATGAGCCCGAAACCCGGTTTTGGGCGCCTTTTGGCTTCCGAATCGCCGTTTTTAGAGCGCCAGAGCCGATTTGTCGCGCGAATGTTAAGATGGGCAAGGCGAAACTTGCGGTTTTTTTCGACTTTTTTCGTTTTTTGTTCGGAATTGCTCATTTTTGGCCGGTTTTTAACCGGTTTTTGACCCCGTATGGACGGGAGGCGATAAGCACTAAAATGTCGATTTCCGGCGGCGCGGCCCTATACCAGGGCAGCGATTTCGATTCTCCAGGCGCGCGCGAATCGTCGGCGGATTGGGGTGCCCGCCATCTTACCCGCCTTCGCCAAAGGCTACGGCAGGGCAGGCGATGGCGGCTCGGGGCGCAAGGCTACTGGAGGTAGGTGCCCTCGATGACGCGGATGATCATGGGGGCGAAGATGACGACCACGACCGAGAGGAGGATGAGCATCATGGGCACCAGCATTTTGACGGAGGCCTCGCCCGCCCGCCTCTCGGCACGCATGCTGCGGCGCATCCGCAGGAGACCGGCCTGGAGTTTGAGGACCTCGGCCAACGGCGTGCCGAGGTGTTCGGCCTGAAGGACGGCCGAGATGATGCTGTCGAGCCCGTCAACGTGGATGCGGTCGCCCAGGTGTTTGAGGGCGTCCTGCCGGCTCCGGCCGAAGTCGATCTCGCGGACCACGATCGAGAGTTCCTGGTTCATCGGGTCGTCCGGCTCGTCCCGGATGACCGACTGCGACGCCTCGTAGAACGTGGCGCCGGCGTCCATGGCCATGGCAATGAGGTCGAGGGTGTACGGCAGTCGCTTCGCGATGGCCCGCAGGCGCGCCAGCGCCCGCTCCCGCAAGAACAGGTACGCCACGAAGAAGCCCACGCCGAAGCCCAGGACGAGGTACAGGACCGAGGCGAACAGCGACACGCCGCCCAGCACGACCGCCGCCCCCAGCCACAGCCCGAACGCCCCGCCGATCCCCCACACCATGCAGACCACGATGTACTCGTCCGGGCTGTACTGGTTCGGGTTGCCCAGGGCCAGCAGCAGCCGCAGCACGTGCTGCTTGAACCGCGGGACGTTCAGCCGGCGAACCAGGTGATACAGCGGCACCAGGAGCGGCTGGAGCGGCACCACCTCGAACACGGTGTTGCGGTCCACGTTATCGACGTCGATCCGAAACACCGACTCGTCGGCCGTATCCACCGGCGCCCCGAACAGCGCCGTGACAAGGAAGAAGGCCGACGCGAAGACCAGCAGGTTCATGATGACGATGAGGGTCAACACGCCGATACGTCCTTTCGCGGACAGCCGGCGGCGGAGGCCGCAGCCGGTTCACACGCCTCGGCTAAATCTCGAAGGTCACGATCTTGCGAATCCAGAGGAATCCGGCCACGTTCAGCACGACGGCGACGGCCAGCAGGAGCAGGCCCCAGTCGTTTTCGCGGCTGAAGAGGACTTCGACCCACGTGGGCTCGATGAGGTAGTAGATGCCGAGGATGGCGGCCGGCATGCACCCCATCATAATGGCCGACAGTTTGTTCTGCGCCGTCAGGGCCCTGACCTTTTCCTCCAGCCGCATGATCTCGCGGAGCGACTCGCCCAGGCGGTCGAGGGTGTCGGGCAGGTTGCCGCCGCGAATCCGGGCGGTCTGCATCGCCGCGAACAGGAGCCGGTAGTGGTGCAACTTGATGCGGCTCGAGGCGCGGCGCATGACCTCGTCGACGCTGGCCCCGTGCTGGAATTCCCGGAGCATCAGTCCGAACTCCTGGCTGATGGGGGGCTCGGCGTTCGTCTCGATCAGGCGCATGGACTGGACGAGGTTGAGTCCGGCCCGCATGCCGTTGGCGATGGTGACGAGGCCGTCGATCAACTGGTCGTTCAAGCGGTCGCGTCGTCGTCGCTGGAAGACGAAGATCACCAGGCGGGGCACCCAGTATCCGATCCCCGCCCCCACGGCGAACATCATGAGTGCCCCCGTGCCGCCGGCGCCCGCGTTGTAGGCCATGAGGCTCAACACGGCCCCCACCACCCCCGCCGCCATGAACATGCCGTAGGTCAGCTGCCGGGGCGTGACGTCGAACATGAACAGTTCGACCAGGGCCTGGTGAAACGCCTCCTCCTGCTTTCGGACGAGCCGGCCCATGGGCAGGCGGAAGGCGATGAAGGTGCAGAAGACCGCCACCGCCGTGGCCAGCGTGGCGCTGCCGCGGATCAGGAGGTTCTCGTACGCCAGAGGCAGGGCATCGGTCAGCATGGGTTACATGAAGGCGTCGACGGTCAGGAGTCCCTTGTGGAGCAGGTCCCGTGCAAAGACGGGGATGTAGCCGGTATGCATCAGTTCGCCGCGCTCGCCGCGCTTCTCGCCGCGCGTGGGCCGGACGAAGATGTCCTCGACCACGATGTAGCCCTCGTCGCGGTCGAGCCCGGCCACCTCGCTGATGGCGGTGACCTGGCGGCGGCCGTCGGCGAAGCGGGTCAGGTGGACGATAAGGTCGAGGGCGGTGACGACCTGCTCGCGGATGGCCCGGACAGGCATGTCGACGGCCTCGAGGACGAGCCCCTCGAGCCGCTTCATCGAGTCCCGCGGGCTGTTGGCGTGGATGGTCGTCAGGGACCCGTCGTGTCCGGTGTTCATGGCCTGGAGCATGTCGAGGGCCTCGGCGCCGCGGACCTCGCCG
>CAYTJE010000235.1:0-5256 GCA_964437855.1 uncultured Anaerolineales bacterium | reverse complement strand
TGGCCGACGCCGGAGTCCGGCATCAAGGTCAAGAAGGCGCCGTTTCCGTATGTCGAGGGTCGGGTCGTGGCGCTCGCGCTGGAGCCGGAGGCCGAACCGCCGCGCGTGCTCGGGCAGGAGCGGCGCAGCCGCCTCGCGCCGCACGGGAAACCGACGTACATGGACGCGCAGGGTGAATCTGGCGAGCGCCTGCACCACCGTTTGTGGAGGGCCGTCCGCGATTTCGCTGAGCAGGAAGGCTGGCCCAAGGTCGTCGGCGGCTGGGATTTCGAGGTGACCGACGGCGCGTACGTGGCGGAAATCGTTTTCCGGCGGCCGGACGGCCAGTCCGAGCGGCACGCCGTGGCGGTGGACAAGGAGACCTTCGCCGTCCGCGAGGTGCCGTGACCGCGCGCAGACGCGGCGGCCTGGGAAGGCCGACGCGCGGGTGTCCGTGTGCTGCTGTTTCGCCGAAATCGCCAATCGCAACGGCACGCGCCGGCCAAGGCCGGCGGCTAAATGCTATTGCCGCTTGCCCCGGCGAAGGCGGGTTCAATCCGAGACCGATCAGCCGTCGTAATTCTCGCAGTGCTCGCTGCGGTCGCCGAGGAGGCTCAGGTGCCGGCGTTCCTCGGCAAGGATGTGCTCGAACGCCTCCTTCGAGGGCTTCGAGTCGACGAAGTCGAGCATCTCCTGGTAGAAGACGATGGTGTCGCGTTCGGCCCGCATGCCGACGGCCAACGACTCGTAATCGCTCTCGCTCTGCTCGGCCAGCCGCGCCACGTCGCTTTCGTCGCCGAAGACCTGCGTCCGCAGCAGCCGGTCGATGTAGGCGCCGAGGTCGGGGTCGTCGGTGTACCCGGCGCCGGTCCGGCGCTCGCGCTGGAGTGTCTCCTCCAGTTCCTCGAAGTGGGCGAGGTGGTTCTTCTCGTCCTCGGCCAACTGGCCGAAGACGTCGCGTGTGGCCTGGTCCTTGGCCTTCTCGGCGGCCTTCTGGTAAAACGCCAGGCCGTTGGTCTCCAGGTTCTGGGCGATCTTGGCCGCCTCGATTTCGTTGAAGAACATTTGGGCCATCGGGGTTTCCTTTCGCTTGGGGTGAGTGCGTAGCGTTTGAAGGTCCCCGCGACCTGACGGTCGCGGCTCGGTCATGGCTCGATCGCCTTGGCCGCGGGACTGTCCTCGTGGCCGAACGGCGACATGTCCCGCAGCCGGCGGACGATGGGCGGCAGGACCTCCAGGACCGTCTCAATCTCCTCCATCGTGTTAGACACGCTCAGGCTGAACCGGACGGAGCCGTACGCCGCTGCCGCCGGCACGCCCATGGCCTGGAGCACGTGGCTGGGTTCCGGGCTGGCGGTGGTGCAGGCGGACCCGCTCGAGGCGCAGACGCCGTGCGTATCGAGCATCAGCAGGACGGCCTCGCCCTCGACGCCGGGGAATCGGAGGTTCGAGGTGTTCGGCAGGCGGCGGTCTCGCCGCCCGTTGACCCGCGCGCCGGAGACGGCGGCCAGGATGCCGCTTTCCAGCCGGTCGCGCATGGCGCGGACGGTCGTAGTTTCGGCATCGAGGTTGGCCTTGGCGAGTTCGGCCGCTTGGCCGAGGCCGACGATCTGGTGGACGGCCTCGGTGCCGGCGCGCCGGCCGTTTTCCTGGTGCCCGCCCACGAGCAGCGGGCTGAACGGTGTCCCCCGCCGGACGTACAACGCCCCGACGCCCTTCGGCCCGTGCAACTTGTGCCCGGAGAGGCTCAGCATGTCAATCGGCAGGTCCGACAGCCGCATCGGCACCTTGCCCACGGCCTGGACCGCGTCGGTGTGGAAGGGGACGCCGCGGTCGCGGCAGAGGGTGCCGATGTCCTCCACCGGGAAGAGGACGCCCGTCTCGTTGTTCGCCCACATGCAGGAGGCGATGGTGGTCCCTTCGTCCAGGGCGTCGGCGAAGGCGTCCCAGTCGAATTCGCCGCCGGCGCCGACGGGGATCTCGGTCACGCGGCAGACCGGCCGGCCGTGGGCGCCCGCCGCGAGGGCCCCGCACAGGTTCCGGACGGCCGGGTGCTCCACGCGGGTCGTGACCACGTGCCGGCGGCCGCCATCCTGCGCCACCGCGCTGGTGATGGCGGTCTCGTCGCTCTCGGTGCCGCAGGAGGTGAAGAGGATCTCGGCGGGGTGGCAGCCGAGGAGGTCGGCCACCTGCTGGCGGGCCCGGTCGAGGCCCCGGGCGGCCGTTCGGCCCGGCGTGTGGATGCTCGACGGGTTGCCGTAGAGGTCCTCCAGGTACGGCCTCATGGCCTCGCGGACCTCCGGGGCCACGGCCGTGGTAGCATTATTATCGAGATAGATGAGGTTAGACATTCGATTCACCGGACGGGCCCGCCTCCTGGGAGGCCGGGCCGTTGAGCCGGTGGACGATGGCCTGGATGTCGCCGCGGCAACCGCCGCACCCGCTGCCCGCGCGGGTCGTCTCCGTCACCTCGTCCACCGTGCGGAGGCGGCGGGAGCGGACGGTCTCAGCGATAGCGGCCTCCGGCACGCGGAAGCACTTGCAGACCGCCGGCCCGGCGGACCGGCCGGCCGGCAACCCGCCCCCGCCGCGACGGGCCGCCTCGTGCAGGGCCTTGACGCCCAGGACCGAGCAGTGCACCTTTGGCTCCGGCAGGCCGCCCAGCGACGCCACGACGTCGGCGCTGGTCACGCGCTCGGCTTCCTCCAGGGTCTTTCCCAGGATCAGGTCGATAAAGGCGTCGCTGGAGGCGATGGCGCCGGCACAGCCGAAGGTCTGGAACCTGGCGTCGGCGATGCGCCCGGTCTCGTCGAGCCGGAGCATGAGCCGGAGCGCGTCGCCGCAGGCCATGTCGCCGACCGTGGCCTCCAGGTCCGGGTCCCGCATCTCCCCCACGTGGCGGGGGTTCAGGAAGTGCGCTTTGACCTGCTCGGTGTAATCCCACATGGCACGCCGTTCCTCGAGGTCCGGACGTGCCCATTTTATAGGGCGTGGGCGCGGGTATCAAGATGGGGTCGTGGGAGGAGGCAGCCGCGGCGCGGTGTCCGGTCCCGGGCACTGGGCGGTGGCCGGGACTGCCCGCCGCGCTATCAGGAGTTGGGCAGGGTGCTGGCGAACTTGATCGCGAGGACGAACTCGTCTTCCCGCTCGTCGACGCGGATAACCCGCCCGCGAACCGGGGCGCGCTGCGCCACCACCGTCACGTCCTTGGGGATGAGCAGGAACTCCACCGTCACCTCCTGATCCCTGTGGACGCCGGTGCCTTTGGGGAACCCCATTACCTTGGCCCCGCCGCGAGAGACGTCCAGCGTCTTGCCGTTGAAGACCTCGCGCCAGCCGTCGTCGCGGACGATGGTATCGTACTTGCGGCGAAGGCGGCTGTGACGCCGACGGTTATTCGTGAACAGTCGCGTCAGGGTTTCCAGTACCGGAACCACGGCCGACCCTCCTGATGGGGAAGCACCTTCCCTGGTCCGAGGCGCACGAGTGACCGACGGTATTATCGTCCAGACGGCTGCCCGGCCTGAAGGGGTAGTTGGGCGGTCGGGTGGCCGCCGCCGTGGCGTTGCCGGCCGCCCGGGTCGCGCTTGACGCATCTGTCGGCCGCCCGTAGACTGTCGCCGCTTGGCGCGGTGAGGATTCGCTCCGGAAGCAAATGGCGCGGTGGGTCTGGAGTACCGCCGCGCCGAGAACACCGAGTGTGCACGTGCGCGGTAGGTACGGAGGCCTCCCTCGCAGGACGTGCCGTTCAGGCCCCCACAATGGCCGAACTCTTCAACAACGCGGGCTGGACCGTCGGCCGGACGCCCCTGGTGCGTCTCAACCGGCTTATCCGCGGCCGGGCCCTCGTCTACGCCAAACTCGAGACCTGCAACCCCACCGGCACGGTCAAGGACCGCATCGCGGTGGCCATGATCGACGCCGCCGAGCGCGACGGCCGCCTGCATCCCGGCGGCACGGTCATCGAGCCGACCAGCGGCAACACGGGCGTGGGCCTGGCGTTCGTGTGTGCGATCCGCGGGTACCGACTCGTTCTGACCATGCCCGAGAGCATGAGCCTCGAACGCCGCAAACTCCTCCGGCTCCTGGGGGCCGACCTCGTCCTCACGCCCGCCGAGGAGGGCATGCGGGGCGCCATCGACCGCGCCGAAGCCTTGCTCGCCGACACGGAGGGCGCCCTGATGCCCAACCAGTTCGAGAACCCGGCCAACCCGGAGGTCCATCGCCGCACCACCGCCGAGGAGATCTGGCGGGCCACCGACGGCCTCGTCGACGCCGTCGTGGCCGGTGTAGGCACGGGCGGCACGATCACGGGCGTGGCCGACGTGCTCAAACGTCGCAAGCCCGCACTGCGGGCGGTGGCGGTCGAGCCGGCCGGCAGCCCGGTCCTCTCGGGCGGCGAGGCGGGGCCCCACAAAATCCAGGGCATCGGCGCGGGGTTCGTGCCGAAGGTCCTCGACGCCTCGCTTATCGACGAGGTGGTCCAGGTCCAGGACGAGGAGGCCTTTGAGTGGGCCCGCCGGGCCGCACGCGAGGAGGGTATCCTGGCGGGGATCTCCAGCGGCGCCGCCCTCGCCGCCGCCTGCCGCCTCGCGGAGCGCGACGAGATGGCCGGACGACTCATCGTCGTCATCGTCCCGAGCGGCGCCGAACGTTACCTCTCGACCGACCTGTTCGCGGGGCTGGAATAAGGGGTGCGCGGCGGGTCTCTGCACCCGCCGCCCGCGCCACGTGTTCCGCGCGGCGGGGCTCCCGGCCCGCCGCGCTTTCAGAGGTGACAGCGCGTTGTGGAGCGGTGCAGCACCAGCAAGGAGCCACCCGTGGAGCGAAGCCTCGTCATGCTGAAGCCCGACGCCGTCCACCGCGGCCTGGTGGGCCGGCTCATCGCCCGGCTGGAGGACAAGGGCCTGAAGATCGTCGCCCTGAAGATGGGGCGCATCGACCGCGCCACGGCCGAGCGGCACTACGCCGAGCACGAGGACAAGCCGTTCTACGAGCCGCTCCTTCGGTTCGTCACCGCCGGGCCGACCGTCTTCATGGTCCTGGAAGGGAAGGGGGCCGTCGCCGTCGTCCGCACGTTGATGGGCGCCACCTTCGGACCCGACGCCGCCCCCGGCACGCTGCGGGGCGACTTCGGCGTCTCCAAGCGGTTCAACCTGGTGCACGGCAGCGACTCGGCGGAGTCCGCCGAGAAGGAGATCGCCCTCTTCTTCGACGCGGATGACCTCCTCGACTGGGACCCCGTCACCTGGCCGTGGCATTACGACTTCTCGACCG
>CAYTJE010000234.1:0-5302 GCA_964437855.1 uncultured Anaerolineales bacterium | reverse complement strand
TGGCCGTGGACGACGACCCCGCCACCCGCTGGGCGACCGACGCCGGCACCCGCGAGGCGCATCTGGAGATCGACCTCGGCAAGCCGACCCGCCTCGGCCGCGTGATGATTGACGAGGCCACCCGCTTCGGCGGCGGGCGCGTCCGCAAGGTCCGCCTGGAGGTGGAGGCCGGCGGCGCCTGGCGCCCGGTCCTGGAAGGCACCACAATCGGCCGAAAGTTCTCCAAGACGTTCGAGCCCGTCACGGCCCGCCGCGTGCGCCTCGTGATTGCCGAGGCGACCGACGGGCCGACCCTCTGGGAGGTCCAACTCTTCCCGCCGAAGTAACGACGTGGAACCGCAAAGGACGCCAAGAGCGCAAAGGAAGGCGCAGAACAAGTAACGACGAAAAAGTAACACTACTACGCTCTGCGTCCTCCGCGGTTCATTCTGTTAGAGGCTCTCAAACCTTCCAACAACGCAAGGCAGCGCGCCCTGCCAGTTGAGCGTATCTGTTGTTGTTATTTGAAATACTATTTTCTTTGCGTCCTTCGCGACCTTTGCGGTTCCCGGTTGTTACCGTACGGCCTCACGGCAGGGGATGGAACTGGGCGAACTTCAGGCCGCCGCCCTCCGCGACGGCCCGGTTGGCGATGTAGTCGGCCACCTTGCGGGCGGCCGCCAGGATCGCCTCGTCCTCCAGGTACCGCCCCGCCGTCGCCAGGCCCAGGACCACGCCCGTCTGCCCGTAGTCCAGCGCGAGGTTGATCCGCTCGAAGTGCACGCGGTCGGGAACCGCCTTCGTGCCGTCGTCCATCGTCTCGGCCGAGTTCATGACCGCGCGGGCGACCGTCCGGATGGCCCGGTTGCAGCGCCGGACGAGGTCGGGCTCGGCGTCGCCGACCTCCCGGGCGTAGAGCATCAGCAGGTGTCCGGCGCCGCCGGCGCCGCCGCAGACGCCGAAGCCGGCGTCGCCGCCGGGACTCCTCAAGGGCCCTTCCCCCTTGTAGCCGAGGATGAGGTCCGTGGCGTAGACGACCGCCCCGCGCGCATGCCGCATGCACTCCCGGGCAAAGGCCGGGTCCGCCGCCCGGTTGACCTGGGCGCCGCGGAGGAAGGCCCAGCCGATGCCGCCCGTCCCGCTGCCGTAGCCGACGTTCCGGCTCGATTCGGAGTGCCGCATGAACGGCCAGACGACCCCCTCGCCGCGGGCGCGGGCCACGCGCATGAGGTACCGCAGGTTGGCGTTGGCGAGGGCGAGGGCCGTCGTCCCGTCCGGGAGGCGGAGGTCCGGCAGCGTCTCCGCCAGGCGCAGCAGCGGCAGAACCAGCCCCGCCTGCCCGTAGCAGTAGCCCGTCTCGACCACCTTGGGGTTCGCGAGGGCCGGCCAGGCGATGAGGGTCCGGCCGTCCTTTTCCGTCTCGCGGCCGCGGACCCGCAGGTTCACGAGCAGCCCCCGCAGCGGCCCGACGTAGCGCGCCTCGCCCGTGGCCTCGTAGGCGTCCAGGAGGACGTCCATCACGTTGCCCAGGCCGTGGCTGTGGCCGGCCAGCATGCCGGCCGAGGTGTCGCCGGGCCGGTACCCGTGCGACCAGGCCCAGGCGGTGCCGAGGGGCGTCTCCCGCTGCCGGCCGAAGCGTTCGACCATGGCCCGGACCCCCGCCAGCGCCGCCGCCTTGTACCGCGCCTCGCCGGAGGCCTTGTAGCCGGCGAAGAACGTGCGGAGGATGTGGCCGTTGCCGGCAATGTTGATGTGCCGGCTCGGGTGCCCCTCGGGCGCGGTCGTCGACATGACCCAGGCCATGCGGCCGGCATCGTCGCGCTGGGCCACGTGGATGAGCCAGTCCAGGGCACCCCGCCAGTACCGGGCGTAGGCGGGGTCGGCCTTCGCCAGTTCCAGGAAGGCGTGGGCCGCGCCGGAGGCGCCGTGGGCGTCGGTCAGGTAGGCCGGCCCCGGCTCCATTTCGACGGCGGTCGCGCCGGCGGCCCACCCGCCGGCCAGCGCCGCCGCCATCGCCACTGCGAGGCTGCGCGTATACATGGTCACTCCTACATGCCCAATTAGACGCTTGGCGCGGTGGGTCTCCGGACCCACCGCGCGAGACGGCCTGTTACCAGCGCTGCGCAGCAGGTACGGAGACCCGCCGCGCCCGGCCCGGCTTCCCGGCCCTACTTGACCTCCGTCAGCCTGACCGCCTTCAGGTTCATCAGGGCGCCCCGCGTGGGGCCCGTCCGGATGCGCAGGGGCCGGACGGCAATCTGCGCGGGGCCGGCCCGGGGGACCTCGACCGTGCCGAGCGGCGTCGTCACGAAGGCGGTCCAGCCGCCGGTCGATTCCACCTCCCCCGTCAGCGACGACGGGCCCACGCTGACCTCGTACCGGTTGCCGGCGCAGCGGTCGGCGGCGGCGTAGGTGACCCCGACCCGGTAGAAGCCGGGGCGGGGAACCTCGGCCTCCCAACTGACCCACGTGGTCCGCTTGCGCCAGTTGCCGATGTTGTCCAGGCCGTCCACGTTCTCGTAGCGGGCCTGGGGGGCCGGGCCGTGGATGGTGGCGCCCTCGGCGGCGCGGACCTCGATGCGGGTCGCCCGGGCGGACGTCGGGGCGCCGGGTTGCTCCGATCCGGGCGCCGGCGGGAGGGCGTCCCGGACCCCCTCGACCGCCTTCAGCCGGCCCACCGCCGTCTCGGCCTCCCGGGCCGCCCGCGTCTCCGGGTAGAACAGGATGACGTTCCGGTACGCCCGGAGCACCTCGGCGGGCGGGGCGTCCGGCGTGTTCTCGAGCCGGCGGGCGCTGGCCAGGGCCGCCTGGGCGCTGCGTTCGGTCCGGCTCATCCGGTCGGCGTCCTCCGGCTCCGGCCGCGACGGGCCGGGCGCCCCGGCGCCCCGGTCCCCGGTCGTCGGCCCGCGTCCGCCGTTCGGGTCCCCTTGGAACAGAAAGCCGCCGGCATACAGGATCAGGAGGACGAGTCCGCCCGCGGCGGCCACGGCCGCCAGCCCCAGCAGCCCCGCCACGGGGGCGGGCATCGGTTTCCGCCTGACGGTCCGGGGCCGGTCGTCGGCGGGCCCCTGGCTCTCGCGGCCCGAGGGGGTCCGGCCCGACCGCCGGCCGGTCGACGCCGGCCGGCCGCCCTTCCCGCGGGCCCTTGCCGGCACCCGTCCGGACCGATCCCCTCGAGACCGGCCGCCACGCCGCTGCCGCTCCGCCAGCGGCGCCACCTGGTGAACCAGCGCGGCGGGGCCCTCGGCCGGCTCCACCGACCCGGAACGGGTCCCGACTTCGGACAGATCCAGTCCATCCTGATCCCTCTGGGACCGGTCCAGGGCCTCGATCAGGGCCCCGGCCGACTGGTACCGGTCCTCCGGCTCGCGGGCCATCGCCTTGGCCAGCAGCCAGCAGAGGGGCTGAGGCAGGTCGGGGACGACGTCCCGCGGGTCGGGCGGGTCGGCCAGGACGTGCATCCGCATGATCTCGTGCGGCTGGTCGGCGACGAACGGCGGCCGGCCCGCCACCATCTCGTACAGCGTCACGCCGAGGGAGTAGAGGTCCGTCCGATGGTCGGGCGGCGGGTCGCCGGTCACCTGCTCCGGCGAGATATAATACGGCGTGCCGAAGGCCTTGCCCTCCACGCCGTCGGTCTCGGCCACGTGGCGCGCCAGGCCCATGTCGGCGAGTTTGACCTGCCCGTCGCGCGTCAGCATGATGTTGCGGGGGTTGACGTCGCGATGGATGAGGTCGCGGTCGTGTGCGGCCCGCAGGCCCTCGGCCACCTGTCGGACGATCGCCACCGCCTCGGCCGGGGCGAACCGTTTTCGGACCTTCAGGAGGTCGGCCAGCGTCCCGCCGTCGACGTATTCCATGACGATGGCGACGGTTTTCCCCAGTGGCCGGATCTCGTGAATCATCACGATATTGGGATGCGCGAGGACGGCGGCGGCGCGGGCCTCCCGCAGGAACCGCTCGCGGACCTCCGCCTCCCCCGCCGTCCGCGGATGCAGAATCTTGACCGCCACCACGCGGTCCAGGTCCACCTGCCGGCACCGGTAGACCACCGCCTGGGACCCCCGGCCGATGCGGCCGAGCACCTCCAGGCCGGAGGATTCCGGGGCGACGAGTTCGGCGGCCTCGACGGCGCCGGCCTCGTCGGTCCCGGCCCGGCGTCCCTCGAACGCCGCCGCCGCGCGGCGGGCCTTGGCGGCCTCGGCGCCGGCCCGGATGAGGACCTCCGAGAGGGAGACCCGGCGGCCGGCCTCTCGGGCCTCGGCGAGAAGCCGGCGGGCGGTCTCGACCTCCCCGTCCGAGAGGAGACCCCGGCCGCACAGGTCCTCCAGGAACCGGTCTCTCGCCTCGTCGCTCATGCGTGGTCCCGCCGAGATGCGCCGCCCCTCTTATGTACGGCCGGGGCGGGGGGTGGTCAATCGGGAAATTGACGCCGGCCGCACCCGGTCGGTATAATGCGGGGTCTTGAGCCGGGCGGCCCGGCGCGGTACAAGGGACGCCCGTCGGCGACGTGCGCGGCCCGTACGGGCCGCGCGGGAAAGGCTGATCTTCCCGCGCGGTGGCTCTCCGGAGCCACCGCGCCGAAGCGCCGGGTGGCATGGTTGCTGCTGTCGGGTGACCATGAAGCCTCGCCCGCCTCAGGGTTACGCAAGCGTGGCCATGGCGCTCTATGCGCGGCGGGTGCGGAGACCCGCCGCGCGGGAAGTCGGCGCAGGAGCAACCCCAGGCACGTAACCTCGGAGGGGAGGACCCGGCGTGTATCTCGGCATCGACATCGGCTCGGCCAGCCTGAACTGGGCCCTGCTGGACGACGGTCTGAACGTCGTCCGCGACCGGTACGTGCGGACGCGGGGCAAGCCGCTCGCGACGGCCCTTCGGGCGCTGGACGCCCTCTTCGAGGAGGTCTCGCCCTCGGAGATCGAGGGCGTGGCCCTGACCGGGGCCGCCACGGCCGCCCTGGGCGACCTCTACGGCCTGAAGCCCGTGAACGAGGTGGTGGCCCAGGCCAAGGCCACCGCCCGCCTGCATCCGGACGTGCGGACGATCATCGAGATCGGCGGCGAGGACTCCAAACTCATCCTTCTGGAGGAAGACCCCCGGACCGGCCGCCTCCGCATCCGCGACTTCGCCATGAACACGCTCTGCGCCGCGGGGACCGGGTCGTTCCTGGACCAGCAGGCCTCGCGGCTGGGCGTCTCGATCGAGAAGGAGTGGGGCGAGATGGCCCTGCGCTCGGTCCACGTGCCGCGCATCGCCGGAAGGTGCTCGGTCTTCGCCAAGAGCGACATGATCCACCTCCAGCAGGAGGGGACGCCCGACTACG
>CAYTJE010000233.1:0-5345 GCA_964437855.1 uncultured Anaerolineales bacterium | reverse complement strand
GGCTGCGCATCATCATGTCGATCATGTCGGCGGCCTCGGCGGCGCGGTGGCCGTAATGGACGCCGTCGTAGCGGGCGAGGTTCGAGGACGCCTCGCTCGGGGCCACGAGGTAGTACGTGGCGATGGCGTAATCGGTGGCGTGGGGCAGGTCGACCTCGACGATCTCGGCGCCGAGGCCCTCGCACGCGGCGATGGCGTCGCGGACGACGCGCTCGACCTGGGCATCGAGCCCCTCGCTGAAGAACTCCTTCGGCACGCCGATGCGGAGCGGCTCGATGGGTTCCTCGAGGCGGGCCAGGTAATCCGGGACGGGGGCATCGGATTCCGGGGCGCTGGTGGAGTCGCGCGGGTCGTGCCCCGCCACGGCCTGGAGCAGCAGGGCGGCGTCGCCGACGGTGCGGGCGAGGGGGCCGATCTGGTCGAGGCTGGAGGCGAACGCCACCAGGCCGTAGCGGCTCACCCGGCCGTAGGTCGGCTTCAGGCCGACGACGCTGCACAGGCTGGCGGGCTGGCGGATGGAGCCGCCCGTATCGGACCCCAGGGCCAGGGGCACGAGCCTTGCGGCGACGGCGGCGGCGCTGCCCCCGCTGGAGCCGCCCGGCACGCGCTCAACGTCCCACGGGTTGCGGGTCGGGCCGAAGCAGGAGTGCTCCGTGGACGAGCCCATGGCGAACTCGTCCATATTGGTCTTGCCGACGATAACGGCCCCCTCGTCCAGGAGCCGCTCCACGACGTGGGCGTTGTACGGGGCGTGCCAGTTGCGAAGGATGTTGCTGCCGCAGGCGGTAGGCAGGCCGTCGGCCGTCGTCATGTTGTCCTTGACGGCGACGGGCAGACCGGCCAGGAGACCGACGTCCTCGCCGGCGTCGCGCCGGCGGTCGAGACGGGCGGCCCGGGCGCGGGCGGCATCGGCGCCGGTGGAGGCGAAGGCGTGGACGGCCGGCTCCAAACGCTCGATGGCCGACAGGCAGGTCTCGGTCGCCTCGGCGGCGGTGACCTCGCCCCGCCGAAGGGCATCTCGGACCTGGCAGGCTGTCTGGTCGAGGATAGACATGGGTGATGTCGGGTTCGGTGAAAAAGGCATGCGCGGCGTAAGGGCCGCGACGAACATCCGCGTCTGCGTACGCGCCAGACGCTTGGCGACAATTCGGCGGGCGCAAGTGCGCTCGCAACGGTTCGTGTTCGCCGCCCGGTTTGCGGGGCGCGGCTGTTCGGGCTACGCGCGGCGGGGCGGGAGCCCCGCCGCGCGGGAATCCTGTTACGCGCTGCTGCCGTCGTCGATGACACGGGGGACGCGGAAGCAGCCGTCCGCGGCATCGGGCGCGCCAGCGAGGGCCTGGTCGTTCGAGAGGCCCGGCTGCGGCTCGTCGGCCCGGAGGACGTTCCGCAGGGGCAGCGCGTGGGCGAGCGGCTCCACGCCCTCGGTGTCGAGTTCGCCCAGTTGATTCACGTAATCGACAATGGAAGACAACTGGTCGGCGAACTTCTCAACCTCCCGGTCGGAGAGTTGGATGCGGCCAAGGTGGGCAACATGCAGGACGTCCTTCTTCAAGAGGGCCATCCTCTTCCTCCGCGGCCATGAGGGCGTCTGAGGAGTGCGCCACGCCGCGGCCCCGGCGCGCGGGTGGTCCTTGAGCGGCTAGGCCGTCTGCGGCACTTGGCGTTTGGTCCGCTTTTTAACCTTCCCGCTGCGCAGGCACTGGGTGCAGACGCGCATGCGTTTGCGGGTGCCGTCCGGCAGTTCCACGCGGATGCGCTGGAGGTTCGGCTGGAACCTGCGTTTGCTGATGCCGGTGACCTTGCGGCCGACGCCGCCCAGGTACTTGGCCTTCCCACGGCGTTTGATGCTGTTGCCGACGTGGCCACCCTTACCGCAAATGTCGCACTTCGCTGCCACGATGCGTCCTCCGTGCCGTCATGCTCGCCTGCGTGAAGATGGGTTAGTATACGGGTTTCGATGGCGGCTTCAAGGGGATTTTGGATGAAGCGGGCTGCGGGTTGCGCGGGCCGAGCCGCGATCGTAAGATCGCGGGGTCCTTGGGCGGGCGCGGCGGGTTCACCACACCGAGGAATACCCGCGACCTCACGGCCGCGGCTTGATTGGCTGCGCCACCCCGATCTCGCGGCGGAGCCAGTTGGCGGCCTGGTCCACGGTCTGCTTGTTTTCCTCGCGCATGACCTGGTAATTGGCCTGCCGCATGGTCTCGACGGGAATCGCCCGGACCATCGGCCTCAGCGCCTCCACGAAGGCCTCGTCGCGTGCCGCATCCGGGGCGAGCAGGAGAACGGCGTCGTAGGGCGGCAGAACGCCCTTCGGGTCCGCGAGGGTGACCAGGTCGTAGGCGGCGATGCGGCCGTCGCTGGAGAATGCCGCAATCACGTCCACCTCGCCCGTCGCCACCGCCTTGTACATGAAGGTGGCCTGGAACTGGCGGCGTCCGGCGAATTGGAGGTGGTAGGCGTCGCGAAGGCTCCTCCATTCAGGCCGGCCGAAGAATTCGTAACTGCCGCCGACCTTGAGGTCGGCCGACACATCGGCCAAGTCGTCGATGGAATCGGCGTCGAGGGCCTCAGCCCGGTCGCGTTTCATGGCAAGGGTGTATGCGTTTTCGAAGCCGAGCGGTCCCAGGCACCGGATGCCGTGGGCGTCGGCCAGCCACCAGGTCATTTCGGTGAGGACGGCCTGGGGATCGGCGGTGCGGCGGCGGTCCATGTAGTTGACCCAGATGGTGCCGGTGTAGCCGACGTAGCAGTCGATGTCACCGGCGGCGAGGGCCCGGAAGATGACGGCCGAGCCCAATCCCTCGCGGGTGGTCGCCTTCAGGCCGCTGGCCTCCAACTGGTCGCGAACGGCATGAGCGAGAATGTACTGCTCGGCGAAGGTCTTGGAGCCGACTACGTAGGTCCGACCGGTCTTCGCGGGCTGGCCCCCGGCCGGCCCGGGGCGTGGCGGACGGACGAGGGCGGCCAGACGCTCGCCGGGGACGGCCGGCAGGGCCAACCCGCCGCCGATGACCAGCACCAAGCCCACGACGCCGGCGAGGAGCCGCCGGCGGTTCCGCGTATCGACGCCCGACTGCATAAGGCCGATCAACTGGTCCAGCGCCAGGGCCAGCGCCGCCGCCAGAACGCACCCCACCAGGACCGAGATCCAGTTCTCCATGTGCAGCCCGGCGAAGATGTAACTGCCCAGGCTCTTCTGGCCGATCGGGTCCGACAGCGTGGCGATGCCCACCACCCAGACCGTGGCGGTGCGGACCCCGGCAATGATGACCGGCAGGGCGAGCGGCAGTTCCACCTTCAGCAGCACCTGCCGCGGACGCATGCCCAGGCCGCGGGCCGCCTCCGTCATCGCCGGGTCGACCCCCGTGATGGCGGTCACCGTGTTCCTTAAAATCGGCAGCATGCTGTAAAGGGTCAGGGCGATGATGGTGGGCAGGAACCCGAGCGCCGAGAACGGTGCCTCGGCCTCGCCGCCGACGGCCGCCCGAAGTACCGCGCCTACTACGTACCTCAGGCCCAGCAGGACCGGGTAGAACAGGGCCAGCAGCGCAATACTCGGAATCGTCTGGATGATGCTGGCGGCGGTCAACGTCGGCCACCGCAGGGCCTTGCTTCGAACCCCCAGGATGGCCAGCGGCAGGCTGACCGCAAGGCCGATACCCAGGGCCAGCGCGCTGATCAGCACGTGCTGGCCAAGGTACTCCGGCAGGTTCCCGAGGCACTCGCCGATCTGTTGCAGCCATTCGCCGGTCATCCGGTGTCCTTCCCTTCGTCCTGGATGATCGACTCGAGCCGGTCGGCTTGCTCCTTGGGTGTCTGCATAAGTTGCCGGACGAAATCGTCCTCCGGGCGAGTCATCAGGTCGTGGGGCGTGCCGACCTGGACGATCTCTCCCGCGCGCATGCACGCGATACGGTCGGCCATCAGCAGGGCCTCCGTCATGTCGTGGGTCACCATGACGCTCGTCAGGCCCAGCCGCTGGTGGATGCGGCGGTACTCGTCCTGGAGCGAGGCACGGGTGAGCGGGTCCAGTGCTCCGAACGGCTCGTCCATGAGCATGAGGCGCGACCGGGCCGCCAGCGCCCGGGCCACGCCCACCCGCTGCTGCTGGCCGCCCGAGAGGTTGCGCGGCATGCGGTCGCGGAAGGCGGCGGGGTCCAGGTCGACCATCTCGAGGAGTTCGTTGACCCGCCGGCCGATGGTCCCCTTATCCCAGCCGAGCAGGCGGGGGACAACGGCCACGTTCTCGCCGACGGTCATGTGCGGGAAGAGGCCGATCCGCTGGAAGACGTAGCCGATGCGCCGGCGGAGGAGGACGGGGTCCTGCTGGCGGACGTCCTCCTCAGCGACCTTGATGCGGCCGTCGGTGGCCTCGATGAGGCGGTTGATCATCTTCAGGGTGGTCGTCTTGCCGCAGCCCGACTCGCCCAGCAGGACCATCAACTCGCCCTCGTCCACGTGGAGGTCGAGCCCGCGGACGGCCCACGTGCGGCCATCGTCGTACGATTTGCTGACCTGTTCGAGGCGGATCATGGCTGCCTTGCGGCTGCCCCATTACGGAGGCATTCCGCGCGGTGGGCCTCCCGGCCCACCGCGCCGGCTCGCCGGTGCCACGGATTGCTTGGCAATCCGTGTTCTCCCGGCCGGGCAAGACCGGCCGGGCCACACAAAAAGCACGATTTTGCGCGGCGGGTGCGGAGACCCGCTGCGCAGACCGCGGCGGCCTGGGAAGACCGCCGCGCGGAACGGTGCGCGGCTGCTTCGGACCCTATGGGCTGGCGCGGGGCCTGTCAACTGCAAAGCGCGACGGGCCCGAGCCGCGAACGTAAGTTCGCGGGGACGAGGCGGTAGGGTGAACGCATCGCGTCGGGGGATACCCGCCACCTTACGGTGGCGGCTCGGGTGTACGTGGTTCGGGGCTCGGAGTCGGGCGGCGCGCCCCATTTTTTGCTTGCCCGTGGGCGGCGGCGGCGGTACAAAGCATGGCCCTCTGCTGGTAAGCCTCCCCCGTGGGACGCAGGGCACCAACACTACCCTTGATGAACGGAAAGGTCAGAACATGAGTAGTCGGCTGTGGAAAGGGCTGCGCCTGGCGGCGGGGATCGTGTTGCTGGTCGTGATGGGCCTGTTGGCGAGCGAGGTCTTCAGCGGGGAAGCCGAATCCGCCGTCCCCGCCGCGGACGGCCCTCGGCCGCTTCCGGGCATCTGGTACCTGGCGTTCGGCGCGGCGGTGCTTGCCCTCGTCATGGCCTACTATTTCTACAAGAGCGCCATGCGCGAGAGCGAAGGCACCGACGAGATGAAGGAGATCGCCCACGCCGTCCGCGAGGGCGCCTACGCCT
>CAYTJE010000232.1:0-5348 GCA_964437855.1 uncultured Anaerolineales bacterium | reverse complement strand
GAGCACTTCAACAAGACGACGTTCGAGTCCGGGTTCCGCTGGCACAACTGGTTCCGCCCGGCCCGGCAGGGGACACTGGACGAGCATACCGCCATGCTCGACCGCATGATCCGGTTCTGCCGGGTCCGCGACATCGGCATCCGCGGGCACTACCTGGCCTGGGCGCCGGTCAGCCGCCGGCATCGCAAGCCGACCGATTACCGGAAGCACCCGGACCGCCTGTGGCCGGAACTCTCGGCCCACATCGACCGGATGCTCGCTTTCACCGACGGCCGGCTGGCCGAGTGGGACGTCATCAACCACATCATCGGGTGGAACGAGACGATGGCGTCCGTGACGGGCTCGAACGCGGTTTACGCCCGGATCATTCGACACGCGCGCTCCCGGACCGACACGCCCCTCTGGGTGAACGAGGGCCGTATCCTGCCCGGCGGCGACCGCGCCGACGCCTACGAGCGGGTCATCCGGTACCTTGTCGAGCACGACGCCGCGCCCGACGGCATCGGTTTCATGGGGCACTTCCAGGAAAACTCACTGCGACCCATCCAGGAACTCTGGGACGTGTACGAGCGGTTCGCCCGGTTCGGCCTCCCGATGCAACTCACGGAGTTCGACATCCACACCAAAGACGAACCACTTCAGGCCGACTATCTGCGCGACGTCATGACCCTCACCTTCAGCCACCCCGCCCTGAGCGGCATCATCATGTGGGGCTTCTGGGCGGGCCGGCACTGGCGCCCCGAGGCGGCCCTGTGGCGAAAGGACTGGTCCATCAAGCCCGCCGGCACTGTGTGGAAACAACTCGTCTTCGAGACCTGGTGGACCAACGAAACGGCAACCACCGACGCCGCCGGCGCCGTCGCCGTGCCCGCCTTCCACGGCCGGTACCGTGTGACGGTGACCCACCACGGCCGGACCGCCACCGCCGAGGCGACCGTCGGCAAATCGGGCGGCCGGGCGACCGTTCGATTCTAGGGGGTCAGATCTTAGAGCCTATCCGAATAACCCTCTGGCTTCGGCCGGCTGCGGCGACCGCAGCCGGCGTCGGGCTGCATCGACCCGTACGGGCCTGCTTCGCCCTCCTTGCCTGCGGCCGCCTCGCCCCGTACGGGCGAGGGGTTATTCGGATAGGCGCTTAAGGCTACTTTGTCAACGCTTACCAACCGACAACGACTCTAGCGCGGTGGGCCGTCTTGCCCACCGCGCGGTGCCCACGACTGGGCACCGCGCTACGGCCTTTGTGGATGATGGCGAAGTTGACAAAGTAGCCTTAATGGGCGGGTGCCACTGGTCCCGGCGCGCCGGGATCAGCCGGTGTTCCCCGAAATCGAGACGCACTGGCGGGCAAGCCGCCCGTGGCACCCCTTCCGGCGCCGCGTCATCGCCCCTCGCCCTTGTTCCCTCCCCCATATGAGCGTATCATGGGCGAACGTGGGGGAACCGAGGGCTCAAGGGGCGCCCCATGCGTAAACTCATTCGGCTGGTCGTGCTGCTCGTGATCCTGGTGCTGGTCGCCGGCGCCACCTTCTGGTTCTACGTGGACCGTATCGCCAAGGAAGGCGTCGAGCGCGGCGCCACCTACGCCCTCGGCGTGCCGACGACCGTCGGCGACGCCGACGTCGGCCTGCTCGTCGGCGCCGTCGGGCTGGACGACCTGACGGTGTCCAATCCGCAAGGCTACGAGACGCCCCATCTTCTGGCCGTTCAGCGCTTCGACCTCGGCGTCGTCACCAACACCCTCTTCAAGGAGACCATCCAGGTCAACCGTTTCGAACTCGACGGCGTCGACCTGCACGTGGAACAGAAGATCGGCACCTCGAACATGGCCGAGGTCCTCGAGAACATCAAGGCCCGAACCGGTGGCGGTGGGGAGCCCCCCGAGGAGAAGGAGGAGCCGGCCGGCAAGAAAGTCCAGGTCGACCGCATCGTCGTCCGCAACATCACCGCGCACGTCCAGACTCTGCCGGTCGGCGGGAAGGTGTCCACGGTCGACGTCGAGGTCCCCGAGATTGTCCTCGAAGACGTGACCAGCGACGAGGGCAAGGGCCTCGCCGTGGCCGAACTCACCCGCCGCCTCCTGCCGGCCATCCTGACCGCCGTTATCAATAAGAGCCGCGGCCTGCCCAACGTGGACCTCGACGGCCTCGCCGCCAACGTCGGCGAAACGACCCGCGCCCTCGGCAAGGGCGCCCAGGACCTTGTTCAGCAAGTCGGCGCCGGCGCCGGCGGCCTGCTCGATTCCGTCTTCAAGGGGGCCGCCGGCAAGGAGGGCGACGAGAAGGAAGGCGATGGTCTCCTCGAGGGCCTTCTCAAGCCCAAGGACGAGGGCGAGAAGCAGGAGGGCGGCCTCCTCAATAGCCTCTTCAAAAAGGACGAAAAGGAATAGCGCCCCGTGTTTGCCGCCGCGCTTGCGCGGTGCGCAGAGGTGCCAGGGACCTTTGGACATTGTTCGGGGTGGCTGGCACCTTTGCGCGTAAACCGGCGGCGGAGCGCGGTCTGTACGGGCTGCCCACCTGTCTCAGCGGGCGGGGCGCCAAGGCCTGCCCTGCAGCCGCCGACCCATCGATTCGCACCGGAGCGTGCCATGACCTTCATCGCCAACTGCCGGGCCACCGGCATCGGCAGCCTGCCGCACCCCGACGTCGCGTCGGCCGTGGAGGCGGTCTTCCGCGACTGCCCGGCCTTGCCCTATTGGCCGCAACTGCCCGGCGTCTCGCCGGCGGAGCGGATGAACGAACAGGCCGCCGTCGGGCTGCCGGGCCTGCGCATCGAGGACGGGACGCTGCGGCTGGTTCAGGACGAGGCGTTCTTCGAGGGGGTGGACCGTCTGCTGGCCGCCTACGAGGCGGGCGAGGCCGCCTACGCCGCCCTGCCGGCCGAGGCGGCCGCCGCCTTCGAACCGTTCCTCGAGGAGGTCGCCCGCCGCGGCTGCCCGGAGGCCAAGGGCCAGATTGCCGGCCCCATCACGGTCGGCATGACCATCAAGGGCGAGGACGGCAATCCCATCCTCTACAACGACGTCCTCCGCGACGTGCTGACGCGGTTCCTGAACCTCAGGGTCCGCTGGCAGGCCGAACGCATCGCCGAGGCCGGCGCCCGGCCGGTCGTCTTCGTCGACGAACCGTTCCTGGCCTCCTACGGCACGCCGTTCTTCGGCTGGGAGAAGGCGCAGGTCCAGGAGACGTTGTCGGCCGTGACGGCGGGGGCCGAGACGACCGGCTCACACTGCTGCTCGAATACCGAGTGGTCCATCTTCCTGTCGGGGCCCGTCCGGGCCGTCTCGTTCGACGCCTACGAGTTTGCGGAGAACTTCCTCGTCTACCGTGACGATATCCGGGCATTCCTGGAGGGCGGTGGGACCATCGCCTGGGGCATCGTGCCGACCGACCCCCAGGCCTGCGCCGAGGCCACGGTCGAGTCGCTGCACGGGCGGCTGGCGGCGCACCTGGAGACGGTCGAGGCGCTCGGCTTTTCGCGCGAGGGGGTGCTGCGGCAAAGCCTGATTACGCCGGCGTGCGGGCTGGGCACCCGGCCGCCCGAGACCGCCGAGGTCGCCTTCCGCCTGACCCGCGCCCTGGCCGACCGCCTCCAGGCCGAGTACCTGGGCGGCGGGTAGCCCGATTACGCTGCGATTCGCCGCGCGTGGAGCCCGACGGGCTCTTACGGCTGTCAGCCCAGGGCATCGCCCTGGGTGCTTTGTTGGTGATTTCGCGCGGCCCGTACGGGCCGCGCGGGAAGTTGCTATGATCCAACGTGAATTGCTCTAGAGATCCGTCTCGGGGGCCACCAGGTCCTCGTAGGTACCGCGGCGGCGGATGAGCCGGGCCTCGCCGCCCTGGACCAGGACCTCGGCCGGCCGGGGAAAGGCGTTGTACTCCGACGCCATCGACATGCCGTAGGCCCCCGCGCTGAAGATGGCCAGCCGGTCGCCGCGGGCAACGGGCGGCAGGTGGCGGTCCTTCCCGAAGAAGTCCGCCGACTCGCAGATCGGCCCCACCACGTCGACCACCACGGTGCCCGGGAATGCCTCGTCGCAGGTCCGCTGGGCGGGGGCGAAGTCCTCGCCGGGCTCGGCGGGCCAGATGTGGTGGTACGAGCCGTACAGCGCCGGCCGGAGCAGGTGGTTCATCCCGGCGTCGCACAGGAGGAACGTCCGGTCGCCGGAGGGCTTCACGTATTGGACCCGGGTCAGGAGGACTCCGGCGTTTCCGGCGATGAACCGGCCGGGTTCCATCAGGATCTGGAGTCCGCGGCCCTGGAGAATGGGGACGATGGCGTCGGCGAAGGCCTCGGCGGGGAGGGCCTCGCCGCCCTCATACTCGGCGCCGAAGCCGCCGCCGAAATCCAGCGTCGTGATGCGGAGACCGGCCTCCGCCAGCCGGTCGATGAGGGCGACGGTCTTCTCCAGAGCCTGGACGTACGGCCGGACGGTGGTGATCTGGCTGCCGATGTGGGTCTGGATACCCACGAGGTCCACGTGGCGGGGACCGTCGGAGGCGGCGAAGTCGCGCCAGAGCCGCTCGGCCCGCGCGAGGTCCACGCCGAACTTCGTCTCCCTCTTGCCGGTGGTGATGAAGCGGTGGGTCCGCGGGTCCACGTCGGGGTTGACGCGGATGGCGGCGGTAGTCCTGCGGCCGGCCTCGCGGGCCAGGCGGGCCAGGGTCGCCAGTTCCTGCTCGCTCTCGACGTTGAACATCTTGATGCCTGCATCGAGGGCGAAGCGGATCTCGTCGTCGGTCTTGGCGACGCCCGCAAAGCAGCACCGGCCGGGGTCGCCCCCGGCCGCCAGAACGCGGTGCAGTTCGCCGCCGGAGACGATGTCGAACCCGGCGCCCTCGTCGGCGAGGAGCCGCAAAATATGGATATTCGAGCAGACCTTGACCGAGTAGCAGATGACCGGCTCCAGCGCCGCGAACGCGCGGGCCAGTTTCCCGTAGTGCAGCCGGAACGTGCCGCCGCTGTAGACGTAGAGCGGCGTGCCGAACTCCTCGGCCAGGTCCGCCACCGGCACGTCCTCGCAGTAGAGCCGGCCCTGACGATACTGGAAAAGGTCCATACCCGGCTCCCGGCCCGCGTCGCCCGACCGCCCGTGGCGGTAGTCTAGGGAGGGGGCCGCGGCGTGTCAAGCGGGCGGGCGGCGACGCGGACGATTGAATCCGGTAAAAGCAACGTCCGAGTGAGCGCGGTGGGTCGGAGCCTGTCCCGAGCGTAGCCGAGGGGCACCCGCCGCGCGGCGCTCATGGGCGCGCGGTGGGTACGTCCATACGGAGGCGTACGCCGAGACCCACCGCGTTTTGCCTCCGCGTGCGTTGGGCATGGGCCGAGGGGGTCTGGGGGAGATGGAATCT
>CAYTJE010000231.1:0-5390 GCA_964437855.1 uncultured Anaerolineales bacterium | reverse complement strand
CGGACCATCGTCTTCATCGCCGGGCCCGCCAGCCACGGGTACGGCACGCACGAGCATGTCGCGGGGTTCGCCCTGCTGGCCCGGCGCCTGCGGGAGAACGTGCCGGGGCTGCGGACGGTTCTCCATCGCGGATGGCCGGAGGGCGAGACGGCCTTCGCGGATGCCGACGCCCTCGTCCTCAACTGCGACGGGGGCGGCGGGCACCTGCTCAACGGTCACGTGGCCGAGGTCGAGACCCTCGTCAGCAAGGGCGTCGGCCTCGCGCTGCTGCATTACGCGACGGGCGTGCCGAAGGAGGCGGTCGGCCTCACCCTCGACACCGTCGGCGGTTACTGGAAGAGGGGATATTCGGCCAACCCGATATGGGTGGCCGAGGTGACCTCCCTGCCCGAGCACCCCATCACCCGGGGCGTGCGACCGTTTGCGCTCAAGGACGAGTGGTATTTCGGCTTGCGGTTCCGCGACGGGTTGAAGGGCGTGACGCCGATCCTCTCGGCTGTCCCGCCGGACGCCGGCCGTCGCGGCAAGCCGCACCTGGAGGCCCGCAAGGGTCAGCCGGAACACGTGGCCTGGGCACGGGAGCGGCCGGACGGCGGCCGGGGGTTCGGCTTCACGGGCCTGCACTGGCACTGGAACCTGGCGCACGACGATTTCCGCCGGCTGTTGCTGAACGCGCTGGTCTGGGTGGCCGGCGGCGAGGTGCCCGAGGGCGGCGTGCCGTCTGAGCGGCCGACCGTCGAGGAACTGACGCGCGGCCTCGACGAGAAGCCGCCGAAGAAGTGGAATCCGGCGACCGTGCGGAAGTGGATCGAGGGGTTCGATCAGGAACCGCCGACAAAGTAAGGCAGCGTGACGTACAATGTCATTCTGAGGAGCGGCGAAGCCGCGACGAAGAATCTCGCCGTGCGAGAGGCAAAACGGCAGCGACCAGGGCGAGGTCCTTCGTCGGCCGTGCGCCTCTTCAGGTTGACAGCCAGTAGGCAGGCCGCGGCATCCACGGTGCATACGTGATGGAGGCTTCCATGCGACCGCTCAGCAAAGTTGCCCCCGGCTGGTGGGATTACACGACGCTCGACCGCCAGATCCTGGACGATGCGGCACGCCTTGGGCCGGACGACCTCGCCGGCCTGTCCCGGCCGGGGTTCCAGGTCGTCTTCTACGACACGCTCGAGGACTTTTACCTGGCCGAGGCGCTGGAATATATCACGGCATGGCGTCAGGCGACGCCGGATAACCCGGCGGGCCTCTGCGGGCCTATCGGGCCCACGGAGCAGTTGCCGCTGGCCGCGCGGCTGGTCAACGCGCTGGACCTCGACCTGTCGCATGCCCACTTCTGGGGCATGGACGAGTGGGTCGTGGACGACGTGGAGGTAAGTGAGGCCCACCCCTTGAGTTTCGCCCGGGCCGACCGGGCGTTGTGCTTCAGCCGCATCCGGCCGGACCTGGCCATGCCGGAGACGAACCTCCACTTCCCGAAGGCCGACACGCGCGAGTACGCCGCCAGTTGGGACGGCGTGCGGTGCGTCGTGATGCAGGGCGGGCAGGGGGAGGTCAAACACTGGGCGTTCAACGATCCGCCGCGGCGCGAGCCGCCGCACGAGGACCGGCCCCTGCCGCCCGACGCGTACCGTGAACTCGGCACCCGCGTGGTGGACCTGCACCCGATCACGCTCATCCAGAACGCGCGGACCTCCGGCGGCGGCGTGGTCCAGAACGTGCCCAGCCGGGCCGTGACCGTCGGCCCCGTCGAGACCTGGAAGGCCGAGAAGGTCTCCATCTGGCAGGCGGGCGGCCACGACAACCCGTTCGGGATGCGGCTGACGACGTTGATGATCGGGAAGCGCCTGGCCGACACGGCCGTGCCGATGTCGCTCCTGGCGGATCACCCGAACGTGCAGTTCAACTTTTACCGGCCGGGCCTCGGCACGTGTGAGGCGGAGATGCATTAGCGCGATTGCGCGTTCCCGGGCGGCGGGCCGGTCCATACGGAGGCGCATGCCGACCCCCGCCGCGCGATAGTCCCACATTGATTGAACCCAGTGAAAGTAGTTTGAAGGTGTCATTCTTCGGCCTCGCTTGCGAGGCCGAAGAATCTCGCCGTGCGAAATGGCGACAAGGCGAGATTCTTCGTCGGCGGTACGGTCTCCTCAGAATGACAACCTTGAAGGTTTCTTTTACCGGACTCAATAGCCGCCGGCCTTGGCCGGCGCGTCCTGGGATCGGAGCCACTCATGCCGCCCCGCGCCTTCGCCGTCGCCGCTCACCCGGACGATATCGAGTTCCTCATGGCCGGCACGCTGGTGCGCCTCGCCGAGGCCGGTCACGAACTCCATTATATGAATATCGCAAACGGTTCGTGCGGCACGTCGACGCTGCCGGCCGAGGAGATCGTCCGCATCCGGACGGCCGAGGCGAGAGCCGCCGCCGAGTCCGTCGGCGCGGTCTTCCACGAGCCGCTCGTCGCGGACCTGCAAGTCTTCTACGAGCCGCGGCTCCTCTCGCGCGTGGCGGCGGTAATGCGCGAGGTGGCCCCGGAGATTCTGCTCGTCCAGTCGCCCACCGATTACATGGAGGACCACCAGAATGCCGCCCGCCTGGCGGTGACGGCGGCGTTCGTGCGCGGCATGCCGAACGTCACGACCGACCCGCCGCGCGAGCCCATCGGCGGCGACGTGGCCGTCTACCACGCCCAGCCGCACGGCAACCGCGACCCGCTGCGGCGGCCGGTGCGGCCGGACCTGTTCGTCGATGTCACCGACGTCCTGCCGCGCAAGCGCGAGATGCTCGCCTGCCACGAGAGCCAGCGCCGCTGGCTCGACCAGACCCAGGGCATGGACTCGTACCTGGCGGCGATGGAACGCTTCAGCCGGAAGGTCGGCGAGATGTCCGGCCGGTTCGAGTTCGCGGAAGGCTGGCGCCGCCGGCTGCACCTGGGCTACGGGCCGGAGGGGTGGGACCCGCTGGCCGAGGCGCTGGGCGAGCACGCCTTTGTGGGGTGATTCATCTGTCGAGCCGCGATCGTGAGATCGCGAATACTTACGAACGCAGATGCGGTTGCCGTGGTGCGCGGCGGGTGGCCCGCCTCCGGCGGGTAAACATGGCCACGCTTGCGTGGCCATGAATTTGTGTGAATCAGGCGCATGACCACCCGATGTCGGGTGACCATGCCACCCGGCTATTTCGCCGCGGGGCCGAGTTCGTTGAGCAGGGCGACGGCGGCCTGGACCATCCGTTCGCCGCCGCCGGGGGCCACACGCGAGTTCACCGTCTCGTAACTGCCCTCGCGGAACGCCTTTTCCGTCGGGATGTAGCCGGGCGCGTCCTGGCAGAGTTCGATGACAAGGGTCGTCTCAAACGGCGACGCCTGCTTGATCGCGAGGCCCAGGTCCACGAAGACCTCGCCCGGCAAGCCGACCAGCGCCACGTCGCTGGAGAGGCGGACGACCTGGACCTCCAGCGGCATCGTCTGGCCGTCGGGCGCCTCGGCCCGCCGCATCTCGCAGGCCAGGATCTTGTAGGCCCGCACGCGCTCCATGAACGGCAGTTTCTCCTTGCCGAGTTTTTTGAGGGTCTCGCGTGCCCAGGCCACCTCCTCGTCGGTGAAGGTCTGAAGCGGGACCCGGAGCACCCGCCGCCGGACGGCCAGCGCGGGGGCGGCAATCGGCTTCGGGTCGGCCCCTGCGACCGTCTCGGCGAGCGTCCGGCCGATTGTCTCGGTCTTCAGGCGCACGCCGTTCGGGAAGTCCACGTGGTTGATGTCGCCGCACGCGCCGGTGCCGAAGAGGAGGGTGAAGCCGTCGCCCCAGGCCTCGCGCAGCCGCTGCTCCAGGACGTACGGGAAGTCGGCCGCGTACTTCGTGCCGCCGACCGTGTCGAGGTGGAGGGCGAAGTTGACCACCGCCGCGCGCGGCTGCTCGTCTTGCGGCCGCCGGACGGTCAGAATGCCGACTTCCGGGTCGATGGGGCCGGCCCGGCGGACGATGTCGGGGTTTTTCATCCCCGGGTTGAACCGCACCGTGCCGTCCTTCATATGGAACCGGCGGTTGAACGAGAGGCCGCGCTGCTCGGCGGTGCCGGCGGCCAGGCGGGCGGGCGCGGCGGCGCCGGCGGCCTCCTCGATGACGGTGGTGAGCCGCTCGACCAGCCGGGCCGGGTAATCGACCGCCTCGCACCGGTCCTTGCCGTGCTCGGCCACCGCCTGCTCGTGGAAGTGTTTCCGCAGGGCGCCGAAGTAGAGGGGCCCGGTGTGGGTGTGGGTGGCGGCCAGGAGGATGTGCCCGGCCGGGACGTGCGTGGCCTGGGCGGCGGCCCGGCGGGCGGGGTCGGAAACCGCCCGCGAGAGGCCGATGAGGTCGCAGCACACGACGGCCACGGCCACGTCGCCCTGTTTCAGCACCAGGGCCTTGGCGCGGAGCGGGTTCGTCGTGCCGGTGGCTAGGCGCTCGCGGAAATACCCGCTCATGCGGTAGCCGGCCGGCGGCGTGATGTCGGTGACGGCGAGGCCGGCCTTCAGCGGCTCGGCGGCGGGGGCAGGACGGGCGAGTGGAATCCAAAAAACACTCGCCAGGGTGAAAGCGAGAATCGCTCGTTTCATGGCATGTCTCCCGTGTGTGTGCGCCGGGTGCCTGTGTGGCCCGGCCGGTCTTGTCCGGCCGGGGGGCCGGCCATTCGCTGCGCTCATGGTCGGGGCGCCCGCGCGCGGCGCGTCGTGCGTTTCATGGCATGTCTCCCGTGTGTGTGCGCCGGGTGCCTGTGTGGCCCGGCCGGTCTTGTCCGGCCGGGGGGCCGGCCATTCGCTGCGCTCATGGTCGGGGCGCCCGCGCGCGGCGCGTCGTGCGCGGTGGGTCAGGAGACCCACCGCGCGAGATCCTATGTTGCACCCTACGAGCCGCGGCTCGCCGCGGCCTCCGCGACGAGACCCTCGACGAATCGGCGTGCGCGGCGGGCCTCGGCCAGCAGGTGCTTCCGGTCGCCGGGCGCGAGGCACTCGACCACGAGCGCGCCGGAGGTGAACCCGCCCGCCTTCAGCGCCTTCATGACGGCCGGGAAATCGACCTGCCCGTCGCCGGGCGTGACGGCCACGTTCTTCGGGTGCTTGTAATCCTTGACGCACATGCCGACCACCAGATTCGCCACGGTCGCGGCGTCGCGGGCGGGATCGCGCTCGCCGTTGGAATAATAATAGATGTTTCCGGGGTCGTACCAGATGCGGAAGTTCGGGTGGCCGACCTTCCGGATGACCTTCTTGACCTGGGGTCCCGTGGCGTTCAGGCCGCCGTGCGGCTTGATGCTGATGCCGACGCCCTTCTCGGCGGCGTAGTCGCAGCATTCGGCAATGGCCTTGTAGTAGCGGTCGTAGAGATCCGTGTTGCCCGTGCCGCCCATGAGGA
>CAYTJE010000230.1:0-5427 GCA_964437855.1 uncultured Anaerolineales bacterium | reverse complement strand
GGTGTGGCGGTGCTGGCTGGACTTCGGCTCCGGCATGATGGGCGACCGCGGCGCCCACACCCTGGACCCGGTCTTCTGGGCACTGGACCTGGGCGCGCCCGAGACCGTCGAGGCCACCTCCTGCGGCCAGACGAAGGAGAAGCACGCCCTGGCGGCGATGGTCACATACCGGTTCGGCGCGCGCGGCCGCCTGCCGCCCGTCCGGCTCACGTGGTACGAGGGCATCCGTGCCCCCAGGCCGACGGAACTCGAGGACGGCCGCACCATGGGCGACCGCGAGGGCGGCGTCATCTTCTACGGGTCGAAGGGGAAACTGATGTGCGGCACGTACGGCAACGGGCCACGGCTGATCCCCGAAAGCCTCATGAAGGACTTCAAGGCCCCCAACCCGACCCTGCCGCGCGTCCGCACGTCGCACGAGATGGAGTGGGCCCGAGCCTCGCAGGCCGGCCGCCCCGCCGGCGCCCACTTCGGCTACGCCGGGCCGCTGACCGAAATCTGCGTCCTGGGCAACGTGGCCAAACGCTTGGACGGACGCATCGTGTGGGACGCGAAGAACCTGAAGGTCACCAACCGCAACGACGCCGCCCCCTACATCGCCGCGCCGTACCGCGAGGGGTGGAGCCTGTAGGGGACTCAGGGAGGCCCGGCGAACGACTGGTGGTTCGCGCGGCGGCTTGCCCGCTCACGGCGTGCGCCGTCGCACGGCGAGGCCAATCGCCCCCATCGTCAGAAGAAGAAGCGTGGCCGGCTCGGGCACGGTGGTCAGTCCCGCGCCGCCGCCGAGGTTGACGGCGTAATCGCCCTCACCGAGGTCCACCACGTCGCCGGGGCTTCCCGGCGCGGCCTCGCCCGAGTAGTACCACCACGTCCCGTCGACCAGCACATCCTCTCCGGCGTCGAAGGCCAGGAGCATCGCGTTGACCATGCCGGCGTCGTAGCCGACGGCCGGGGTGTCGCCCAGGTTGAAGAGCGCCTTGACCTCCGTGGGCGAGAGGGGCACGTTCCAGATGGCCACATCGTCCAGCGTCCCGATGAACGCCTGGAAGAAGGGTTCGTTGGCGGCGTGGCCGAGGATGAGGCCGCCGGTGCCGGCGGTGTCGACGGTGGTCGTCTTGCTCACGCCCTCCTTGGCAACGAGTTGGGCGTCGATGTAGAAGAGGACATCGTCGATGGTGCCGCCCTCGACCGGCAGGACGGCGGTGACCATGTGCCAGTCGCCGTCGTTGGCCGTCAAGGCGGCGCCACCCTCGCTGCGTCCGTTGCCGATGCCGACCTCCAGTTTGCCTTCGTCGAGGTCGAAGTCCCATTTCCGGCCCGCGCTGTTATTGCCAAAGGTAAACATCGTGATGCCGTTGTAATCAGGGGTGCCGGTTGTCGTCTTGACCCAGGCGGAGGTGGTGCGGACACTGCCGCCCGTCACCGGCGTGGAGCCGCACAGGACGCGGTCGTCGCCGTCGAACTGACGGGCGTTTCCGAACTTGCCCGTCACGACGGCGGTGCCGGTAACCTCGCCATCGTTCATCGAGCCGGTGTTGCCGGCGTTGTGAATGGCCGTGGCGCCCGGTGCCTCGTCCAGGGCCAGGTGCACCAGCAGCCCCGGCTCGGGCTCCGGATAGGTGCCGTACCACACAAAGAACCCGGAGCGGTTGAGGTACTCCGTCTGGCCGGACGACTTGTCGATGGTCAGCGTGCCGACGGTCTGGTAGGCCGGGTCGTCGAAGGTGAGCGTGTCGCGCGGTCGGTTGAGGCCGCACTGCCACAGTTTGGTATCGGAGAGGCTCATGTCAATCGCCTTCAGTTCCAGGTCGAGGCGGTCGCCGTCCACGGTCACGACCATGTAGTTGATGTCGTCGGCGTAGCCCATGATGCCGCCGTGGGCCACCTGCTCGACGCCGCCGTGGTTCGAGGCGGTCATGTCGTGCACTTCGCCGCAGAGGTACAGGTCCACGCCGTAGGCCTCGAGGGTCTGCCAGAACTCCGTGTTCTCGTGCCCCGGCATGGTCAGGTTGCTGCTGTTCTGGTACCGGACCGGCGCCAGGACGGGCGTGTGTCCCTGGACGATGACGTGATCGACGGTGGGATCGGCCTGGGCGTCGGCGAGTACCCCCTGGAGCCACGTCAACTGGCCGCCGGTCACGTCGGCCTTGACCGAGCCGGTCTTGCTGTGGAGCGTGGTATCGGGGTCGTCCTGGCGGAAGACGTCAACCGTCACGAACAGGGTGCTCTGCTGCTGGAAGGCGTAGGCGGTGCCCTCGTACGCCGTGCCGACGGGCCGCTCGGCGTAGATGTAACTACCGCCCGCGTCCTTGGTGAAGTGCCGTGTGAAGACATCTTTGAATGTCGAAACGAGGTGGGCTTTGTCGGAGCCGGCGTTCCAGTTGTTGTCGCCGAGTTCATGGTCGCCGACGGCCGTGTGCACCGTCAGGCCGCGGGCGTCGAACCGCTGCTTCCATTCGGTGAAATAGAAGTCGGCGGCGTTGTTGATGGCATCGGCCTTCTGGGCGCGGGTGCCGGTGGGCCCGAAGATCTCCCGACCCTCCACGTCCTGGTTCCAGTGGCCGTTGACCATGTCGCCGGCGACCAGGACGAACTCGGGACTCTCGGCCGCCACGTTGTCGAGGACAAAATCCATCGCAACCTGGTACGATGGCGACCAACTGTTCCCGCCGCCGTCGTACGACGGCAGGCCGGTGATGTCGCCGATGTCGGCGTTCAGCCAGTCGGGGATGCTGACGAAGGTAAACGGCTCTTCGGCCGCAGCGGCGGAGGCCAGGACGGCCAGGGCCGCGCCAAGCACCAGGGGCATCCAACCGGTACGGCTGCGACGATACATCATCATACCCCTCTCCTCAGCCGTTTACGGGCCTGGGTCGCCCGTTCTTGATGCAGGCAACAAAAAAGGCCGCTCACTCCCTTTGAGCCAGCCCCTGTTCTTATAAGTCTGTGGCCCGTATAAGGATACAACACAAACCGCAGTTTGTCAAACTCGACGCCGGGCCTCCTGCTCCGGTCGCGAGCCTTCCGGCGCCGGGCGGGTGCCCCGAAAAGGCTGGGGGAGGTGCTGCGAGGGATCCGGGGGCGGGGGCGTCTGCGAGTCATCCGGAGAAACCGCAATTTGGGCGTTCCCCCGGAGGCGCCGGGCGGGTTAAAACACGTATCCTCACTTGAAACCGTGTGGCGGGCCTGGGAGAAACCCGCAAGAGGGCATGTTTCATCGGAAGGAGGCACGCTGTGAGACGACGGACCTTCCTGAAAACGGTGGGCGTGACGGCGACGGGCGCGCTCTGCGGGCAGGCCCTGGCGGCAACGGCGGACCGGCCGAACCTCCTGGTCATCCACACCGACGAGCACAATTTCCGGACCCTGGGCTGCTACCGCGCCCTGTTGCCGACCGAGCAGGCCCTCGTCTGGGGCGAGGAGGCGGTCTGCCCCACGCCGAACATCGATCGGATCGCCAAGGAAGGCGCCCTGTGCACGCGGTTCTACGGGACCACGCCCGTCTGCTCGCCGTCGCGCAGCGCGCTGGTGTCGGGCATGTATCCGCAGAACACGCCGGTCGTCCGGAACAACATTCCCATGCGGGACGACGCCGTGACCTTCGCCGAAATCCTCCGCCGCCAGGGCTACGCCACCGGCTACGCGGGCAAGTGGCACCTGGACGGCACGGGCAAGCCGCAGTGGGCCCCCGAACGCACGTTCGGCTTCACCGATAACCGGTACATGTTTAACCGCGGCCACTGGAAGCAAATGGAGGACACGGCCGAGGGGCCCCGCGTCAAGGCACGCAAGAACGGCAAGCCGTCCTACGATGTCAAGGGCGCCGATGAGCAGTCGTTCACCACGGATTTCCTGGCCGACAAGACCGTCGAGTTCATCCGCGCCCACAAGGACGAGCCGTTCTGCTACATGGTCAGCATTCCGGACCCGCACGGCCCGAACACGGTCCGCCCGCCGTACGACACGATGTTTCAGGACATCGCGTTCAAGCCGCCGCGGACGATGCACAAGCCCGGCGAGGGCCTGCCCTCCTGGGGCAAGAAGCAGGCCAACCGGCTGAACACCAGCCAGATGGCCCGCTACTTCGGCATGGTCAAGTGCGTGGACGACAACGTCGGCACAATCCTGAAGGCCCTCAAGGCCGCCGGCGTGCTCGAGAAGACCATCGTCCTCTTCACGTCCGACCACGGCGACCTGTGCGGTGAGCACGGCCGGCACAACAAGGGCGTGCCGTACGAGGCCTCGGCCCGGATTCCGTTCGTCATCCGGTACCCGGGCAGGATTCGGCCCGGGACGGTCGTCCGCGAGGCGCTCTCGTGCGTCGACTTTCTGCCCACCATCCTCCGCCTGATGGGCGTCGAGACGACCGGCGCCGAGCAGGGACGCGATGCGTCCACGCTGTTCACCACCGGCCGGGCGCCGGAGGGGTGGAACGACGTCGCCTTCATCCGCAGCACGAGCGGCCGGAAGGGCAACTCGGGGTGGCTGGCGGCCGTCACCAGCCGCTACAAACTGGTGTACAGCGGAGGGGATGAGCCGTGGCTCTTCGACCTCCAGGCCGACCCCGACGAGGTGACGAACCTTTTCGGCAAGCCGGCGTGCCGCGAGGTGGTCCGCGGCCTGTCGAAGCAACTGCTCGCCTACGCCGACCGATACAGTGACCCGTACGTCGAGCAGCCGGACGTCAAGAAGGCCCTCGCCGCCGCTGTGAGCGGGTCCAGCGCCTGAATCCTGGCCCGGTTGCCGCGCGGCCTGCACGGCCGAGTTTCCAGATTCTTTCGCGCGGTGGCTCAGGAGAGCCACCGCGCGGGAATCCCCACCATTCGACCGTGAAACGCACTATTGTGCATCCAGGTCGCGGACCTCGGCGCCCGGCGGCCGGCGGTACTCGAAGATCCGCGGATTCGGCTCCTTCTCCGGCCGGACGTCCTTCAGACGAAGCACCAGGACCATCTCCCGCCCGTTACCGTAGAAGCGGGCCCGGTACGCCGTGGCGAGGGCCGTCCCGTCCGGGCCGACCGGTTCGTAGCGCAGCAGTTCGGCCATGAGTAGCCGGCGGCCGGCCTCGTCGAAGAGGTCCACCCGCACGGGTCGGAGCGTGGCGCGGTCGAACCAGACCCGGCGGCGCGGCACCGGGCTTTCCGGCGCCGGCCACCCCTCGGTCAGCACGTAGTGGCGGCGCTGCGCGACGAACTCCGCCGGCGTGGACGGGCCCAGGTCGATACGGAAGAGGCCGACGGCCACCATCAGGTCGGCCGGCGACAGGATGAACCGGCGCTCCCCCGCCCCGCCGCGCCGACCCGTCCAGACGGTGTTGACGTCCGGCCGAATCCACAGCCAGAACCGTTCGGCGTTCATGCCGGCCGTGAACACGTCCTTGCCGAGCACCTCGCCGTGCACGAACAGGCGGTCGGGCTTGATGAGGAA
>CAYTJE010000229.1:0-5438 GCA_964437855.1 uncultured Anaerolineales bacterium | reverse complement strand
GCTCTACCGCTGAGCTACGGGCCCCGACACGCGTCTTCCGAAGGGCTTACGCGCCTTCGTTGAGACGCCGGTTCTTCTCTCGGCAACCTTGACGACAGCCTGGGCGAGGGTTATGCTGCCCCCGGCGTCGTGGCAGAGGCGGGTTGTCGTAAAGAGCGTCTCCATGCCCGCGCCATGCCGACGCAGACGCCCGAAGAAGCCCACAAGGCCGTACGCGTCGTTTCCATTAGCGGCCCATGGCAACGGCCGGTGGTGCAACAAGGTCCGCAGCAAGGTCCGCTTCTTCGGCGCAGGTGAAGGTTTCCACGCCGCCATGGACAACCGCCTTGGTGTCGCGGGCGGCCTTCTCGCCGGACGGCTGCCGCAGCCTGTGAATCTACAGCCCGGAGGCCCTGCAGTCAAGGAAGCGTGCACCTGCGGCCTCGGCCACCCGTTTCAGAAGGTCCCGATTGGCGGGATTCGCCCAGGTTCGTTTGATGACTGCCGACAAGCCGCGGCGAGCCTTGTGAGGCTTCTGGGCGGCCCGCAACCTGTTTCGCGCCTCACGCCAGGGGGAAGCGCGGTGGGCCGCCTTGCCCGTCCCGCGGCCGGGGCCCTTTTCAGAAGCAATCTGGAATCTGAAGCCTTTGCAGGTACATGAATAGCGGGGGTTTACGGCGTCGGGCCCCCACAAGCACCACGACCAGTTGTTCGGGGATTTCGACGGCGATGGCCGGGCCGACCTGGTCTTCTGGAACCAGAACGCCCGCAGGCTCCTCCTGGCCAAGGTCCCGGCCGATCCGCGTGCGCATGAGGGCGAATGGACGATGCGCCCCATCTACTCCTACACCGAGAAGGAGCCGCCGCCGCGCGGAACCTATCCCTCCTGGCGGAAGCCCCATGAGCACGAGGGGCTGGCGGCGGCAGACATCGACGGCGATGGGCAACTCGACCTTGTCGGGGGAGGACGCTGGTTCAAGCATGAAGGCGCCGGGGTCTTTGCCCCGCATATCATCGACGCCGGCTACGTCTTCACGCGCGTGGCGATCGGGCGCTTCAAGCCCGGCGAGCGGCCACAGGTGCTGCTGGCGGTCGGCGATGGCAAGGGCCCGCTGATGATGTACGAATGGCAAAAGGGCGACTGGATCGGCAAAGCGCTGATCGATACACTGTGGGACGCGCATTCCCTGGACGTGGTGGATTTCAACGGCGACGGGCATCAGGATATCTTTGTGGCAGAGATGCAACTCGGCCTGAACCCGAATCCCAAGGCGTGGATTCTGCTGGGCGACGGCCAGGGTGGGTTTACCCGCACGGAGCTCCTGAACGGGTTCGGCCTGCACGAGGCGCGAATGGCAGACCTGGCCGGCAATGGCCGGCTCGATATTCTCGCCAAACCGTACAAGTGGCAGGCGCCGCGCCTCGACATCTTCCTGAACCGCGGAGCCAGCGCGCCCGTCGATCAGCCGGCCGGGCGATTGACGGTCGATTGATGGCAACGCCGCCTCGCCGACGCCGAACGGCCTCACCACGCCGCCTGCGACCTCGCCGACGGCCCGACGCCAACGGCCTGTCTGGGGCACTTCCCACGAGGCGTCGCACACCGGCTTGACAGTCGCGGTATCAGGCGATACGCTTCCTTCGCGGGGCTTGGGTCCGGCGTGAACGGCCTCGGCCACACGCAGGTAGTACTACAACGCGACCTGGCAACCGGCAACGAACATAACTTCTTTCGCCAACGAGACTTACGTGCCGTAGCGCGGGGGGGGGGGTAACCCCCCGTGCTACGGCGTGCAGGTCGGGTCAACAGACCCGACATCCACGACAGGGGCGCCATCGGCGTTTTCGGCGCGGTGGGCCAGGAGGCCCACCGCGCGGGAGGTGGCGCTGTCGGGCTACGTGCTTCGTGTTGAGGGACTTGGGAAAACCCGGAGAGGTGGCAGAGTGGACGAATGCACCGGTTTCGAAAACCGGCGTGCCCTTCGGGGCACCGGGGGTTCGAATCCCCCCCTCTCCGCCAGTTCGGCCTGAGGCTCGCGGGCTTGCCCGGCGTTCGCAGGGCTTTGACCTTGCGGCGCAAGTCTGTCCGATACCGCTGCAACACCTTCGCCCGGGTCATGGCGGCGGGCATCCGCATCCGGCGGCGGGCATCCGCGGCCGGCCGCGGCGCTGCCGGAGGGGCCACCTGTCCGGCGGCGCGGGCGACGGCAGCGGGGTGGCCGGTCCTGGCCGCCGCGCAGCGCACACGGCGGGCAAGACGGCCCGCGGCGCCACTCCCATCAGAACTTGTAGATCAGCGAACTCTGCAGCCGCAGGGCGTCGCCGGTGCCGCGCTGCTCGTAGGCGGTTCGCCAGTGCGAGACCTCCAGCCCGACGCTCGTGTGGTCGTTGATCGCGTAGATGACGTTGCCGAAGACGCTCTGGTTCATCAGGCGCGTGCCGGCCACGGTCGCGTCGGAGCCGTCGAGGGCGTCGACGCCGGCGCCAGGGCATAGAGCGTCGTGGTCTTTCCCGTGCCGGTCTGCCCGCCCACGAGGACGAGGCCGCTGTAGGTTTTCAGGACACCGAGGACCTGTTCCAACTGATCCGCCGGCAGGCCCAGGGCGCGGATGTCCCGGAGTCTCTCGGGGGGATACAGGATGCGCAGATGCGTCGCTTCGGCGCCGGCGGTGGGGACGATGACGACGCGGATGGTCCGTTCGCCCGCCGGCTCGCGCCAGTGCATCCTTGCCTCGACGGGCACGAAGACGGTTTCGGTGTCCAGCCCGGCGGCAACGCGGACCTGGTTCTGCAACCGCCGCCCCTGCTCGGCGGGAACCGTTTCCTTCGTGTGCAGCATGCCGTCGACGCGGAACCGGATGAGGACGCCGTCCGGGATCGGGTCGAGATGCACGTCGGTCGCGCCTTGGGCGGCGGCCTCCTGGAGAAGCGTCTGGAGGGGTTCGGGCAGGGTCTGCGGTTCCCCCGGCCGTCGGGCGGTGTCATGCTGTGCGTGCTCCTGCATCACGGCGTACCTCCTTCCCCGTACGTTCGACGAGCGCCCGCAGCGGCGCCTTTCCGGTCCGCTGTTCCTTTCGCATCGCCGCTCGTGACCGGACGAGCGGCAAGGGAGTCGTGTGCGTTTCGGGCCACCGGTCGCTTCGCCGGTTCCCTGGTTCGTGTTGCCGGTCGGGGTTGGCAGATGCCCGAGAGGACGGCTTCGTCTGCCGGGGGGTGTTACAGACGAGGCGCGGTCCGCGCTCGGGCATCGCCCCCTACTCCCGTCATCCTTCGTGCATGCTTGACGGCGGGCGCTGCGATCAAACGGCCGCAGGGAGGTCGATGTCGTTCTCGTCCATACCCGGCATTTCGGCCTGGATGCGGATCTCGTTGTCGTTCTCCGAAATGTCGACACTCGGGGCGAACGTCCCCTCGAGGGGGGTCAACTGGCCGAACGGCTCGGGGCCCCAGCCCCAGGGGAACCGGTCGAACAGCCGGTTCATCTCATCCTGGAGGGCCAGGAACGGATCGCCCGTGCGGTTGCGGGCGGGCGCCGGGCTGGCTCGCCGACGCCACGGAATCAGGTCGCGGATCGCCATGGTGATCCCTCCTTTCTCTATGCCTGCGCGAGCCGGCGCCCGGAGGCGCCGTCGGCTCGATTACTTCTTCCCCTTCTGCTTCTTCGGCTCGGCTTTTTCGGTGGTCTTCTCCGCCTCGCCGGGCTGCCGGGTGAACCAACCGGCCACGCGGTCCCAGAACTCGCGGATCTTCTCGGCGGCTCCTTCTTTGCCGATCTGCCCCTGAAGTTTGGTGATGTCTTTTTCCAGGGTGCGGACCTTTTCCTCTTCGCTCTTCGGGATGAGGCCGCGATAGATCACGAGGTGGTTCTTGGCGAGTTGCAGATTCACCCTGGCGGCTTCGGGACGCTCCTGCTCCACCATCCGCTCCGCCAGTTGCAGTGCCCTCTGGGCCGCGACCAGGGGGTTATCCTCCTTGTTGACCTCAAACGTCACGCCCTGGGTCTGGGCCAGGAGCAACTGGTCGAGCGCCTTCTCCTACGTTCACTGTTCACCGGTACGTTGCCTTGAACCGCACTTTTCAGTCGCCCTTGCCCGCCTACAACCGCCGTGCCCAAACGCTCGCCCACGTAAGTCTCGCTAAAACAAGGCGTTACAAGAAAGGCCCCAGTCTGGCAGGGCCAACGGGGCTGTCATTTTGGCAGGTGGGTTGCGCGCCGTGGCAGGGCCGGTGAACCCGTCGCGATCGGTGGCTCTGGGCGAGCCCCCCGGCGCTCATCGCGGGGACGGCCGCAGGGGAAGTACTCGGTGTCAGGCTGCCCAGGCGGCGTTTCACGCCCGTCGTCCAGGCCGGGGTGGGGACACCAAAGGCCACTCGTGGTCAGTGCCCCTGGCAGGCACGGTTTCGGTCGTGCCCGTCTTGACCAGCCAACCCCGGCAGCCGCGCCAGCGCCGACCGTTCGTCCTCGATGAACGTGTGGGCGTAGCCATCTCCACGGCACCCGGGGGCGGGTTGTGAAATGACGCCACCGGAACCAGTCACATGCGGCTCCGCGGCGTGCAGGGGTGCGGAAACCGGGGTTGTAGATCTGCAATCGTTCGCCGCCCTGCCGTCGCAAAAACGCACCGCTACGGTGCCGGAGCGGGGAAGGGAACGGGACCGGTTTCGCGTAACTCCTGATGCGACTCAGGGTTAACACGACAACGCTAAGTCGGCGTTTTGCGCGGTGGGTCTCCGCACCCACCGCGCTGGAAACGGGCTTTCCAGGGCTGCGCGGCGCCTGCGGAGACCCGCCGCGCACGAGTTATTGAAGCCGGGAAAACCATAGGGAGGGCGCCACGGTTTGCTTGTCAAACCGTGCGTCGCGACCCAGGAAGCACGGATTGCGAGCAATCCGTGGCACCCGCGATGTCCGAGCGTTGCGACATTGGTTTTACCGGCCTCAATAGCGTTGTAGTGTTAGGCTCGGTCGGCCGGGCTGGTGGGGCCGCCGCTTTCAACGCTGCCGAGGAGATACCGCCACGCCCGCGAGAAGGCCGCGGCCAGGCCGTCGACACTCGAATAGACCACCGGCGTCACGACCAGCGTCATGAACGTGCCGACCAGCAGGCCGGTGGCCGCGACGATGGCGAGCGGGCTCATGCGTTCCAGCCCCACGGCCATTTCGAAGACCAGCGGCGAGAGGCCCACCACCGTCGAGAACGTGGTCATCAGGATGGGCCGGATCCGCAGCCGGACCGACTGAAGGATGGCCTCCCGTTTCTCGAGGCCCTCCCGCCGCGCGGTCTTGACGAAGTCCAGCAGCAGGACGCTGTTGTTGATGACCGTGCCGGCCAGGAAGATCATTCCCATGTTGCCAGGCATCGTCATCGGCTTGTTGAAGAGGAGGAGGCCCCACAGCGCCCCGCCGATGGCCAGCGGAATGGCCGACAGGATCACCAACGGGTCGGCCAGCGACCGGA
>CAYTJE010000228.1:0-5604 GCA_964437855.1 uncultured Anaerolineales bacterium | reverse complement strand
CAAGGCCCACCGGCCAATCTCTCAGGTTCCAGGACAGAGGCCAGGACAACCCGGTTTTCGGACGTCTGGGAGCCTGCGCCGTGGAACCCGTTCGGAGAACCCGCCGATTCCCGGTCTTCTGTTTTCCATCGGTCGACGGAGGGCACGGTCTGCATCCGCGTCCGGGCCCCGGCCGCCCCCGGCCGGAGCCTCCGGAGCCCGCGATGAACGGCCACGGCCGGGTGGGCGAGGCCCGGCGAGAGGGGGCGGGCGGATGAGGACGCCGCTCTACGACGGCCACCGCGCGCTGGGGGCCCGCCTGGTCACGTTCGCCGGGTGGGAGATGCCCGTCCAGTACGCCGGCATCCTGGCCGAACACGCCCACACGCGCTCGCGGGCCTCGCTCTTCGACACGTGCCACATGAGCGAGTTCCGCGTCGCCGGCCCCGGGGCCGTCGAGGCGGTGGCCCGGGCGGTGGCCTGCCGCGTCCGCGACCTCGGCGTCGGCCGGTGCCGGTACGGCTTTCTGCTCAGCGAGGCGGGCGGCGTCCTGGACGATCTTATCTGTTACCGCATGGCCGAGGATGAGGTGATGATCGTGGCCAACGCCGGCACCCGCCGGCGCGACGCCCAGGTGCTCGCCGACCGGTTGACGAACGTCGCGTTCGAGGACGTCTCGGACGCCACCGCCAAACTCGACCTCCAGGGCCCGGCGTCCGTGGAGGTGCTGGCGCGGCTCGGCGGCGGCGACCTGGCCGACCTGGGGTACTTCCGCTTTCGCCGATGCTCGCTGGCCGGCCTCGACGCCCTCGTCAGCCGGACCGGCTACACGGGCGAGCGGGGCTACGAACTGTACGTGCCGCCGCCCCGCGCCGAGGCCCTGTGGACCCGGCTCCTGGCCGACGACGCCGTCCGGCCCGCCGGCCTGGGCGCCCGCGACACGCTCCGCCTGGAGATGGGCCTGCCGCTCTACGGTCACGAACTGGACGAGTCGGTTACGCCGGTGGAGGCGGGTCTGGACCGCTTTCTGCCCGACGACGGCGGCTACGTGGGCGCCGAGGCCGTCGCCGACCGGCTCCGACACGGGGTGGACCGCCGGCTGGCCGGCGTCGTCTTCGCCGGCCGGCGGGCCGCCCGCGAGGGCGACCCCGTCCGCGCCCTGGACCCCGGCGGCGAGGGAAGCGTGACCAGCGGCTCGTTCGCGCCGAGCCTCGGCTGCGCCGTCGCCATGGCCTACCTGCCGCCCGCGTGCGCCCAACCCGGCGTCCGGGTCCGGGCCGAAACGCGCGGCAGCGGAATCGCCGGCCAGGTGGCGGCCCCGCCCTTTTACGAAGACGGAACGGCCCGCGCCGCGTCCCGAGAAAGGACATGACATGCACGTACCGGACGATCGCCTCTACACCAAGGAGCACGAGTGGCTGAAGCCGGAGGAGGGCGGCCCCGCCGCGATGGGCCTGACCGCCTACGCCGCCGAGCAACTCTCCGGCGTCACGTTTATCGAGTTGCCCGGCGAGGGCGCCCAGGTGGAGCAGGGCGGGAAGATCGCCACCGTCGAATCGGTCAAGGCCGTCAGCGACGTGTACGCGCCGGCCGGCGGCACCGTGGCGGAGGTGAACGACGCGCTCGCGTCCGACCCGTCCCTGCTGGACGACCAGCACGACGAGGCCGGCTGGATTTGCCGTATCGACCTGGCCGACCCGGCCGACCTCGACGCGCTGATGGACGCCGAGGCCTACCGCGCGTACCTCGACACCCTCGCGGGGTAGAAGCGGGAGCCGCCACGCCCTCTCCCTCGATGGGAGAGGGATGGCTCGTGCTTCGCAGCGACCCGTCCTCCGCAGCAGCGGCGCTGCCGCTGCGGAGGGTGGAAGCGCCGCTTCGCAGAGTAGCAGGTGAGGGTGATGAACCGCGATTGCAGCCGACACCCCCTCGCCTGACCCTCTCCCGCCAGGGGAGAGGGAAACGGAAGCAGCCGGAGGGCCCAGAAACCGGGAGACACACCGCCATGGACTACATCGCCCACACCGAGTCGCAGCGCCGGGAGATGCTCCGGGCGATCGGCGTCGAGCGGGTTGAGGCGTTGTTTGAGGATATTCCGCCCGCCCTCCGGGCCGGCGAGTTGAACCTGCCCGAGGGCCGGTCGGAAATCGGGGTCCGCAACCACCTGGCCCACCTCGCCGCCAAGAACGCCACCCACCTGACGCCGTTCGTCGGCGGCGGTTTCTACGACCACTACGTGCCGTCGGCGGTCACCGCCATCCTCCGCCGGGGCGAACTGTACACCGCCTACACGCCGTACCAGGCCGAGGCGTCGCAGGGCACCCTCCAGGCCATCTACGAGTACCAGACGGCCGTGTGCCGGCTGACCGGCATGGAGGTGGCCAACGCCAGCCTGTACGACGGCGGCACGGCGCTCTACGAGGCCGCCATGATGGCCGCACGACTCACCGGCCGCAACAAGATCGTCCTGGACAGCGGCGTCAATCCCATCTACCGGAACATGCTCCACGGCTATACGCGGAACCTGAACGTGGCGTTCCGGGAGGTGCCCACGACCTGCGGCCCCACGCCGCGCGACCAGGTGGAGCCGTTCCTGGACGAGGAGACGGCGGCCATCGTGCTCCAGAACCCGAACTTCTTCGGCTTCATCGACGACCTGGCGGACGTGGTGGCGATGGCCCACGACGTGGGGGCCCTGGCGGTGATGTCCTGTTACCCCCTGTCGCTGGGGCTGCTGAAGACGCCCGGCGACATGGGCGTAGACATCGCCACCGGCGAGGGCCAGAGCCTGGGCCTGCCGCTCTCGTTCGGCGGCCCGTACCTGGGGTTCATGGCCACCCGCAAGCGGTTCATCCGCCAGATGCCCGGCCGGCTGGCGGGCGTGGCCGAGGACCGAGCGGGGCGCCGCGGCTTCGTCCTGACGCTCCAGACCCGCGAGCAGCACATCCGCCGACAGGGCGCCACTAGCAACATCTGCACCAACGAGGCGCTGTGCGCGCTGGCGGCGCTGGTGTACCTGTCGCTGGTGGGGAAGGAGGGGCTGAAAGAGGTGGCCCGCCTCTCGGCCGACAAGGCCGCCTACGCCGCCCGGCGCCTCGAGGGCATCGACGGCGTGACGGTCCACCGCGCGGCGCCGTTCTTCAACGAGTTCGTGTGCGACCTGCCGGCCGGGGCGGGCGAGGTGGTCAGCGGCCTTATCGAGAAGGGCTACGCGGGCGGGTTCCCGCTGGCGCAGTACTATCCGGGGATGGAGCAGCGGCTGCTGGTGGCCGTGACCGAAAAACGGACCAAGGAGGAAATCGGCGCGTTCGCCGAGGCGGTGGAGGGCCTGCTATGAGCCTGATCTTCGAGAAGAGCACGCCCGGCCGGCGGGGCTTCCGGTTTCCGCCCAGCGACGTGCCCGCCCGGGCCGAGATCCCCGACGCCCTGTGCCGACCCCGCGACGCCGAGTTGCCGGAGGTCTCGGAACTGGAGGTGGTGCGGCACTTCACGCAACTGGCGCAGCGCAACTTCAGCGTCGATACGCACATGGTCCCGCTGGGCTCGTGCACCATGAAGTACAACCCGAAGTTCCTGGAGGACGTGGCCGGCCTGGAGGGCTTTTCCAGCCTCCATCCGCTGCTGCCCCAGTTGCGCGGCGGGGGCCTGCTGACCCAGGGCGCCCTCCAGGTCCTGTACGAGGTGGCCCAACTGCTGTGCGAGGTCACCGGCATGGCCCAGTTCAGCATGCAGCCGCTCGCCGGCGCCCACGGCGAACTGACCGGCGCCATGCTCATCGCCGCCTATCATCGCCACCACGGCCACCGCAAGACGACGGTCATTATTCCCGACTCGGCGCACGGCACGAACCCGGCCAGCGCCGCCATCGCCGGGTACCAGGTGGTGGCGGCCCCCACGAGCGAGCGGGGCGTGCTGGACCCGGCCGCCGTCGAGGACCTCGTGGACGAGGGGACCGCCGCCCTCATGCTGACGTGCCCGAACACGCTCGGCCTCTTCAACCGCGACATCCGGACCCTGGCCGAGGTGGTCCATGCCGTGGACGGCCTGATGTACTACGACGGGGCGAACCTGAACGCCATCGCCGGCTGGGCCCGCCCCGGCGACCTGGGCTTCGACGTGGTGCAACTGAACCTCCACAAGACGTTCGCCACGCCGCACGGCGGGGGCGGACCCGGCGCCGGGCCCGTCGGCGTGGCCGAGGGCCTGGTCCCGTTCCTGCCCACCTCGGTCGTCGTGAAGCGGGCCGACGGCACCTACGCCCTGGAGTACGACCGCCAGGACAGCATCGGCTACGTGGCCCCGTTCTACGGCAACTTCGGCGTCATACTCAAGGCGTATGCCTATATGCTGGCGCTTGGGCACGAGGGGTTGAAGCGGACGGCCGAGACGGCGGTCCTCAACGCCAACTACCTGCTGGCCCGCCTCCGCGCCCATTACACGGTGCCGTTCGACCGCCGGTGCATGCACGAGTTCGTGCTCTCGGCGGCCCCGCAGGCCAAGAAGGGCGTCAAGGCCCTCGACATCGCCAAGGGGCTGATCGACCGGGGCTTCCATCCGCCCACGATGTACTTCCCGGGCGTCGTGCCCGAGGCGCTCATGATCGAGCCCACCGAGACCGAGAGCAAGGAGACGCTCGACGCCTTCGTGGAGGCCATGGTCGAGATCGCCCGCCTCGCCGAGGCGGACCCCGACGCGCTTCACCGGGCGCCCACGACCACGCCCGTGGGGCGGCTCGATGAGGTGACCGCGGCCCGGCGGCTGGACGTCTGCTTCCCCTTGCCGGACGAGGCGTAACCTTACAACGCTGACTCGAGCGCGGCGGGTCTCCGTACCCGCCGCGCGGAAGAACGCGCGGCAGGACGGCACACGATGCACCTTGTCCAGTTCCACTCCGACCGCGCCGCCCACCACCTGGCCTGCGACCAGGTGCTGCTCGACCTGGCCGACGCCGGGGACGGGGGCGAGTGCCTGCGGTTCTACGAGGTTCCCCGGCCGGCGGTCGTGATGGGCGTCGGGGCCGCCTGCCGGCGCGAGATAGCCCTCGACGCGTGCCGCCGGGCCGGCGTGCCCGTTCATCGGCGCCATTCCGGCGGCGGAACGGTCCTCCTGGACGCCGGGTGCCTGGCCTACGCGGTCGTCCTCGACATGGCGGCGCGGCCGGGGTTGCGGGCCGTTCGCCCCTCGTACCGGTGGGTCCTGTCTCGCGTGGGGGCGGCGTGTTCGCGGCGGGGCTGCGACGTGGTCCACGCCGGCATCTCCGACCTGGCCTGGCGGGGCCGGAAGGTGGGCGGCAGCGCCCAGCGGCGGCGGCGGCGGTTCCTCCTGCATCACGGCACGCTGCTTTACCGTATGGACCTCGCGCGCCTGGACCGGTACCTCCGACCGCCGCCGACCGAGCCGGCGTACCGCGCCGGACGGCCGCACGCGGCATTCGTCTGCAACCTGCCGCTGGGCCGCGAGGCGCTCGCGGGCGCCGTGTCCGAGGCGTTCGGCCTGGCGCCGGACGCGCCGCCGGCGGCGCTGGGGGACGGGCTGGACGAGCGCATCGGGGCCCTGGTGCGCGAGCAATACGGGAACGACGCGTGGACCCTGCGCCGTTGACCCGTCGGCCGCGAGCCGGCCGGC
>CAYTJE010000227.1:0-5613 GCA_964437855.1 uncultured Anaerolineales bacterium | reverse complement strand
ACTACTCCGGCGGCCAGGTGACCGACTGGGGCGCCCACCACATCGACATCGCCCAGTGGGGCATGGGGACCGACGGCACGGGGCCCGTCGAGGTCGAGGGCACCGGCACGTTCCCCGAAGACGGCCTGTACGACGCCGCCACGCACTACCGATTGACGTGCCGGTACGCCGGCGGGCTCGCGCTGGAGGTCGCCAGCAACGATGTGCTGAAACAGGGCGTCCGCTTCATCGGCGACGACGGGTGGGTCCACGTCACCCGCAGCGGTCTGACCGCGCATCCGGACCGGCTGCTCCGCGAACGGATTCTGCCGGGCGAGGTCCACCTGGCCCGGCCCCGCGGCGACCACCGCCAGGGCCACCGCCGCGACTGGCTCGACTGCATCCGGACCAGCGGCGAGCCGATCACGCCCGTCGAGGTCGGCCACCGGTCCATCACGGTGGCCCACCTGGGGAACATCGCCATGCGTCTGGGCCGGCGGATTCGCTGGGACCCCGAGCGGGAGCGGATACTCGGCGACCCCGGCGCCGCACGCCGGATGGGCCGCAGCATGCGGGCCCCCTGGCAGGTGTGACGCGCCCGCCGCCCGTCCACACAGACACACAAGAACCCACGTATCAGGAAGGAGTGTGCCGTGAAGACCTTGTCCCGCCGCAACTTTCTCGCCGGCACGGCCGCCGGCGCCGCCGCGGCCTGGGGGGCGTCGCTCGCCCGGGCGGCAGCCGGAGGCAAGCCCAACATCATCTTCATCATGGCCGACGACCAGGGCTGGGCCGACCTCGGCTGCTACGGCTCGAAGCACGTCCTGACGCCATGCCTCGACCGGATGGCCGCCGAGGGCATGCGGTTCACCGACGCCTACACCGGCTCCCCCGTGTGCGGACCGGCCCGGTGCACCCTGATGACGGGGCTCCACGCCGGCCACGGCACCCGGCGCGACAACACCGCCAAGGCCCTGAAGGGCACGTTCAAGGGCCGGCCCCTGGTCCCCCTGAAGGCCGACGACGTCACCGTCGCCTCGCTCCTCAAGAAGGCCGGCTACGCCACCGGCATGATCGGCAAATGGGGCCTGGGCAACCCCGGCACCACGGGCACGCCCGACAAGCACGGCTTCGACTACTACTTCGGGTACCTCGACCAGGTCCACGCCCACGACTACTACACGGACTACCTCCTCCGCAACGGCGAACGCGTGGAACTGGAGGGCAACCGGGGCGGCAAGAAGGAGCAGTACACGCACGACCTCTTTGCCGCCGACGCCCTCCGCTTCATCCGCCGGCACAAGGACGAGCCGTTCTTCCTCTACCTGCCGTACACCATTCCCCACGGGAAGTACGTGGTGCCGGACGACGCCCCCTACTCCGACCAACCCTGGCCGCAGCCCATCAGGAACTACGCGGCCATGATCACGCGGATGGACGAGGACATCGGCGAGATGGGCGCCCTGCTGAAGCAACTGGGGCTCGACGAGCGGACGATCGTCTTCTTCACCTCCGACAACGGCCCCAACTCGCCGCACGCCAAGCACCTGGACTCGAACGGCCCGTTCAAGGGAACGAAGCGCCGGCTGTACGAAGGCGGGGTGCGGGTCCCCCTGGTCGTCCGGTGGCCCGGCAAGGTCCCCGCCGGGACCGTCACGGACTTCCCGACGGCCCTCTACGATTTTCCGGCCACGGCGGCGGATTTGGCGGGCGCCGAGCCGCCGGCCGACACCGACGGTCTCTCCATCCTGCCGACGCTCCTGGGCAGGAAGCAGGCCCCGCGCGAATTTCTTTACTGGGAGTTCTTCAGCCCGTGCCAGCAGGCGGTCCGCGTCGGCAAGTGGAAAGCGCTCCGCTGGGGCACCGCGGACCCGATGGAACTGTACGACCTCTCGACCGACCCCGGCGAGACCCGCGACCTTGCCGGGCAGCACCCGGAGATCGTCAAACGGATGGCGGGCATCATGGCCCGCGAACACGTCGATAACCCCTACTGGCCGCTGGTGAAACACGTTCGCGGCAAGCGGAGATAACCCCCCGCGTGTCGCGGGTCAGGAAAGGAGGCCCCGATGTCGCTACTTTCACGTCGCCGGTTTCTGGCCGGCTCGGCCGCCGCGATGGCCGCCGGGTCGTTGACCGGGGCCGCCCGCCTCGCCCGCGCCGCGGCCGGCGGCAAACGCAACGTCCTCTTCATTGCGGTGGACGACCTCCGGCCGGAACTGGGCTGCTACGGCCATCCGCACGTCAAGAGCCCGAACATCGACCGCTTGGCAGCCGGCGGCACCCGCTTCACGCGGACCTACTGCCAGCAGGCCGTCTGCGCCCCCTCGCGGGCGAGCCTCCTGACGGGCCTGAGGCCGGACTCGACCCGCATCTACGGCCTCCGCACGCCCGTCCGGAGCGTCCTGCCCGACGTCCTGACCCTGCCGCAGCACTTCCGCAACCACGGGTACCACACGGTCTCGCTCGGCAAGATTTACCACCACGGCCACGACGACAAGGAGGGCTGGAGCGAGCGGCCGCGCGTCGGCGGCTCGCTCTATGCCGACGAGGAAATGAAACGCCGACGCCGGCGACTCAGGGCCGAGGCCCGCCAGAAGGGTCTGACCGGCTCGCGGGCCCACAACTACGCCGTCGGCCCGGCCACCGAATGCCTCGACGTGCCCGACAACGCCTACCGCGGCGGCGCCCTCACCGACGCCGCCATCGAGGCCCTCCGGGCGCACAAGGACAAGCCGTTCTTCCTGGCGGTCGGGTACTGGAAACCGCACCTCCCGTTCTGCGCACCGAAACGGTATTGGGACCTCTATGACCGGGCCGCGATTCCGCTGCCCAACCCCCAGGAACCGGCCGGCGCCCCGCGCCTCGCCTTCACGAACTGGGGCGAACTGCGGGCCTACACCGACATCCCCAAACAGGGCGACCTGGACGAGGCCACCACCCGCCGCCTCATCCACGGGTACTGGGCGTGCGTCAGTTTTGCCGACCGGCAGGTCGGCCGCCTCCTGGACGAACTCCGGCGCCTGGGCCTCGAGGAGAACACCGTCGTCATCCTCTGGGGCGACCACGGGTGGAAACTCGGCGACTACGGCGACTGGTGCAAGCACACCAACTTCGAGTTCGACACCCACGTGCCCATGATCCTGCGCGCGCCGGGCGTGAAAGCGGGCCGGGTCTGCCATGCCCTGACCGAGTACGTCGACGTCTATCCCACCCTGGCCGAGGTCTGCGGCCTGCCGGTGCCGGCCCACTGCGAGGGCACGAGCATGACCCCCCTGCTCCGCGACCCGAACCGCCCCTGGAAGTCGGCCGCCTTCAGCCAATACCCCCGCCGCGGCGTCATGGGCTACAGCCTGCGGTCCGGGAAGTGGCGGTACACCGAATGGAAGCACCGAAAGACCGGCAAGGTCGTCCAGCGGGAACTCTACGACCACGCCGCCGGGCCGCGGGCCATCGAGAACCTGGCCGACAAGGCCGAGCACGCCGACGTTGTGAAACGCCTGTCGGCCATGATGCAGGCGGGTTGGAAAGCCGCCAGGCCGTGAAATCGGTTTCACAAGAAGTTGCCGCGCGCCGGCCCGCCGCGTCGACGCCCGCCACCCGCCACCGGTACCCGCCCGGCGCCAGCGGCACGTCCGGCACGTACCACGTGACAACGGCCGCGAGCGAGTCCGCATCCGACACGTCGGTAAAGGCGCGGTCGCGGGCTACCTGGATGCAGTAGCCGGCCATGGCCGACGGGTCAGGCTCACACAGCGGCTGCCAGCGGAAACTCGGCACGCGTGCGTCGTGACGGCCCCGTCGGCAGGGGCGTGGACCGGTGGCGGTTACATCCCGACGGTGGCGCGTCGGCCGTCGATTTCCAGTTCCACCGCCCGGCCGGAGATGCGGATGACCTTGGCCCCGGCGACGGTCTCGCCTTCGCGAACCGGCCGGCCGTTGATGATGGCCAATCCGCCGCCCGGCCCGGTCATGATGCTGCTGATCGTGAACGCGGACGTATCGACGGGCGGCAGGGGGGCCGGTTTCTTCGGCGCCGCCGGTCCGCCGCCGAACAGCCCGCCGTCGGCGCCTTTGCCCCTGTTCTTCGCGCGGGCGGTCTCCGGCTGCTTCTCGGTGGCGGCGGCAGACCCGTCAGCCCCGGGCGGGCCCGGCAGGGTCGATGCGGGGGGCCGGCCAGGCCCGGCCGGCGTCTGCTCGGCCGGCATCTGCCCGGCCGGGGCGACGGTCGGCGGGGCTGGGGGCGCCCCGCGCACCGCGGCCTGGAGCGCCGCCAGCAGTCGGTCAAAGAGGACGGGGGCCGCACCGCCGGGGCCGTCCGGCCCGGCAGACGCCGCGCCGGCGTGCGGGGCGTCGCGGAGAAGCAGGTCGGGCGTCCAGGATTCGGCTATGCCCAGGGCCGCTTCGCCGCCGGACGACGGCTCCGCGGAGACCGCCGCGGCCACCGCCGGCTCGCCGTCCGGGCGCCCGCCGGCCTCAGCCAGGCCGTCTGATCCCCCCGATTCGGGCCCGGGGTGATCCGCCGGGGCCGTGTCGTCCGGCGTCGCGGCGCCGGCTTCCCCGGCCAGGCCCGTAGAGGTCTGAACGGATGTGGCCGGCGCCCCCGGCGTCGGTTCGGCCTCGGCCTCCGCCGCGGCCTCGGCGGCCGACGGCTGCTGCACGGCCTTTTCAGCCGCGGCGGTGGCGGACTGGACGGCCAGGCCGGCCGTCTCGCGTGCCCGGCCGACGCCCCACCACAGGCCGTAGGCCGTCAGACCGACCAGCACGAGCAACCCGGCCGCCAGCACCACGGTCCAGGGCGAGCGGCCGCGCGGCGTGGGCGGGTTCTGCGGCTCCCGGGTCTCTTCGGTCGGCAGGGTCGGCGGTGCGGGCGGCTCGGCGCCGGCGTCGCGCCGGCACTGGTCCGCGTCGGCCTGCCGGAGGGCATCGTTGATCAGGCTCATCCGCCGGTCCCCTTCAGTTCAGCCGCCGCCAGTCGGGCCAGTCGGCGGTTGATCAGCCCGGTGCGGTGCACGTAGCCGGCCAGGAGGGCCTTGTCGCCGATGGCGTTGACGAGCCGCGGCGTGCCCTGGCTGAAGCGATGGATCTCGTGGACGGCGCCGGCGTCGAAGCGGACGCGCGGGGCCTGCTGCTCGCCGCTGGCCACCTCGATCCGGTGCCGCAGGTAGTGCTCCGTTTCGCCCTGGTCCATCGGGCCCAGGTGGTAGCGGACGGTAATCCGCTGGGCCAGTTGGCGGAGGGCCGGCCGGGCGAGTTGCTTCCGCAGTTCCGGCTGGCCCACCAGGACGATCTGAAGCAGTTTCTGCCGCTCGGTCTCCAGGTTCGACAGCAGCCGAACCAGTTCCAGCCCCCGGACCGACATGTCCTGCGCCTCGTCGATGATGACGACGGCGTCGCGGCCGTCGGCATTGACCTGGAGGAGAAACCGGTTCAGCAGGTTCAGGTAGCCGAGGCGGTCGCGGCGTTTGGAGACGATGCCGAACTCCTCGACGACGGCCCGCAGCAGTTGCGTCTCGGTCAGAACGGGATTCAGGATGAGGGCGGTCCGGAACCGCGGGCCGAGGCGGCCCAGGAGACTTCGGCAGAGGGTGGTCTTGCCGGTGCCGACCTCGCCCGTCAGGCAGATGAACCCCT
>CAYTJE010000226.1:0-5623 GCA_964437855.1 uncultured Anaerolineales bacterium | reverse complement strand
CACGCCGACCCGCTCGGCACGTACACCCTGGGCGGCTCCTACGCCCTCTCGGACGAGTGGTCGGTGCACGGCAACTTTGCCTGGGGCGAGATCGCCTCGCGCCCCGGCATGTTCAACGCCCAACTCCAGCGGCCCGACCCCGAGACGCGCTTCAAGTACGACGTGGGCCTGAAGCGCGCCTGGGACGGCTTCGGCGAGGTCATGGGCACCTTCTTCTACGTGGATCAGCAGAACGCCGCCCTCGGACAGAACGCCACCGTCATTGTCAACGGCGACCCCGTCCAACTGTACGATAACGGCGACCGGGAGTCGTACGGCTTCGAACTGGACGCCCGGAGCAAGCGGTTCGACTGCGGCACGCAGTTCTTCGCCAACGCCACCCTCATGACCGCCCGCCAGGAGGGGGCCGGCGACTGGGAGAACGACCAGGAGGTGCCGAACCTCGTGGTCGGCGGCGGCGTGTCGCAGATGCTCGGCGACGCGTGGGAGTTCTCCGTCTTCGTCAAACGCGTCGGCGATTACGAGAACGAGCGGTACCTCGTCCGCAACGCCTTGCCCCACGCCCTCGGCGACTTCACCGACGTCACCACCAAGATCACCCACTACTTCGGCGACGAGAAGCAGCACCGCGCCTTCTTCATGGTCAACAACGTGGGCGGCCAGCATTATTCGACCGTCAACGGCTGGCCGAACGAAGGCGTCCAGTACTCCGGCGGCGTGACGCTCGTGTGGTAGGGCGCGCGAAGATGAGGGGTGCCCGGGTAGACGCGCCGGGCAAGCCCGGCGGCTAAATGGCCCCGGGCGCCGCGTGCACCCCATTTGGCCGGCGACCTTGGTCGCCGCGTGCCGTTAGGAATCGCATGACACGCAATCCTTTTATGTTGTTGACATTCGCCATCGCCCTCCTGCTCCCCACGGGCTGTAAGGGCGCCGAGGCCGACCGACCGGCCGGCACCTCCGCCGCCGCCGACCAGGCCCGCGCCGCCGAACGGATGGTCCGTGCCAGCCAGGGCACCCTCGCGCCCGTCTACGCCCCGCTCGCCGAGTACCTCGTCGACCATCTCGACCTCGCCGACGCCGAGGGCGTCGGCATCGACGTGGGCAGCGGGCCCGGCACGCTCGTCGTCGAACTGGCGAAGCGCACCCGGATGCACTGGGTCAACGCCGACATCAACCCGCACTTCTTTCCGCACTTCTACCGGCTGGCCGAGGAGGCGGGGCTGGGCCACCGCGCGAGTGCCGTCCGGGCCGACGCCCGGCACCTGCCGCTGCGCTCGAACTGGGCCGACGTGGTGGTCTCGCGCGGCAGTTTCCATTTCTGGGGCGACCGCGAGGACCGCAAGCGGGGCTTTGCCGAGATTTACCGCGTGCTCGCCCCCGGCGGTGTCGCGTATATTGGACGGGGCTTCTCGCCGAACCTGCCGGTCGAGACCGCGCGCCGCATCCGCGCAAAGCAGGGCAAGAAAATGACGTACGACCGACGGAAACTGGCCGACCAACTCCGCGGTATCATGGAGGACCTCGGCGTTGCGGATTACCGGGTCCATCTGCCCGGCCCGCCGGGGGCCGAGGGCATCAACTACGGCCTCTGGGTCGAGTTCCGCAAACCCGCCGAGGGGGGAGAGTGACATGGCACACTTTCGAAAACACTCGGCGCTCGGCCGAGCCGCGACCGTAAGGTCGCGGGTACCATCGCACGGGGAGACGTGCATCGGCGCGCCAAACGGCAGCCGCAGGCGAAAGTCCCCGCCATCTCACGATGGCGGCTCGGGGCGCCGCCTCGCAGCCCTCGCCCTGGCCCTCCTCGTCCTTCCGCTGGCCGGCGGGGCCGGCCCGCAGGAGACCGGCGACGCCGCCGCCGTGCCCGACCAGGTCCGGGCCCACCTGGCCGCCGCCCACCGGGCACGGTCCCAACTGGGCGAGGAGAAGGAGGCCTGGGCCGCGGAGAAGGAGCGGCTGGAGTTGCTCGTCTCGGCCGTCCGACGCCGGGCCCAGCGCCTGAAGGCCGAGGCCGAGAAGGCCCGCGCCGACCGCGACGACCTCCGGGAAGACGTCGAGGCCCTGTCGGCCAAGAAGGCGCGGCTGGAGGCCGTTGAGGCCCTCCTCGACTCGCTGGCCGAGCGGCTGGAGAAAGGCCTGGAAGCCCTCGCCGACGGCAGCCTGCCCGGTCTCGTCCCGGCCGACACCGCCGCCGGCGTGACCGACCCGGCCCGGCGGTTCGACGCCGCCGTGGCCCGGCTGGAGGAGACCGAGGCCCGCCTCGGCACCGCCACGGTCGAGATCGTGACCGGGTCGCTCGACGGCCGGGAGGTCACCGTCCGGCTGCTTCGCGTGGGCGGGGCGGCCGCCTGGTGGACCTCGCTCGACGGCCGGCGGGCCGGCGTCGCCCGGCAGGCCGGCGACGGCCTGGCCCTCACGCCCGCCGACTCGCCCGACGCCCGCGACGCCATCCGGAAGGCCTTTGCCGTGGCCGAGGGCCGCGCCGCGCCGGACTGGACCCTCCTGCCGGCCGGTCACCTGGAGATGAAGGAGTGACGGCTTTCGCGCGGCGGGTGGCGCGCTTTCGCGGCGGTGCGAAAGCATGGCACCCGGCACCACAGTTAGCCGGCGACCTTGGTCGCCGCGCATGCCGGAGATGAAGGAGTGACGGCTTTCGCGCGGCGGGTGGCGCGCTTTCGCGGCGGTGCGAAAGCATGGCACCCGGCACCACAGTTAGCCGGCGACCTTGGTCGCCGCGCATGCCGGCCGGCGTACTCGCCGGGCGAGCCCGGCGGCTACATGTGCGGGAAGCGAAGGGTCACATGACGCGAAGCGCCCTCATCGCGATGCTGGCCGCCCTGGCGATTCCGGTCGCCGTCGGCCGGCCGTGCGCCGCGGCCGAGGCCGGTGCCGAGGACGGTGCCGACCTCCTCGCCCGCGCCAAGGCCGTCCGCGAGGAGGCCGAGACGGCCCTGGCCGAGGCACGCCAGGACCACCTGGAGCAGCGCCGGGCGCTGGCCGAGACGCTGGCTCGCGCCTACGACGCGCTCGACGCCGCCCGCGCCGAGGCCGAGGAGGCCGGCGGGGCCCTGGCCGACCTCCGGCGGCGGGCCGACGACCTTGGGCGGACCGCCGCCCTCGCCGCGAGCAAGGCCCGCCGGCACGTCCGCCAGGCCGCCGACGCCGCCCGCGCCGAGGTCGACCCGGCGGGGCCCGTCGGGGCCATTGAGTCGGCCATCTGGGATCGGCTCCAGGCGCGGCTGGCGGCGATCCGGCGCGATTCACGCATCACCGTGGCCACCGAGACCGTCATCGGCCGCGACGGACGCGACGCCCGGGTGCCCGTTCTGCGGGTGGGCGAGGTGGCGGCCTACGCCTGCGGCGAGGACCGGGCCGCCCTCGGTCTGCTCCGGACCGGGACGGACGGCCGGCCGCTCGTGGCCGGGCCGTACCTGCCGGAGGCCGGCGCCGAGGCCCTGCACGACGCCGCCGCGGGACGCCTCGCGGCCCTGCCCCTGGACCCGTCGGGCGCCCTGGCCGGCCGGGCCGCCTCCGAGCCCAAGGACCTGTGGGCCTGGCTCCAGGCCGGGCGGCTGTTCATCTATCCGATCCTGGCCGTCGGCGCGCTTGGCGTGGTCCTGGTGCTGGAACGGTTCGCGTACCTGGTGTTGACGAAGCCGCGGCCGTCGCTGCTCTCGGACGTGCTGGCCCACCTGGAGCGGGGGAACGCGGAGGCGGCGCGGAAGGTGGCCTCGCGGTCCCGCATACCGGCCGGCCGGGTGCTGACGGCCGGCGTGGAGGCCCTCGGCAAGAGCGAGGAGGAGCGTGAGGCGGCCATGGAGTCGGCCCTCCTGGCCGAGGTCCCTCACCTGGAACGCTCGCTCAGCCTGCTCGGCGCGCTGGCCGGCGTGGCCCCGCTCCTGGGCCTCTTGGGCACCGTCTCGGGCATGATTGCCACGTTCGACACGATCTCGGCCGTCGGCACGGGGAACCCGCGGCTGCTCTCGGGCGGCATCAGCGAGGCCCTGATTACCACGCAGGTGGGCCTGATGGTGGCGATCCCGCTGCTCCTGGCCCACGCGGGGCTGGAGCGGTGGGTCCAGCGGCGCGAGGCCATGCTCGAACACCAGGCCATCCAGGTCTTCGGCATCCAGCAGAACGGGGAGGGGGCCGAGGCATGACCGGCGTGCGGGTGGCCCTCGATTGGTTCGCCGGCGGCGGATGGACGATGGCCGCCCTCGCCGCCGTCGGACTGGCCCTGGCGTACCTGGTGGTGGAGCGGTTTCTGGACATCCGGTCCGAGATCCGTGCCATGGAGAAGGCGGGGGGCCTGGCCGTCGGCCGGTCGCCCGTGGCCGTGGAGGTCCGCGGCCTGAGACGTATCGGCCTGATTCGGGCCTGCGTGGTCGTGGCGCCGCTCCTGGGTCTGCTCGGGACCGTCACGGGCATCATCGAGACGTTCGAGAGCATCCTGGCCGGCGGGTACGTCGTGGAGATGGGCGAGGGCATCCGCAAGGCGCTGCTGACCACGCAGTACGGGCTGGCGATTGCGGCCCCGGGCCTGGTGGCGGAGCGGCTGCTCCTGGTGCGGCAGCGTCGGCTCCGCCGGCTGCTCCGGACCGCCCGGCCTCAGCTGGAGGAGGGGGGCTGATGCGCCGCGGGACGCTGACAGGTCGGCGGGGCCGGCGGTCGGGGGCGGCCATCGAGATCACCCCCCTGATCGACATGGTCTTTATTCTGCTGATCTTCTACATCGTCTCGACGAGTTTCGTGCAGGACGCCGGCGTGCCGATTGACCGGCCGCACAGCGCCTCGGCCCGCCCGGTGACGGCCCGGTACCTGCCGGTGGCCATCACCAAGCGGGGGACGGTCCACGTGGCGGGACGGACCATCCCGCCGGACGACACCGCCTCCATCGAGGCCGCCCTCCGCGATACCGACACCCGGGCCGTCGTCATCCAGGCCGACCGCGACGTGCCGACCGGCCTGCTCCTGCGCGTCCACGATACCTGCTACGCCGGCGGCGCCGACACGGTCAACGTGGCGGCCTTGCCGCGATAGCCGGGCCCGAGCCGCGATAGCCGGGCCCGAGCCGCGATAGCCGGGCCCGAGCCGCGACCGTGAGGTCGCGGGTACGTGCGGTAGTGGGTATGATTCAGCCGCGCTTGCGCGGCGCGTTGTTGGCAATCGGGCACCGTCAGCCGCCCCGTACGCGGCGCGTGCCGTTAAAAAAGGCCAAACCACCCATGACACCGGCGGCGGCCATTCCGGCGCACCGCTCGCTTGCGCGGCGGGGGCTCCGTCACGCCGGGGCCGTCCTCGTCACGGTGCTGCTGAACGCGGCCCTGGTCCTCTTTATGGTCACGTGGCTGGGAGGGAGCCGGTCGTCGCGGCCGGCCGCGACGTTGGCCATCCCGATGCAGGTCCGGCCCGCCGAACCGGAGGAGATGGACCTGGCGGAGGGGCCGGCCGTGGCGCCGACCGAGTCGACCCCGCCCGCCCCCCGGCAGCCGCCCCTGCCGGAGCCGGAGGTGCTGGAGGTCTCGGCCGTGGACCTGTCGGCCATGGAGCCGGCGCCGCTGGCGCTGGATGCGGTCGAGACGCCGACGGCCTCGTCGCTGGCGGTGCCGGCGTACGAGGCCGA
>CAYTJE010000225.1:0-5657 GCA_964437855.1 uncultured Anaerolineales bacterium | reverse complement strand
GAAGTCGCTTCGGCGCCCGGGGCGCGTGGGGGACGCCCGTCCGCCCTACCCCCCCCTTTCCGATTTCGCGAAGTCGCTTCGGCGCCCGGGGCGCGTGGGGGACGCCCGTCCGCCCTACCCCCCCTTTCCAATTTCGCGAAGTCGCTTCGGCGCCCGGGGCGCGTGGGGGACGCCCCGGGCTGCTCCGAAGCCGATGCGGGCCGTCGGCAGACGTCGGTCGGCCGGGGAGGGCGGCCGATGCGTGGGGGACATGGCCGCCGTGGCGGGCCCCGTCCTCGGGGCGGCAACGGCCGGCCTCGGCGCCGGGGTCGGTGACACGGGAGGGCACGGGGAGCCCCCGGGTCGATGCCGATCCCGCCGCTCGCCGGCCGGGCCGAGCCGCCCAACTGGGCCGACCGAGGCGTCTGCCGGTCTCGGCCATGGGCCGAAGTTGCTTGCACTCCGGCGTTGCGCCCGCTATAAGCGCCATGACCGGTCAGGCCGTTTGTCAAAGAACCGCCGTCACGCACCAAGGGCAGCATACCCTAACATGCGGCTAACGTCAAGGGGAAAATCGGCCGTGCGGGTCCGGTAGGGGAGACTTGTTTGGCCGGGATGGCCCTAACGCAGTCCTAACTACTTGGCTGGCCTGCACTTACGCCGTACACCGTTTTTTTGCCGGCCGGGCCGTTTTTTTTTGGAAAGGAGCCGATGACCGTGGCCGACTCAGCCTTGCGCCGAGCCGTGGGCCAACGCTGCAAGCGCCTCCGGGCGCGCCTGCGGGAGCGCGAGGCCGACGCCATGCTCGTCACCAGCCCCGAGGACGTGCGGTACCTGTCGGGCTTCACGGGCGAGGACAGTTGGCTGGTGGTCGGCAAGGGCAAGGGGTGGGTGATCACCGACGGCCGGTTTGCCGAGGAGGTGGACCGCGAGTGTCCGGACTTCGCCTCGACCATCCGCCGGGCGTCGCTGGTGGAGGCGCTCGGCAAGGTGGTCCGGCGGAAGCATGTCGGCCGGCTGGCGTACGACCCGGCCCACGTGTCGGTGGCGCTGCTGTCGCGGCTGCGGCGTGGGCTGGAAGGGGTGAGCCTGGCGCGCCTGGCCGGTGCCGTGGCCGACCTCCGCCTCCGCAAAGACCGCCAGGAGGTGCGTGCGATCCGCCGGGCCGTCCGGACGGCCGAGGAGGCGTGGTGGGCCTTTCGCAAGGCCATCCGCCTCGGCATGACCGAGCAGGCCCTGGCCGGCGAACTGGAACACCAGATGCGACGGGCCGGGGCGGAGGGTCCGGCGTTTCCGACCATCGTGGCCAAGGGCGCCCACGCCGCACGCCCCCATGCCAAGCCGGGTCGGCGTCGGCTGACGCGCGGGTCGCTGCTGCTGGTGGACTTCGGGGCGCGCGTCGACGGGTACGTGTCCGACTTGACACGTGTGCTGTTCGCCGGTAGAATCGCCGCTCGCGCGCTGGCGGTTTACGAGGTCGTGCGGGAGGCGCAGGCGGCGGCGATAGCGGCCATCGAGCCGGGCGCCGCCCTGACCGACGTCGACGCCGCCGCCCGCTCCGTCATCCAGGAGGCCGGGTACGGCGACCAGTTCCGGCACGGGCTGGGGCACGGCATCGGCCTGGAGGTCCACGAAGGGCCGCGGCTGGGGCCGACGGGCGTCACGGGGCGGCTCGAACCGGGCATGGTCGTGACGGTGGAGCCGGGCATCTATCTGCGGGGCCGGTTCGGCGTTCGCCTGGAGGACGACGTCCTGGTTACCTCCACGGGGCGGCGGGTCCTGAGCACGCTGCCGACGGCGCCGGACGAGGTGGTCCTGTAGCCGCGGCCGACCCGGGGAAACAACAGAAACAACAATAATGAACGAGGAATGATGAACGCTCAATAATGAAAGGCGCCGTTCGGGCTTCCGGTGGCCCGGGCCATTCATCATTCGGCGTTAAACATTCCCCGTTCATCATTAGTTGTTTTGCGGCGAGTGCGGCGGGCAGGGCCATACGCACGCGTATGCCCAGAACTGCCGCGCGGGAGGCAGCGAAGGCGTTCGTGCCGGCAGTGCCGCACGGTCCGGCGGCGGGGATGGACATAGCGCGGGAGACCCGTCATGGCAGAGGCATCCGAACCCGGCGCCGAGAAGGCCCGCGAGGCGCCCGTTGACCTCGAGGCGATCCGGCACCTGCTGGACCTGATGAACGAGCACGGCCTGGTGGAGTTGGAGATTGAGCGGGACGACATGTCGGTCCGCCTCCGCAAGGCGGGGGCGGCTCCGCCGTCGCCCGCGGTCCCGGCGGCGCCGACGGCCGTGCCGGCCGCCGGGCACCCCGCCGCCCCGTCCGGGGCGGGCGAGGCGGAGGCGGCGGCGGAGGAAGAGGCCCTCCCCCGTATCACCTCGCCGATGGTCGGCACGTTCTACACGGCCTCCGGTCCGGAGGCCGAGCCCTTTGTCCGGGTGGGCGACCACGTGGACGAGGACACGATCGTCTGCGTCATCGAGGCGATGAAGGTCTTCAACGAGATCCGGGCCGAGACCTGCGGCACGATCGAGCAGATCCTGGTCGGGAACGCCGAGGCGGTGGAGTTTGGTCAGCCGCTGTTCGTCGTCCGGCCGGACTGACCGGGACCGGCGGGTGTGGCGGATCCCCCTCTCCCTCGATGGGAGAGGGCGGGGGTGAGGGTGAACGGGGCCTTGAACGTTCGGCCCCCTCACCCTGACCCTCTCCCACCCGGGGAGAGGGAAGCCAAAAGGCTTTTCAAGGCCGGCGCGCAGGGGAACCCATGTTCTCACGGGTCCTGGTGGCCAACCGCGGCGAGATTGCCCTGCGCGTCATCCGCGCCTGCCGCGAGATGGGCATCGAGGCCGTCGCCGTTTATTCCGAGGCCGACCGCGGCGCCCGGTACCTGGACCTGGCGGACGAGGCCATCTGCATCGGCCCGCCGGCCGCGGGCCAGTCGTACCTGAACATCGCCCGCATCATCTCGGCGGCCGAGGTGGCCGACGTCGACGCCATCCACCCCGGCTACGGGTTCCTGGCCGAGAACGCCCACTTCGCCGAGGTCTGCCGGTCCTGCAACATCGAGTTCATCGGCCCGAACGTGGAGGCGATGCAGCGGGTGGGCGACAAGGTGGAGGCCAAGCGCATCGCCCGGGCGGCACGCCTCTACACCATCCCAGGTTCCGAGGGGGTCCTGGAGAACGTCGATGAGGCCCTCCGCGTGGCCCACGACATCGGGTACCCCGTGCTCGTGAAGGCGGCGGCGGGCGGCGGCGGCCGGGGGATGCGCATCGCCCACAACGACATCAGCCTCTCCCAGGCGGTCGGCCAGGGCCGGAGCGAGGCCGAGGCCGCCTTCAAAGACAAGCGCGTTTACCTGGAGAAGCACATCGAGGGCGCCCGGCACGTGGAGGTCCAGGTGCTGGCGGACTCGCACGGCCACTGCGTGCACCTGTGGGAACGCGACTGCTCGCTCCAGCGCCGGCATCAGAAACTGGTTGAGGAGTCGCCGTGCCCCGGCATCTCGGACCGGACGCGGTCCAAACTCTGCGACGCCGCCGTCCGCATGGTCAAAGAGGTCGGCTACAGCGGGGCGGGGACGGTCGAGTTCCTCGTCGACCGCGACGAGACGTTTTACCTGCTGGAGGTCAACGCGCGGATCCAGGTTGAGCATCCCGTCACGGAACTCGTCACGGGCATCGACCTGGTGCAGGCGCAGATTCGTGTGGCGGCGGGGGAGCGGCTGCGGTTCCGCCAGAAGGACGTGCGCCAGGGCGGGCACGCCATCGAGTGCCGCATCAACGCCGAGGATTGCCAGAACGGCTTCCGCCCCTCGCCGGGCACGTTGGAGCGGTTCTGTCTGCCGGGCGGGCCGGGCGTCCGCGTCGATACCCACTGCTGCCAGGGCACGACCATCGTGCCGCACTACGATTCGATGATCGCGAAACTCCTGGTCCATCGGCCGACGCGCGCCGCCGCCATCGCCACCATGAAGCGGGCGCTGGCGGAGTTCGTCGTCGCCGGCGTGGCCACAACCATCCCCCTGCACCAGGAGATTTTGGCCAACCCGGACTTCACCTCCGCCCGCGTCGACACCGGCTGGGTGGAGCGGGTCTGGTAGACGGGGCTCCATGGGGTCACTTCCCGAGCCCGGCGCAGAACGCGCTTGACACGTCCGACGCGGGCGCGTATGGTTTGGCGCTTTCGGTGGCGCATCGGACGCGGAGCATCGGACATGGCGGGGGCCTGCGGAATCCGGGCATCCTTTCGTGCGATGCCGACCATGACGGCCGGCACGGCCAAGGCGGCGTGTGCCTCGGGAGCGTAGGCCCGACCGGTTGTGGGAGAGACGGCCTTGCGATCCCGCGAATCGCAAGGCTTTCTTGTTTGGGAGATTCTTTGGGTGCCCCGTACGGGCGCGTGTCGCGATTGAGCGCGGCGGGGCCCTGTACCCACCGCGCTCGGATCGGGCGCGCGGCGGGTACGGAGACCCGCCGCGCACCACCGGTAAGCCCCGGCGGGCCGCGGCCTGTAGCCGATAAGGAGAGCCGAGCCCATGGCATTGACTGTGACGGTCGTCGGGATCGGACTGGTCGGCGAGGAACTCGTCCGGTGTCTCCGGGAGCGAGAGTTCCCCTGCACCTGGCCGCCGCGCATCGCCGCCACCCGCACCCGCACCGAAGAGGTGGCCGGCGAGACGATGACCGTCCACGAGACCACCGAGCAGGTCTTCGAGGGGACGGACCTGGTTCTCTTCGCCGGCACCGAGGGCGCCAGCGGCGCGAGCGTCCAGTGGCGCGAGACCGCCGAGGCCGCCGGCGCCGTCTGCATCGACAACGGCAAAGACTTCCGGATGGCCGACGACGTCCCGCTCGTCGTGCCGGAGATCAACCCGGACGCCGTCACCCCCGAGACGCGGTTCATCGCCTCGCCGAACTGTTCAACCATCCAGATGGTGGTGGCGCTGGCCCCGATCCGCCGCGCCGCCGGCATCAAGCGGATCGTCGTGGCCACGTACCAGGCCACGAGCGGCACCGGCCGGCGCGGCCCGGAGGAACTGGCCGAGCAGACGCCGGGGGCCCTGGAGTCCCGGGCGGCTATTCCGTTCGACCTCGGTGTCTTCGCCCGGCCCATCGCCTTCAACTGCGTGCCGGAGATCGGCGGTTTCAAGGACGACGATTACACCACCGAGGAACTGAAGATGGGCCGCGAGACGCAGAAGATCTTCGGCGAGCCGTCGCTGGGGGTCTCGGCCACCTGCGTCCGCGTGCCGACGTTCGACGGTCACGCCGAGGCCGTGTGGGTCGAGACCGAGCGTCCGCTCTCGGCCCGGGAGGCCCGCGACGTGCTCCGCGACGCGCCCGGCGTCCTGCTGGTGGACGAGCCGACCGACGACGGCCGGCGCACCTACCCCGTGCCGCTCGACGTCGACGCCGGCCCGGGGCGCGACCTGACGATGGTCGGCCGCGTGCGGCGCGACAGGTCGGTCGAGAACGGTCTGGCCCTGTGGTGCGTGGCGCACAACCTGCGGAAGGGCGCCGCCCTGAACGTGGTCCAGATCGCCGAGAGCCTCGTGCAGCGCGGCATCCTGAAGGCGTAGGCGCGCTCATTGAGCAACGCGACCCGCAAGCAGGGCGGCTATTCATGAAAGGCTGCCCAGCGTCAACAGGATTTTCCGTGGGCGCCT
>CAYTJE010000224.1:0-5678 GCA_964437855.1 uncultured Anaerolineales bacterium | reverse complement strand
GGCTTGTCTCTCGGAGCCCTTCGGGCTCCACGACGGGCGGCTCGTCGCGTTGTAGTACTAGGAAGGCCGCCGCGCTGCACCGTAATCCGTTTAGTCGCGGGACGTGCCCCGCGTGCCCTTGCAAGCAGGCGACGCCCGATGCCCCGCCTCCTCCTGGCCGCCGGCCGAGTCATCGACCCCGCCTCCGGGCGCGACGGGCCCGGCGACGTGCTCATCGATGGCGACTGCATCGCCGCCGTCACCGGGACGGGCGAGGCCGCCCCGGCGGACGAGACGATCGACTGCGCCGGCCTCCTGGTGGTGCCGGGCCTGGTGGACCCGCACGTGCACCTGCGGGAGCCTCCGCCCACCCGCGGCGGCGAGCCGGCCGACCCCGCCGCCCTGCCCGAGACCATCGCCAGCGGCGCCGCCGCGGCCGTGGCGGGCGGGTTCACCACCGTCTGCGCGATGCCCAACACCGATCCGCCCATCGACTCGGCCGAGGCCGTCGCGTGGACCGCCGCGCGCGGGCGCGAGGCCGGCCTCGCCCGGGTCCACGTGGCCGGGTGCCTCACCCAAGGCCGGGCCGGCCGACACATGGCCGACCTGGCCGCCATGCGCGGCGCCGGCGCCGTGGCCTTCACCGACGACGGGTCCGACGTGGCCGACGACGCCGTCTTCGAGGCGTGCCTGGCCGAGGCGGCCCGCCTGGGGGTGCCCGTTCTGTGTCACTGCGAGGTGGCGTCGCTGTCGGCGGGCGGGGTGCTGGACGCCGGGCCGCTCGCCACGATGCTCGGTCTGCCGGGCATCCCGCGGGAGGCGGAGGAGGCGGCCGTGGCCCGCGCCTGCGAGGCCGCCCGCCGTACCGGCTGCCACGTCCACATCATGCACGTCTCGACCGAAGGCGCGGTCAACCAGATTCGAGAGGCCAAAGCGGCCGGCGTGCCCGTGACGGCCGAGGCCACCCCCCACCACCTGGCGCTCACCGCCGACGCCCTGGCGGGGCGGGACACGGTCTTCAAGGTCAATCCGCCGCTCCGGTCCGGCCACGACGTCGAGGCGGTGCTGGCGGCGGTCCGCGACGGCACGATCGACTGCCTGGCCACCGACCACGCCCCGCACACGGCCGAGGCGAAGTCGCGGCCGCTGGCCGAGGCCCCGGCGGGCATGATCGGCCTGGAATCGGCCGCCGGCATCTACTTTGAGACGTTCGTCGAGACGCCGCTGCTGGACGTGGCGGCGCTTACGGCCCGGCTGACGGTGGGCCCGGCCCGCGCGCTGGGGCTCGCGGCGCCCGCCCTCACGCCCGGCGCACCGGCCGACGTAACGGTCATCGACCCGGCGACCCGCTGGACCATCGACCCGCAGCGGTTCGCCTCGCGAGCGCGGAACTGCCCCTTTGCGGGGCGGGAGGTGTCCGGCCGGGTGATCCGCACACTCGTGGCCGGGCGGGCCGTCTACACGGCGGAGCAAGGATAAACCCCGAGCGCCGTCGGAAACACAAGAGGAAGCCCCGCGGCCGTCGGCCGGCCGCCGGGCGAGCGGACGCAACCCGCGGGTCAACACGCCGTTACGTCAGGTCCAGCGCCAGGTCCTTTTCGAACCGAAGGGCCACCCCCGCCCCCGGCCGACCATCGGGGGGACGGTCACACCGGACCACCTGCGCCCGGGCCGCGAACTGCTCCAGGAAGAACGTGTTGGCCGTGTCTCGCGGCACGGTCAGTTGCACGCGGACTTCCCGGCCGACCTCCGGGGGTTCATCGATGACGAAGTACACCCCGCCATCGCAGACGTTGACCGTCCGCGATCGGATGCCATCCCCGGAAGGCAGTTCAACCCGCAGGCGGCAGGGGATCTCGTAACGACGGTGCCTACGGCGTTCGGGGGGCGATGCCATGCTCACGCTCCCTCCGGACCCGGTGACCCAGACGATGTGAGCACACTTCCTCTGTGCCGACCACCGGGCTATCTTATGATACCTCAGGGAGCGGACCCCGGCAAGGACAATCCTCTCGGCCGCCAGCCGCGCACGGCGGTAAGCGGCGCTGCGACCACCGCTCGCTGGCGCTCGCGGCTAGCCAACGGCGCCGTACGCCTCCCCAGCGGACCGGCCAGCCGCGCACGGCGGTAAGCGGCGCTGTGAGACCCGCTCACTATCGTTCGCGGCTAGCGGGCGTCGCTGCGCTTCGTATATATTCTGAGAAAACGGCTAAGGCTGTGCGCGCGGTTTTCGGCGCCTTTTGGCATCCGAATCGGCGTTTTTCGAGCGCCGGGGCCGATTTGTCGCGCAGATGTTAAACTGGGTAAGGCGAAAATTTCGGCTTTTTTCGACTTTTTTCGTTTTTTGATCGGAATTGATCGTTTTTGACCGCTTTTTGACCCCGTATGGACGGAAGACGATATATACTAAAACGTCGACTCCGGCGGTGAAAACGTATGCCGGGGCAGCGATTTCGACACTCCAGGCGCGCGGCCCGAACCCCCGCGAAGCGGCCTTCGGGACCCGCCCGGAGGCACCCCGCGCTTCACGGCCCACCCCCGAAGCCGTAGAATGGACGGTATGCCGGAGCACACGGTCATCGTGGCGATGTCGGGCGGCGTGGACTCGTCGGTGGCGGCCTACCTGCTGAAGGAGGAGGGTTACCGGCCGATGGGGCTCTTCCTGGACGCGGGGCGGGCGGTCCGCGCGGCGGGGTCGGGGGCGACAGGCGACTCCCCGCCTCACGAGGCGCCCGCGGCCTCCGCCGACGCCCGCTGCGCGGCCGCGCTGCTCGACATCCCGCTGGAGGTGGTGGACCTCTCGTCGGACTTCGAGCGGCTCATCGCCCACGTCTGCGCCGAATACGGCCGGGGGCGAACCCCCAATCCGTGCGTGCGGTGCAACCGCCGGATCAAGTTCGCCCGGCTGCTCGCGCGGGCCGACGCCCTCGGCGCCCCCTGGGTCGCCACGGGCCATTATGCCCGCGTGGAGTGGGAGGCCGGCCGGTGGCGGCTCAAGCGGGGCACCGACCGGGAGAAGGACCAGTCGTATTTCCTCTTCGGCCTCGACCCGTCGTGGCTGGAACGGGTCCGTCTGCCGCTCGGCGAGATGACCAAAGACCAAGTCCGTCGTCTCGCGCGGGACCTGGGCCTGCCGTCCCACGACCGTCCGGAGAGCCAGGACGTGTGTTTCGCGGCGGGGCCGATCGGCGACCTGGTCCGGGCGCGGCGGCCGGACCTGGTCCGGCCGGGGCCGATCCTCGATACCGCGGGGCGCGAACTCGGCCGACACGACGGGATCGTGGACTTCACGATCGGCCAGCGGCGGGGCCTCGGCGTGGCGGCGGGCGAGCCCCGATACGTCGTGGCCATCCGGCCGGCGGACGCCGCCGTCGTCGTCGGCCCGGCCGAGGCGGCGCAGTCGGGCGGCCTGGTGGCCGAGGGGGTCGTCTGGCACGAGCGGCCGCCGGCCGAGCCCGTCCGTGCCCACGTGCAGATCCGCCACCGTCACCGGGCCGCCCCCGCGTGGCTCACGCGGCTGGAGGGAGCCGAGGCCGAGGGCGGCGGGCGGGCCGAGGTCCGGTTCGACGTGCCGCAGCCGGCGCCCGCGCCCGGCCAGGCGGCCGTCTTCTACCGCCCCCAAAGGGGTCCGCACGGAGACGACCGGGTGATGGGCGGCGGCTGGATCGCCGAGACGTTTGGCTATTGAGCCCGATAAAAGTGGCTCTCCTCCCAACACCGTGGTGGGCGTGAGGCCGAGGCTTTCTCCCCCGAAAAGTGCGCATGAACCTAACAAAAGGAAATGGTGCTGCGCCCGTCGCCCCCGGGCTCGCGCCCGGGGCTACCCTCTTGCCGCCCCTGGCGGGGCTTGAACCCATCCCGCGGGGTGGCCCCGCCTCCGACGGATAACTTCCCAGGCCACCACGCTTGGCAAAACACGCCTCTTGGCAAAAAACGCGCGGCGGCCCAGGAGACCCGCCGCGCCGCATGACGGGCCTATTTCGGCGTGGCCCCCTGCTCCACGGCGTAGAGATATTTCTCGGTGGCGATGTAGAGCCGGCCGTTGGCCGCCACGGGCGAGGCGTGGATGGGCGAATCGAGCCGGACCTCGCCAAGCACCTTCTTTTCGCGCCCCGCCGCCAGGACCCACAGCCGGCGGCCGCGGGTCGTGACGTAGACCTTTCCGTCGGCCACGAGGGGCGAGGACCATATCTCGCCGCGCGTCTTGTGCGTCCAGACGGGAGCGCCGGAGCCGGCGTCGAAGCAGTGGACGGTCCGGCCGCAGTCGGTGACGTAGACGAGTCCGTCGGCGACGGCCGGGGTGGACATGCAATGGCGGTTCAGGGGTTGGGACCACACCTCGTGGCTGGCGGTGACGTCGCCGGTGCCGGAGGCATCGATACATTTGATCCAGCACTCGCGCTTGCCGTGCCAGTAGTCGCCGCCGGCGGTCACGTAGACGCGGCCGTCGGCGAAGACGGGCATCCCGGTGATGAGCGAGGGTCCCTCCTGGCGGTTATCCTGGAACTGGAGGGGGTGTTCCTTTCGGCCGGCGGGGTCGCAGTGGAATCGCCAGACGGTCTTCAGGGCGGTCGGCTCGGCCGGGGTTGGCTCGCGGACGGCCTGGAAGGCGTAACACACGCCGTCGCCGCCGCCGAAGAAGACGAGGTCGCGTCCGCCGACCCGGCCGAAGGACGGCGAGGACCACTGGCTGTGGATGATCTGCGGCCCCATGTGGGCGTCATCGGCGGCCAGGAGTCGGCCGGTCTCCGCCTCGAGGGCGATCAGGCTGGGGGCGTCGGGCCGCGGCACGTGGACGTGGGTGCGGTCCACACCGTTGCTCGTGCCGACGTAGAGGCACCGGCCGACGAGCATCGGCGAGCAGTGGGCCTCGTCGTGCTGCTGGGAGCCCACTTCCTTCATCATATCGAAAAGCCAGAGGATATCGGCATCGGCGTCGCCGGGCGGCACGGGCGGACGGCCGCGGCCCGCGGCGTGGCGGGCCTCGTCGCGGAAGGGCCCGTCGTTGCCGTCGGCCATGCCGGCCAGGTCGAGGCAGACGACCTCGGCCCGGTTGGTGACGAGGTAGGCGCGGTCGGCCCGGACGGTGGCGGGGGAGACGATGCCGACCTTCGGCCAGTCGAGGTACGGGTTCGCGGCCGAGAGTTTCGGCACGACGAGTTGCCAGCGGAAGCGGCCGGTCTTCTCGTCGAACCCCATGAGGACGCCGCGGTCGCCGGTGTGGCGGGGGTCGCGCGGGCGGCCGTTGTTCGTGCCGACGAGGACGCACCCGCCGCCGACCACGGGGGTGCCGTACGTCCGCGTGCCGAGCCGGGCGACCCACGCCACGTTCCTGCCGGTGCCGGGCGCGGCCCGGCCCGTCTCGCGGTCGATGTCGGGCGGCTCGAAGGCGGCGGGCAGGCCGGTCTCGGCCGAGACCAGGTTCCGCGACCAGGCCCGGCCCCATTGGGGCTGGTCGGCGGCGGAGGCGGCCGTCGTCGCAAGCACCACGGCCAGGGCGCACAGGCCCAGGACTACCGTGGCTACGGAAATCGCCTGTCGCATCGCGGGCTCCGACCCGGGGAGACGTCGTCAGCATCTTTAGCCCCCCAGGGGCCGAAGGGAACCGGAAAATTTGGTTCATGGGCTATTTCCGGGGGTGGTGGGGACCGTCAGCCTCCAGGCCGCCACGCCCGTGCGCCTGGGGGAGATGCCATCTC
>CAYTJE010000223.1:0-5714 GCA_964437855.1 uncultured Anaerolineales bacterium | reverse complement strand
ACGTCTATTTCCAGGAGGCCAGGATCCACTTCAAAGGGGCCCCCTTGACGGTACCACCTCTGCCGGGCAAAAACACAATCGGGCCGGAACTACAGTTCGGGCACGTCATGGGAACCTACCACGACGAACAGGTGCTTCTGATCAAGACTGCTCAGGGCAATCGCTCGTTGTGCTTCGATTTCCGCCCGCCCTCCAGCGGCCGGGAGAAACCCGACAGCGAGTGGGAAGGGAAAGAATATCGCCTGATGGTCGAAGGCGTTCGGAAGACGCTGAAAAACATCGCGGACATCGTGCCCGGCTACAAGGGCCAGGGCTACGAGATCGCCGGGTTCGTCTGGTGGCAGGGCCATAAAGACGGTGGGACTCCCCAAGCGAAGTACGAGAAGAACCTGGTCAACCTGATCAAGGATGTCAGGGCGGAATTCGAGGTGCCTAAACTTCCCGTCGCCGTGGCCACGGTCGGGTTCGGCGGACACAAGATGAGCGACGAGTATCTGGAAATCCTGAAGGCGCAGATGGCGGTGGGCGATCCGAAGAAGCACCCGGAGTTCGCCGGAACCGTGGCCTCCGTCGACATCCGCGACTTCTGGCGCGAGGTCGACGAGTCTCCCAGGGGCCAGGGCTACCACTACAACCGCAACGCCGAGACCTACATGCTCGTCGGCGACGCGGTGGGCCGGGCCATGGTCCGGCTGAAAGGCGGGAAGGCCCAGCCGCTGCCGCAGGAGCCTCGGCCGAAACGCGTCGTGCGGAAGGAACGTTCCGAGCCGACGGAAGAGGAAAAGGCCGCCGCCCGGAAGGCCCTGGCTCCCATCATCCTCGACGGCATCATCCCGGCCTATGTCGCCAACCCGCGATACCACAAGGCCCTGGTCCAGGAGGCCGCCGGCCGGCGGCCGAAGCGCACCAACCGGTTCCTGCGCGGCGCGATGTTCGGATTGATCAACTGCTATCACGCGGCCGGCATCCACGAGTACGACTGGCACGTGTTCGGCAAGGACCTGCGCGACCTCAAGTGGGAGTACTTCAGCTTCGACCCGCCCGAGACCATGCCCAAGAGCAAGGACGGCGGTCGGCGTTACCGCAAGGTGACTTATCCGAAGGGGATGGAGAACTGGTACGCGCCCGATTTCGATGCCGCCAAGGCCGGGTGGAAGGCCGGCCTGCCGCCGTTCGGCCAGGCCGGCGGAAGGCTCGAGCCGCTCCGTCAGTGCGAAAGAAAAGTCGGTGGCTGCGGCTGCGGCGAGAAGCCGAGGACGCTCTGGGAGAAGGAAGTCCTGCTGGCGCGCGGCACGTTTGCCGTCCCGCCGATCAAAGAGGGCCATCGCTACCGCATCGTGCTCGGCGGCAGCAACCACGTCAATGCCGGCGAAGGCTTTGCAATCTATGTCAACGGCAAGTTGCTGGCCGAGTCGAACACCGGTGTCGGCAAGCGACAGGGCGGCCAGCCGCGCGGCGGGCACGTCTACGCCGATTTCCGCAACGAGTTCAAGGGCGGCAAGGTGACCATTGCGGCCACCAGCTTCCTGAGATACGACAAAGACCCGGCCCCGCAGGGGCACCTGACCCTGTGGCTGGAAGAGCAGAAGATCCCGCCGCTGGGAGAAGCAGCGGCCAGCGATCGGTAACCGGTGATAAGTGACCCGCGATCCGTCCGATCCGTCCGATCCGACGGATCGGACTGACTCGCAATAACGAGAACAACAAGCCGAGGATGCACCGACAATGAATCACAGAGCCGTTTTAACGACGGCGGTTTTCGCCCGCGCCGCCGCCAAGGTGCCGGAGCATGCCGGGCACGAGGTGGCCATTCAACTGGACACCGAGAGCGCGGCGCCGGCGCTGCGCGAGCGCCCACCCGACCTCCTCATCCTGGATGTCATGTTCCCGGAGGATGCGTCCGGGGGGTTCACCTTCGCGCGGACCATACGCCGCGAGGAGCCTGCCCTGGCCAAGGTGCCGGTCCTCATGCTGACGGCCATTAACACGCGGTTCCCCCTGGGGTTCGGGGCCGGCGACATCGACGACGTGTGGCTGCCGGTGGACGACTTCCTCGAGAAACCTGTGGACCTCGACCAACTCGTCGCCAAGGTGTCGGGCATGATCGGGCAGCCGGCGTGAACCCCGCCCCGAAAAAAACCGCACGCCCGGCGTGCCGGCCAAGCGGCCTGCCCAGGCGCGGGCAAGAGGTTCGCGCCATTCCTGAATGTACCTCAGTCACCGTGCTACCCGCTCATGTGGAGCTGGCGAATTATGGCTTGCGGGCACCCATGATCCTCCGATAGCGGCGCGCGGCCTCCAAAGTCCCTCTCGGAACAAGGAGATGAGTCTACAACACACAGTTGCATCGGCCGACGGCGTGATTCAGGCCGAGCGCCTCAAAGACACCCATTTCTTCGAGACACAGTCCAATCTCCAAGTCGGGCGCACGGCCCCGTATGGTCTGGATCATGTGTTGATAGAGTTGCGTCCTCAGGCCCACGGCGTATCGGAGTCGGCCGTCCGCTGACGGGCCGCCCCTGTCGAAAGCCCTCGAAATGGCGTTCCCACGCCCGAGCCGGCGTTCCAGGAGCCCCCGCGCCGTCGGATACGAGCAGATGCCGCCCAGGGTGATGCGCGCAAGCGGCACTTCGGCCAGCAACCGGCGAAGGAACCGCTCATACAACGCTTCCCAGGCGTCCACGGGGATGATCGGCATGATGACGGCGCGGACAGGGTATCCCGCCTCCGCGCACCGCTTCATCGCGTCGAGCCGCTCAGCCAGGGGCGGCGTGCCCGCTTCGAACGCCTGGATGACCTCGGCGGGGTTGAGCGACCAGGACAGGATCGTGTGCCCCCGATGGTCGAGGTCGAGGAGGTTCTTCACGCTGGCCGACTTCGTCAACAGGATCATCCGCGCAAACCGATGGCTCGCAAAGAAGGGGACGAGCGTCCGCGAGTACCCGGTCAGCGGGTCCAGCGCCAGGCTGTCCTGAAGTTTGCCAAGGTAGAAGGCCGTCGGCTCGGCCAGGCGCCCCGCCGTCCGGTCGATCTCGGCAAGGATCTCCGGCAGGTTCACGAAGACCTTGACCGTCGGCGAGAACCGTACGCCCGGCGTGCCGGCCAGGTAACAGTAATGGCACGCGTACGGGCAGAAACCGTAAGGCGAGAAGTGCCAGTAGTTGGGGCAGGCGTTGCCTTCTTCGCGGCTCTGGCGGACCGCACTCCGGTGTTCGCCCAGGACGAGGGTCTGCTTGCCCTGCACAAGTGCCGCAAGCGGATCCGCCGCACCCACGTCCACCCGGTTGTGAGGCACGTCCGGTTGATGGGCAACTTCTGCATCACGGTATGCGCAGGCGACCTGCTCGGCAAACAGGTGTCGGCTAGGCGTCGCCGTGCTGCCTTTCGCAAGGACGATCCGCCGGGGTCGGAAATCAGAGGCAGCGCGCGGGCGGTGGGCAACGTCCGTCCCAAGAGAGAAGCGATCTGGCATTGGCCGACCCTTGTCCATAATCGTGCTCGCGGCCATGCCTAGCGTATGCCTTACATTCTGCGGGCAGTCAAGCGGAATTCTCTTACGGGTCGCCCGGCGGTGTTTCAAGCGGGGGTTTGGCTGAGGGCAGAGGTCGCTTCGACGATGTCGCTGGGCGAACGGGCATATGGCAGGCCGGTCACCGGTCTCCTGTAATCCGGCTGATGCGTTCGCCAAGAACCGGACGTCCCGGCGTGGTTCCGCGGCTCCGATTCCCGAAACGGACTCTTTGGGCAGCGCGTTCTGGCTGCCCCCTGGGTCCGTTGCGCCTATCTGTCCTCTGGCCTGGCCACCGGATGAGAACGGAGACAGCACGACTCTAACCTAAATCCTTGTCAGTAAAGCACTTATGCAATGACCGGAAAAAATGGCGGAGAGGCCGGGATTCGAACCCGGGGTACCCAAAGGGTACACTCGGTTTCCAACCGAGCCCATTCGGCCACTCTGGCACCTCTCCGCGTGGCCGGCAACGCCTCCGCTGACCGGTGACCCTTGCCGCGGCCGGCGGCGACCCATATAGGCAGGGCCGGCCGCTCCCGCCGATGACCGCTCCGGGGCGTCTGTCCTTGCGTGGCAGCGGCCGGACGGTGGGCCGCACCGAAAGGATAGCGGCGGAGGCGCTCCCCGTCAAGCCGTCCGACGGCTCTGGGGCCGTGGCGGCAAGGGTCGTCCGCGTGGTAAGTACCGCCCCCGATGCCTGCCAGATGCGTAAAAAGGGTTGACCGCCGGTGCGCCCCGACCTATACCAGGGGCATCGGAGAAGCCGGGGCCATCGCGAGGCACAACCCATGTACGCAGCGATCATGGCGGGCGGGGAGGGCACCCGGCTCTGGCCGGCCAGCCGCGACACCTGCCCCAAGCAGTTCCTGAACGTCCTGGGAGGAGAGCCGCTGGTCGTCCTGACCCTCAAACGCCTGGAAGGGCTCCTGCCGATCGAGAACATCCTCGTTCTAATCAACCGCAAACATCAGGAAGTAGCGAAGCGGCTCCTGCCGGACCTGCCCGACGAGAACCTCGTCGTGGAGCCCCGCATCCGCGACACGGGCCCGTGTATCGGTCTGGCGGCCCAGATCGTCCGCAAACGGGCGGGCGACCAGACGCTCCTCTGCCTGCCGTCGGACCATGTCATCGACCCCGCCGAGGCGCTGCGCGAGTGCCTGGAGCGGGCCGAGACGTGCGTGGGCCACGACGCCGGCTCCCTCTACGCCATCGGCATCCGGCCGACGTACCCGGCCACCGGGTACGGCTATCTGCTGCGGGGCGAGACGGTCGGCGAGGCGGACGGCGAGCCGGTCTTCGACGTCCGGAGTTTCCACGAGAAGCCCTCGATCGCCCTGGCCGAGGCGTACTTCGACTCCGGCGATTACTTCTGGAACAGCGGCATCTGTTTCGGGCGGACCGACACCATCCTGGAGGAGATCCACCGTCACCAGCCGGAACTGGCCGAGGGGCTCCAGCAACTCGTGCCCGACCTCGATACCGACCGGATACGGACGGCGCTGGCGAAGGTGTACCCGCGGTTTCCGCGGGTGAGCATCTCCTACGGCGTGCTGGAGCGGGCCGACCAGGTCCGGGTCATCGAGGGCCATTTCGCCTGGGACGACGTGGGGACGTGGCGGATTCTCCAGGCCCACCTGACCGCCGACGAGGCCGGAAACGTGGCCCGGGGCGAGGCCGTGGCCATCGACGCCCAGCGCAACCTCCTGTACGCCGGCGGGGGCCAACTGGTGGTCGCCCTCGGCGTCCGCGACCTCGTCGTCGTCGCCACGCCCGACGCCACCCTCGTCACCACCCGCGCCAACACCGAGCGGGTCCGCGAGATCGTCACCCACCTGAAGAACCAGCAGAAGGACCGGTATCTCTGACAGACCGCCGGCAGGGTCGGGCATAGCCAACAGGCGGAACACCCCCACGCGCCTCGCTGCCCGGCGAATGGGGCCGCGTGAAGGGGTAGGGTGGGTGCTCCACACCCACGCGGGCCGATGGTGAAGCGGTGGGTGACAAGCGCCCACCCTACGGTTGCGGCGTCACGGTCGGACGGGACGACCGTGGGGCGATAAGGCGTTCCTGCGGCACCTGGAGCGTCGCCTGGACCGAAGACTCGTGCCCGGCACCCCCGGCCTTCCGAGGAAGGAGGAGAAAAAATAGTGGCTCTTCAGGGTTCCGTGTGGGTTGGATTCGTTGGGTTTTTGAGTCCCAGCCG
>CAYTJE010000222.1:0-5716 GCA_964437855.1 uncultured Anaerolineales bacterium | reverse complement strand
TTCGTCGCCCTTCGGGCTTCTCAGAATGACAGCGTTTGAGGCGCGAGCCGCAAACAACAACGGTACGTGGCGCGGTGGTTCTCCGTAACCACCGCCCCGACTCCGGTTGAAGCGCGGCGGGGGCGGAGACCCGCCGCGCACATCTGCAGCCTGCGGCTATCTCACCCTCACCCCATCCCTCTCCCGTCAAGGGAGAGGGGGTTTACGCCGGCGGGCCGTAGCGGCAGCCGAGTTGCGGGGCGCGTTTCCGGCCGAGGGCCTCCATCTCCGCCCGCTGCTCGTCGGTGAGCGGCTTGTAGGCCCGCGCGAATGCCACGTTCTGGATCGCCTGCTCCACGGTGTACGGCCCGACGTTGGCGACGCTGATGCCCGGCAGGTCCAGGGCCCAGGCCAGGGCCAGCGGCAGCCGCTCCGGCTCGGTCACGCAGCCCACGTGGCCCTTGCGGTGGTTCGGGAAGCCGCCCTTGATGCCGGCATACACCTTCATGGCGACCGCCCCGACGTTCTGCCGGCGGCACTCGGGCAGGACGGTTTTCTCGAACTTATAGTTGTGGATGTCCGCGTAATTCATGACGCACATGACGACGTCGATCTGGCCGGTCTTCATCACCTGGAGGAACCGCGGGGGCCGGGCGTGCCCCGAGCAGCCGATGAACCGCAAGGTGCCCTTCTCCTTCTGGCGCAGCAGGAACCGCAGGATGCCGCCGCGACCGAGGACCTTGTCCACGTTCTTTCCGCCCACGTGGTGGATGTGCACCAGGTCCAGGTGGTCGACCTTCAGCGTCCTGAGCGACGTGGCGAGCAGTTGCTCGGCCTTGGCGGCCGAGTCGGTCCAGAGTTTCGTGACGAGGAACAGCCGGTCGCGCCGCTTCGGCAGGACGCGCGCCAGGGCCGCCTCGGCGTTGCCGTACGAGCGGGCCGTGTCGACGTACGTGACACCGCGGTCGATGACCTCGCCGAAGATCCGCTCGGCCTCGTCCGTGTCGACGGGTCCCTCGCCGATGGGGGCCGTGCCCAGGCCGAGGATCGAGACCTTCTCGCCTGTCCGGCCGAGGGGCCGCGTGGGCAGGGGGTCGGTCGGGTCGGCGCCCGGCAGGGGCCGCGAGAGGACGAGCAGGCCGGCGCCCGCCCCGAGCGTCCGCCGGAGGAACCGGCGCCGGGTCAGGCCGTTCGCTTTGCGTCGGATCATCGCCTCGCTCCTTTCTCGGGAGGTCCGGTGTGCGGCCTCTCACGGCCGGGGCGGCGGGCCGGCGCCGCCCGATCCTTCCGACCCGCCTTTCGACCGCACGATCCACCACGTCCGCATCCCCGCCAGGGCGAGGAACAGGAGCGAGCCGAGGCCGATGTCCGGCACGCCCGTCACGTAGGCCGCCAGGGCCAGGCCCGCCGAGATGACGGCCGCCACCGCCCACGTCGCGACCAGGTCGGTCCGCTGCCGGGCCGGCGGGGATTGGCCCTCTGGGGGGAGCGTCTCCGGTCCCGGCCCGCCGTGGGCGAGGGTTCGGGGGTCGGTGTCCGCCTCGGCGGGCAGGCGTTTGGCGCGTCGGCGGTCGGGCTGGAAGACGGCCGAGGCCATCCGGGCCCCGAGTCCGCCGGCGCGGGTCCGCCGGCCGGGAGGCGTGGCGGCCCGGGCGGGCGATCCGTCGGCGGCCCGGGCCAGGGCCCGCCGGGCCGCCTCGGCGCCCGGGTGGCCGGTCTCCGGTTGGCCGGCGGGGGCGTCCGGCCCGGCCGCTGGTTTCGAGGCCGGCTCCGCGTCGGGAGGGGCCGGCGGGCGGGCGGCGCCGCCGACGGTCCGGGCCAGGGCGCTGAGGGCCTCGGCCGCCTGGGTTCCCCGGTGGGCGGTTTCGGGTACCTGGGCGACCACGTCGGCAGGGGTGGCTTTGGGCGGCCGGCCCGCGGCGGCGGAGGCGGTGGCGGCCGGTAAGTCACTGCCCGCTCCGCGAGCGTTCCCTGGCGGTCGCGGTTCCGCCGGCCCCGGTCCGGGCCGGGCCAGGACCGCGCCCGGGGCGAACGGCCGGGGAGTGCCCGCGTCGGCGTCGCCCTCCGCCTCGGGAACGATCCGCAGCGGCACGACCCGCGGGGCCAGAAAGGCGAACCCGCACGTCGGGCACTGGACGGCGGCGCCGGCGTACTCCGGGAAGATCACCAGTTCCGTGTCGCAGTCGGGGTTGGGACAGTGGAAGGCCCAGACGCGCTGGCCGCCGCGGTCGCGCGCCTCGGCCGCGGGCGAGGTGGAGGGCGACGCCGCCTCCGCCTCGGCCCGGCCGGGCAGCCCGTCGAAGAGCCGGCGGCGCCAGGTTTTCCCGCGCGTCGATTGCATGGCGGCTGAGGTCATCATAACGAGTCCCTCGGCCGGATACAGGGCAAAAATCGAGAATAATCCGCCGACCGATGCGTTCAAGTCAGGGGTGGAACGCCCGCCGCGTACCCGACCCGGCCATTTGAGATTGGTATTGACACGGTTGCCGCCGGTGCCATACTGAGGACTGCGGATTCAACTCTGAAACGCAACAAGCCAGACGAGGGTTTGTGGCGTTTGAGGACCTCTGCCTCGGCTCCGAGGCTGCCAGGGGGCCCCTTTCGCCCCGCCGCCTCGGCGTCGGCCCGGCGCCCTTCGGGCCGGGAGTGAGGCCGACGCCGACGCGACGGGGCTCCAGGGGCTTGAGGGTGGTGTTGCGTTTCAGAGTTGAGTCCGCAACGTAGACTCTATGGGCTATCATGTCTGCCGGAGGAAGTGAGGGGGGCTATGAACAGGGCCCGTCCGTTCCTCGTGGTTCTTTGGGTGTCGGTGATTGGGCTGTCGTCCGGCGTCCGGTGTCCGGCCGCTTCCCGTGAGGCGGCGGAGGCTCGGCAGGCGTTCGAGTCGCTCTTCGGTCGCGACGTGGCCGGCGTCCGTGAGACCGACACGGCCGCCGACGATGTGGCCTTGGCGGCCCGGCTGGTCGAGGTGGCCCGCCGCGAGACCGACAAGCCGGCCCTCCTGACCCTCCTGTGCGAGCAGGCGTACGGGTTGGCGTCGGGCGATCCGGCGGGGTACGCCACGGCCGTCGAGGCGTTGGACCTCCTGGCCGAGCACGTGCCGGCCAAGCGCGCCGAGGCCCGCGAGCGGGTGCTGGGCCTCCGCCGCAAGCAGTTCAACGCCGCCGAGGGCGAGGCCGGGAAGCAGGCCGGCGAGCGGCTCATCGAGGCCGGCCTGGCGGCCGCCGACGCCGCCGAGGCCGCCGGCGACCTCATGGAGGCCCTCCGGCTCCTCAATCGGGCGCGCGCGGTGGCCGCACGGGTCACCAGTCCACGCCTGGACGAGATCGTGCAGCGGGTCAAGACCCTCGGCCGGAACCTGCGGACCGCCCGCCGCATCCGCGACCTGACGGCCGCCCTGGAAAGGGCCCCCGACAACGTCGCGGCCCGCGAGACGTTGGTCCGGGTCTACGTGGTCCAGAAGGACGACCCGGCCAAGGCGGCCGAGTGGCTGGACGGCGTCGAGGATGCGGACCTGAAGAAGTACGTCCCCGCCGCGGCCAGGCCGGTCCGGGAGGCGCCGGAACTGGCGTGCCTGGAACTGGGCGAATGGTATCGCGACCTGGCCCAGACGGCGCCCCAGGAGGCCAAGGCCGCCATGGGCCTCCGCGCCCACGCCTACCTGACGCGGTTCCTGGCGCTGCACACCGTCTCGGACGTCCGCCGGACCCAGGGCCGCGTGAGCCTGGAGCGGGTCGAGCGGACGCTGGCTTCCCTGGGGGTGGAACCGCCGGCCGGTCCGCCGCCGGCCGAGACCGAGCCGTCGCCGGGCGAGACCGAGCCCGCGCCCGGCCAGGCGCCGCCCCCGACCGAGGCCGGCCAGGTGGTCCAGGCCGGTCGGTGGGTGGACCTGGTGCCGCTCGTCGACACCGTTGAGGACCCCGTGGCCGGCGTGTGGAAGGCCGGGCCGACGGGCCTGGCCAGCGCCACCCGTGTCCACGGGGCCCGCCTGATGTTTCCCGCCGACCTGGAGGGCGATTACGAACTGGAGGTCCGGTTCGTCCGGACGGCCGGCAACGGCCGCGTGGTGATGGTCCTGCCGGTCGGCGCCACGAGCGTCGCGCTCGCCCTGAGCGTGGGCGGCGGCAAGATGCACGGGCTCCAGGACGTGGGCGGCAAGGGTCCCGACAAGAACGGAACCGCCGTCCGGCCGGGCACCCTCGAGAACGGCCGGGCCTACACGGTGTCGGCGACGGTCCACGTGGACGGCCAGGAGGCCCGCCTCCGCGCGACCCTCGACGGGAAGGACCTGCTGACCTGGACGGGGCCGGTGTCCGACCTTGCCCCCGCCCCCGCGTGGGTGTTGCCGGAGGCCCGCCGTCCGGCCGTCGGCACGTGGGGGTCGCTGGCGCTGTTCCAGGGGGTCCGGCTGAAGATGCTGAGCGGGCAGGCCCGGCTGCTGCGGGCGGCCAGCGCCCCCGACACCGTGGTCGTCAAGGGTCCCCCCATGCCCGACCCGGGCCAGGGGGCACGCTGGCTCGACCTGTTTCGCCTGATCGACGTGGCCGAGGACGCCGTCACCGGCACGTGGGCCCAGGGCCCCGACGGGCTGAGGCTGTCGGAACCGTCGGAGGTGGCGCATTTCCTGACGCCGGCCTCGCCGCGGGGCAGTTACCTGCTCCGGGTGCGGTTCGTCCGCCGGGCCGGCGAGGGCACCGTGTGTCTGCGGCTGCCGGTGGGCGAGGCGGCCGCCGTGCTGGCCCTCGGCCGGGGCGCGTGCCGGTTCGGATGCCTCGACGGGCGCCCGCTGGCCGAGACGCCCCCCGTCGCCCCCTGCACCCTGGAGAACGGCCGGTCGTACGACCTGGAGGTGGCCGTCCAGCCCTTCGGCGACACCGCCCTGGTCCTGGCGGACCTGGAGGGGCAGCGGCTGATGTCGTGGCGTGGCAGCCCGTCGGCCCTGTCGGCGCCGAAGCAGTTCGGAGGCCCGCGGACCGACTGCCTGGGCCTCGGCGCCTGCGAGGCCGCCCTGGTCTTCGAGCGGGCCCGGCTCCACATGCTCCAGGGCAGGGCGTTTGTCTATCAGCGCGACGCCGACGTCGTGGGGGCCGCGCTCCCTCACGACACCCCGATCGACCTGCTCCAACTCGTCGACTCCGACGAGGACGCCGTCAAGGGCGAGTGGCGCCGTGAGCCGCACGGACTCCTCGTGGCCGACCGGGCGCCCGCCAACCGCATCATGGTGCCCGTGACCGTGCGGGGGTCCTACGAACTGGAGGTCGCCTTCGTGCGGACCGCCGGGAAGGCCCCCGTGGGCGTGGTCCTGCCGGTCGGGTCCACCGAGGTCGGCATGGTCTTCAGCGGCGGGGGCGGCAAGGTCCACGGCCTGACGCTGCTGAACGGGAAATGGCCGGCTCATAACCGGACGGGCGTCCGCCCGGGCACGTTGGTTAACGGGCAGACCTACACGGCCAAGTTTCGGGTGGACCTGCTGGGCGAGCGGGCCCACATTGCCGTCAGGCTCGACGACCGGCTCCTGGTCGACTGCGGGGCGAAGGTGTCGGCCCTGTCGCTGCCGCAGGCGTGGAAACTGCCGTTCACCCAGACGCTGGGCTTCGTGACCAACAAGGCGCCGGGGTTCATCAGCCGGGCCCGGCTCCTGGTCCATTCGGGGGAGGCCCGGTTTCTGCGAGGCGGATCGGACGCGTCGCCGCCGGCGGAAACGGATACCCCCACCGAGCCACCGCCCTCCGACGCC
>CAYTJE010000221.1:0-5744 GCA_964437855.1 uncultured Anaerolineales bacterium | reverse complement strand
CCGGGGCTGACGGCCGGTCCGGGCGGCCGGCCCCTCGACGAGTTGAGGGGGTGACGCCGATGTAATCAACCCATGCGTGGCACAGATGTAGGTGAAGTGCCCCCCCCCGCCTTCCTGCTTGCTGGCTTCTCCTCTCAATTCCCGTTTACCGCCCTGTTTTTCGAAAACGACCTTGACAAACCCACGCTAGCGTGTTATTTTTCATTCTTAGGTAACACGACTTTCGGGTGCCGTTTTGGGGTGTCGGGCGGTGCCAAGGGCGCTCGGCCGTAAGCGGGGGAGGGAAAGGTCTTTGCCGTCTGGTCGTTGCCAACGCGCGTTCACCCTGGCCGAATTGGTGATCGCAATGGCTATGGTCGGTGTTTTGGCTGCGCTGCTGATGCCTGCCTTGACCGGCGCGGTTGCGATTGCCAATCGCACGGCCTGCGCCAACAACCTGAAACAACTCGGACTGGCGCTGAGGCATTATGCCAACCATCACGAGAGCCGCTTTCCGGTTGAGGATCAGTGCGGCAATCCGCAGGCCGCGCTCGTGCCGGCCCTCGTGCCGCATTATGTCAACGACATGCGGTTGTTCTACTGTCCGAGCGCGGCCCAGATGGAACCCTTTGCCCGGAGTCACGACTACGGGGGGCCGGGGGGCGACTCGGTCATCGATACGCCGCAGAACCGCGATCGATACTACATTACCTATAAATATTACAGTGTGAGTCGGCGGGATACGCGCCAGCCGTTGCCGCTGAGGTTAAGCGAGTACCCGCACGCATTGGGTATCGACTCGCCGGGCGCGCGGTGGTTGATGAGCGATTACGTGCGGAAGGATATCCCGGCCTTTCCCCACCGGGAACCGGGTGGCTGGGGCGGCGGACGCAACGTCTTGTTCGCCGACGGGAGTGTCCAGTTCGTCCGACATCGGACCCCGGGCGCGTTCACGGAGCGGCCATGAAAGGTCACGGCTGGTTCGAGACGCGGGCCTTGATGGCCGCAGCGGCGGGCGGCGTCGCCGCCGCCGTCGTCGGCCGCGCACTGGGACGGGCCGTCGGCCTGGCCGTGCCGGTTCCGATGGCGGGGTCGCTGGCGGCCACGCTGCCGCGGGCGATCATTCTGCTCGTGGTTCTGGCCCGGGTGCGACGCCCGGGCGTTCTGACGCTCGCGGGCACGGTGGAGGCGGCCGTCGGCTTCGTGCTCGGATTGGGGGGAATGGTGCCCCTGTCGGTGATGTCGCCCGTGGCGGCGGGCGTGGCGGGCGACCTGACCTGGAGGGCTACGCGGCCGGTGCGGGGGGAGCGGCTGCGGCTCGCTATGGCGGGGGCTGTCCTGGCGGGGGCCCGGGTGGTGGTGGCTTTGGGGGTATTCATGCTCCTTCGCGTGCCGATGCTCCAGGCCGTCGGGCCGCTCGTGCTGGGAAGCATTGTGGCGGCCAACGCCGGGCTGGGCGTGGCGGCCGGCGTGGTGGCCGGCAGCATCGCGGGGGAACTCAGGGAAGCCGGAGTCATCGAATGAGCCAATCCGAGGTCCCGACCCGAACCGAGCCGGAGACGTTCACCGTCCGGGCCATCGGCTACGTCACGTCGGACTACGCCGACCCGGCGGACGTGCGACACCGCCACGACCGCTGGACCGACGACGTCTCGGTCATCCGGTTCGTGGGCCGGTACGGCCGGCTGCTGGGCGGGCTGGAGGGATACTCGCATGCGGCGATCCTGTTCTGGATCCACCGGGCTCGCCAGTGGAAGATGCCGAAGGACCATCATAAACCCAAGCACGTGAAGGTCTTCGCCACCCGGATGCCCGTCCGGCCGAATCCCATCGGCCTGTCGGTGGTGGAGGTGGTGGAGGTCTCGCCCGGGAGGGGCCGCTTGACGGTCCGCGGGCTGGACGCCGTCGACGGCACGCCCATCCTCGACGTCAAGCCCTACATCGCCAACTTCGACAGCGTGCCCGAGGCCACCGTGCCGGACTGGGTGGCCGAGCACCTGGACAGCCATTTCCACGGCGGTCCGGGGCACGCGCACGGGGCTTCGCACGATCACGCCCACGGCGCCTCGCACGACCATCCGCCCGGCACGGCCGACGACCGCCCGCACTCCGGCGGTCGCCGGAAGAAGGCCGATAAGGACGGACCCTTTGCTGCGGAGGCAAAGGACGATCCTCGCCACTCGGAGTCAGACAGTCTCTCGAACGCACGATTCGAACCGGAAGGGAGGGAAGCATGACGCTGCGAACTCTGACGGGATGGTTGGCCATCGCGGTGATGATGAGTGTCGCCCCGCAGACCCTGGCCGAACCGATCGCCTTTACCCTGCTGACCCACCCGGACAACGGGGGCATGTCGCCCCAGCCGGCCGGGATTACAGGCCAGGCCGGCGACTTCCTGCCGTGCACCGCCGACGACGTCTCCACCGCTACGCTGAACCCGGACGGCTGTTTCAGTTTCAACTTCATGAACCCGGTAGGCGTGTCTCCGCCGGATTACCCGGACGGGTACGCCGAGAGTAGCCACTCGATGACCGGCTCGTTCGGGCTGGAGGTGGACCTCGCGGCCGGTGGGGCCTTCACCATGACCGGCCTGGCCTTCGACGGGCACCGGAGCAGCACGAAGTCCTCGTACCAGTACCTGGTCGAGCCGGGCGACCCGGCCGCCGACGGTGCCCACGGCCCGGTGGACGGTGGGCCGAACAGCGGGACGTACGCGGCTTCCGCGGCCGGCGGGTGGGCCCTGTCGGCCACGTTCGACTGGTACTTCGACGTGCCGTGCGAGGGCCATCCCAACATCGATATCACCTTCGATGATTTCGTCTGGGACGGTTTCCTGATCCCCGTCACCGACTTGACGCAGGCGGGCATGGACGCCGTGACGCTGGACGACCCGCTCGGGTACTTCCCCGGCACGTCGGCCGATTTCGAGGCGTGGCTGCTGGCGGAGGTCGCGCCGCGCTTGCCGGCCGACGCCGAGTACCTCCTGTTCGCCCAGGGGCAGGCGAACCCCGACTGGAATAATCTGAACATGGGCGGGTGGGACCCCGCCAACGGCATCCTGACTGAAACGATCCTCGCCACCGCCGTCCCGGAACCGGCCACCGTGGCCCTGGTGGCAGCGGGTCTGGCCGGCGTCTGCCTGAGGCGACGCCGGGTCGGCTGACCCCCACGGGGAGAGATGGTCGATGGGCACGGTCGCCGCACCAATCAGGGAGACGCCGCGGACGCGCCGCTCGGCCGGCGTGCGGCTCAAGGTTGTGTTGCTCGCCTGCCTTGGAGCGGCGGGGCTCATCGTGGACGACGGCTGGAAGTTGGCCGTTCTGCTCGCGGCGTCGGCGGTGTGGGCGGGGATGGTGGCCGCCCGTCCGATGCACCGTCGGCCGGGGGGGCTTGTCTGGGTGGGAGTCGGCATCAGCGGCGTCGCGCTTGGCCTATGGGCCTGGGGGTTGCCGTTGCGGCCGTACGCTGGACCCCTTGTGCGACTGGTGATTTTACTGGTGGCGGGACGAGCGTTCGCCCTATCGACCTCGGCGCTCCAGTGGCGCCGCGCGCTGGCCCGTGCGCCGCTGCCGAACCGGGTGGCGCTGCTGCTCGCCGCCGTGCACGCCTTGCTGGGCGTGCTGGCCTCCGAGGTCCGCCTGGCGCGGGAGGGCATGCGCATCCGCTCGGCGGCCGGGGCCGACCGGACAGACACCGGACGCCTCCGCCGCCTGTGGCGCGCCGGGGTGGCGTTCTGTGCGCGGCTGTTCGGCCGGGCGGACCGGCTGGCGGCCGTGGCCGAGACGCGGGCCTTCTCCCGTCCCGGCCGGCGGTGGCGTCTCCCGGCTCGTCACCCCTCGATGAGCGACCTTCTGGCCGGCGCCTCCTGCGTGGCGGCCGCTGCCGTCCTGTGCCTGGTGTGACCGTGGACGACGTGCTCCGCATCGAGGGTCTGACATGCCGGCCGGGAGTGGGCAACGTCTGCGCGCTCGGCCCGCTCGACCTTTCGGTCCGGCCGGGCGAGGTGGTGCTCGTGGCGGGCCGGAGCGGGGCTGGCAAATCCCTCCTGGCGCGGTGCCTGGCGGGCCTGGTGCCGCGCGTTTTCCCCGGCAGGGTGACCGGCCGCGTGGACCTGCTCGCCTCGGCGCTGGCGTCGCTGGCGCCGTGGGAGGCGGCCGGCCGGCTCGGCAGCGTCTTCCAGGACCCGCGTGCGGGATGGTTCGGCGATACGGTGGCGGAGGAGGTGGCCTTCGGTCCGGAGAACCTCGGGCTGCCCCCGGCGGAGGTCGCGCGACGGGTCGAGGCCGCGCTGGACGCTACCGGTCTGGAGGCGTTCGGCGACTCGCCGCTGGAGGCGCTGTCGCTGGGTCGCCGGCAGGCGTCGGCGGTGGCGGCGGCGCTGGCGATGCGGCCGGCGGTCCTCGTCCTGGACGAGCCCACCTCGATGCTCGACGCCGACGCGGCCTGCCGGGTCCTGGACACACTGGCTCGCCTGGCCGCCGACGACGGCGTGGCGGTCATTATCCTGGAACATCGCACCCGTCTCGTGACGGACCGGGCCACCCGGCTCGTGGTGCTGGAGCGCGGCCGGGTCGCCTACGACGGCGACCCGGAACGGGCCGGCGACGAGGCGTTCTGCCGACGGTTCGGCCTGCGCCCGCTCCGACGCCGGGACCCGTACCGGGCCGGGATGGACCACACGGCGGTCCCGGGGCACGCGGGTGACGGCGAGGGCGAACCGGTGGCCAAGGCCGAGGCGGTGGCGTTTGCCTACCCCGGGGGCGGGCCCGTGTTCACCGATCTGGACCTGGCGGTCGTCGCCGGTGGGGCCACCCTGGTCAGCGGGCCGAACGGCTCGGGCAAGACGACCCTGCTGAAACTGCTGGCGGGGTTGCTTCGTCCCGGCGGAGGGCGGCTCCGGTACCGGCGGGGCGAGGCGTGGCACGACGGGCCTCGCCGCAGCGACGTCGCCTTCGTCGGGCAGGCGCCGGAGTACGGCTTCCGGCATCGGACGGTGGAGGCCGAGTACGCGTCGTGGCGCGCGCCCCACGCCGGGGAACGGAGCGCCGCCGAGAGGGGCCTGGCGCGGCTCGGCCTGGCGGGGCTGCGCAGGCGGCATCCCCTGTCGCTGAGCGAGGGGGAGAAGCGGCGGCTGGCCATCGCCTCGGCCCTGGCGGCCCGGCCGAGGCTCCTGGCCCTGGACGAACCGTCCGTCGGCTTCGACGGGGCCCATCTCGACCGGCTGCTGGCGGCCCTGGACGATTACGCCCGGGCCGGCGGGGCCGTCCTGATGGCCTCGAACGACCCGGACGTGTTGGACCGCCCCTGGCCGTGGCGCCTGGCTCTGGCGCCGCCGGCGGTGGGGTGAGAAGGGAGTTGTGCGTTCGCCGTGGCCCGGCAGCGCGGCCGGGTCGCGAGGAGGCGCGGTTCGCGTATATTCTGAGAAAATGGTTTGGTGGGAGTGCGCGGGTTTTGGCGCCTTTTGGTGTCCGAATCGCCATTTTTCGAGCGCCAGGGGCGATTTGTCGCGCAAATGTTAAGATGGGTAAGGCGAAACTTTCGGCTTTTTTCGACTTTTTTCGTTTTTTGATCGGAATTGATCGTTTTTGATCGCTTTTTGACGCCGTATGCACGGGCTTCGATATACATCAGAATATCGATTGCGGACTCAACTCTGAAACGCAACATGCCAAACGACGTTTCGAGCGTTTGAGGGCCTCTGCCTCGGCTCCGGGGCTCCAGGGGCTTGGGGGCCGTGTTGCGTTTCAGAGTTGAATCCGCAATTT
>CAYTJE010000220.1:0-5791 GCA_964437855.1 uncultured Anaerolineales bacterium | reverse complement strand
ATCGACACCTGGAACCTGCCCCGCCGCCGGCGCAACGCCCACATCCTGATGGACGCGCTCGGCCGTCTGCCCCAGGTCCTCCACATGCCCATCGACACCGACGAGCGGCGGAACGGCTGGTACGTCTGCGCCTTCTCGCTGGACATCGAGTCCATGCGCTGCGACATCGGCCAGTTCGTGGCCGCCGCCGGCGCCGAGGGCGCACCCTGCTGGAAGGTCTTCTGGCCCCAGTGCCACACCGAGAGGGCCTTCGTCAAGAAGAAGGCGTTCGGGGCGTCGGGGTTCCCCTTCACCTCCACCGAGTACGCCGACCCCGCCAGCGTGGACTACAGCCGGGTGGACGTGCCCAACGCCCGATGGCACGAGTCGCACACGTTCACGTGCTTCGCCTTTCCCACGTTCTCCGAAGCCGACATGGAGCAGATCGCCGCGGCCCTGGTCAAGGTGATCCGGGCCTACGGTTGACCCGCAGGGGAGGCACGCCCATGGCCGGGAAGAAGGTGAATGTCGGCGTCATCGGGGCCGGGGGCATCGCCCGGCGCAAAACGATCCCCGCCATGCTCAAGGCGCGTAACGTGCGCGTCGTGGCGGTCATGGACCCGGCAAACGTGCACGAGATTGCCGAGGCGTTCGGCGTCCCCGCGGCCTACGGGCGGGAGGCCGACCTGCTGGCCGACCCCGACGTGGAGGCCGTCTACATCGCGTCGCCCGTCTTCTGCCACGCCCGGCAGATCCGGATGGCGGCCGACGCCGGCAAGCACGTCCTCTGCGAGAAGCCCCTGGCGAGGAATCTCAAGGAGGCCCGGCCCGCCGTCGCCGCCTGCCGCCGCCACGGCGTCTTCCTCCAGGAAGGCTACATGATGCGGTTCCACGGGGCCCACGTGAAGGTCAAGGAACTCATCGAGGCGGGCCGCCTCGGCCGGATCGTCTCCATGCGGGCCCAGTTGTCGTGCTGGTACCCCAAGATGAAGGGGGCCTGGCGGCAGGACCCCCGACGGGGCGGGGGCGGCGCCCTCATCGATATGGCCACCCACCTCTACGACCTGCTGGAGTTCTTCGCGGGGCCCGTCCGGCGTATCGGTGCCGTGGTCGGCCGCCTCGTCCAGGATTACCGCTCCGAGGACGCCTCGACGACGCTCGTCGAGTTCGCCTCAGGCGCCCACGGAACCGTCGATTGTTTCTTCTGCATCCCCGACGAGGCCAGCCGGACGCGGTTGGAGATTTACGGGTCGCGCGGGGCCGTCCTGACCGAGGGGACGATCGGCCAGAGCACGCGCGGCAAGGCCGAGGCGCTTCTTGGCCTCGGCGAAGCCGCCTACGACGCCGAACAGGACAAGGACGTGAGCAGAGGCTTCCTAAAAATCCCCTTTCAGGCCGTCGATCCGTATCGCGCCGAGTGCGAGTACTTCGCGGACGGCATTCTCAGCGGCCGGCCGCCGGCCATCAACGACGCCGAGCACGCGCTGCACATCCTGACGCTGACGGAGAAAGCCTACGCCTCGGCGAAGTCCGGTCGGGTCATGCGCGTGTAAGCCCCGCTTCTCAGGGCGTCCACCGGTTTTCACGTCGACAGCGATCCCGGGACCGTCTCCGAACCGCCGGCACCCTGGCCCACGGTTCCGTGTCCCTCGAATCGGCCTTGCCTTTGCCGCGGCCCTGTGGTGCAATCGATTGTATGAGACCGATCGCGACCATGGCGCTGCTGATGGCCGTCGGGGCCGCAGCGCTCGCAGCCGACCGTTCCGGCGGGAACGCCTCCCCCGCCGCTGCTCACGAGTTCGAGAACCTGGCGCGCGGCCGGCCTTACACACTTACGCCGCAACCCAACTACCGTCACTGCACCGACCCGGCCGACAAGACCCAACTGACCGACGGCGTGTACACGCGGGGGTACTTCTGGACACAGAAGACCACGGTCGGCTGGCGCCTGGGCCCGCCCAAGTTCGTAGGCATCGACCTGGGCGCCGAGCACCCCATCCGGGGCGTTTCGTGGAGCACGGCCGCCGGCGTGGCGGGCGTCCGGTGGCCTCAAGCCTTGCTCGTGTACGTGAGCCCCGACGGCGAGCGGTGGTTCGAGGTGGGCGACCTCGTCCACCTCTCGGCCCGCCGCGCGAAGCCGCCACCGAAGGACTACGCCACACACGTCTTCTGGACGGGCGACCTGACGGCGCGCGGCCGTTACGTCCAGATTGCCGCCGTGCCTTCCGGGCCGTACCTCTTCTGCGACGAGGTCGAGGTCCTGAAAGGGGATCCCTCGCTGCTCGAGTCCGCCCGGCCCGGCCGGCCCGTGGCCGATCCGCGGGCCGACATCGCGTCGCGCTGGGTCACCTCGCTGGCCCGGGCCCAGTTCCGGCGGGACCTTGCCGCCGTGCGAGCCGACCTCGCCGCGGCCGACCTCGCCGGCCCCCGGAAGGCCCCGCTGTTGAGGCAGGCCGAAACCCTCGACAGGCGGATTGAGGAGATGCCGGCCATCGACCCCGACGGCTTCAGGGCCGTCCTGCCCATGACGGACCTGGAGCGCGACATCTTCCGGCTTCAGGCAGCCGTGTGGCGGGCCCAGGGGAAATCGCGCCTTCGCGTCTGGACGGGGCATCGCTGGGACCCGCTGGCCCCGTCGCAGGAACCCGCGACCGGCCTCAATCCCGCACTTAACGTGCACACCATGCTGAACGAGCGGCGGGCCGACGTGCTGAACCTGACCAGCGCCGCCTCCGAAGACCTGGTGGTCCGTCTCCGCGTGGACGGCCTCCCCGGCGGGGCACCTCCGCCGTACCTGGCGGTCCACGAGGTCCTGCACGTGGGGACCCGGCACTTTGTGAGCGTCGCAGCCGCACTGCCGGAGGCTCGGCGAGACGGCGAGGACTGGCTGGTCACGGTTCCCGCCGGGATGACGCGGCAGGCCTGGTTCACCTTTCTTCCCCGAGACCTGGAACCCGGGACGTACGACGGCGCGGTCATCATCCGGGCCCGCGAGGCCGACGCGCATCGGGTGCCCGTCCGGCTCAGGATCTACCCGCTCCGGATGCCGCAGAGGAAGACGCTCCGCCTCGGCGGCTGGTCGTACACGAACGGAAGGGGTCGTTACGGCGTGACGGCGACGAACCGCGACGCCCTGGTCCGCCTCCTGCGGGACCGGCACGTCAACGCGCCCTGGGCAACCTCGTCCGCCATGCCGCCGGGCAAGTTCGACGCCACCGGCGCCATGATCGAGGAGCCGGATACGACCGACTTCGACGCCTGGGTCCGCCTGTGGCCGGGCGCCGCACGCTACATGGTCTTCGCCTCGGTCGGGTCCTACGCCTCGGTCGGGTCCTACGCCTCGGTCAGGTCCTCGTTTGCGGGGTCGGAAGCGGGCACGCCGCTGTTCGAGAAAAAGGTGGCCGCCTGGATACGCTTCTGGGCCGGGCACATGCGGGAGGTGGGGCTGAGGGCGAGTCAACTCGGACTCCTCCTGGTCGATGAGCCCAACCGCAGGGAGCAGTACGACGTCATCACCGCGTGGGCTCGGACCATCCAGAAGGCCGAGCCGGACGTCATCGTCTGGGAGGACCCCTGCCCCGCCGCCTGGGACGGCTTCGACGCGATGGCCGCCTCCGTCGACGTGCTCACGCCGAACCGTTCGCACTGGCTCCAGCGCGGCGACGCGTACCGCAACCGCTTCCGCGCGCACCGCCGAGACGGTCGCCGGTTGGGGTTCTATTCCTGCGCCGGGCCGGCCCGGTGCTTCGACCCCTACGCGTACTACCTCCTCCAGCACTGGCGCTGTTTCAAGGAAGGCGCGACGTGGTCGGGGTTCTGGGCCTTCGGCGACAACGGGCGGCAGTCGTGCTGGAACGAGTACCTCGCCCACGGTAACGGGCCGTACTGCCCCGTCTACCTCGACGATACGTCGGTCACGACCGCCAAATACATGGAGGCCATCGCCGAGGGCGTCCAGGACTACGAGTACCTCGTGATGCTCCGCGACCGCATCGCGGCCACCGAGAAGACGGGCGGGCACCACGCGGGGCTCGCGCGGGCCAGGGCCCTCCTGGCCGGCGCCTGCGACCGCGTGCTGGCCGGGGCCACCACCCAAGGCTACCGCTGGGACGAACCGAAAGACCGGGCCGTCGCCGACACCGTCCGCATAAAGATTCTGGAGATGCTGACCGCCCTGCCCCGTCCCTGACCGCCCCCCACGAAGCGCAAGGAGATTGCCAGGGGGCCCGCCGGCCTCCAAACAGGAGAAAGCCCATGAAGTCAGCGTTGTGGATGGTTGCGGTCGGCGTAGCGGCGGTCCTGTGGACGGCGGGCCTCCTGCCGGCCGCCGAGGAGACCGCCGGTCCCCGCGCGCCGTTCGTCATACCCCCTTCAGGCCGGTCCCAAAGGGATCCGTATGGAGGCGACCAACTCGTCGGCAGCCTGGGCTACCAGGCGCCGTGCGCCCTGGCGTTCGACGGCCGCAACCGCCCCTATCTGTTCAATTCGTGCGATGCCGAAACCAGCGGCTACCTGGTGACGCTTCGCCGGGGGAAGTGGGTCCGCCGGTCGTTCGCACAGGCGGTGAAGGAGGCCTGCCCACGCTTCGCCTCGTTCGTGGCGAGGCCGGGCCGACCGCACGTCCACGCCCTGGGCTCGATGACGATCGACGCCGCCGACGCCCTCTACGCCGTGGTGTTCATCCGAGAGGCAGGCGGCCGCACGAGACCCGTCCTCGTCTACTCCGCCGACCTCGGCGAGACGTTCCGCGCCTGCCGTCTGCCCGGCCATCCGGCCCAGGCTTTCCTGGAGGTGCAAGTCGGCCACAACGATCTCCCGGGGCCGCCCGCCGTGGGGCTGCTCGCACGCCGCAAGAAGCACCCGGCCAGGTGGACCGACTACCACGTTCTCTCCGTGGCCATACCCGAGAAGGACAACGGCAGGCTTCGCTGGCCCTCGCCGGTGCGGGTAACGGAGAACTGCTTCGGCATCTCGAACCACTCGGGCGGGTACTCTTTTGCGGTCACCGTGGGCGGGCGGACGCACCTCGTGTGGGCGGAGATCCCACCCGAAGGGGAAACCGGCAACCCCACGTTCGCCGCCACGCTCGACCGCCGGGACGGCCGCATCCTGGCACGCGAGCGGCTCGCCACGGCCCCGCCCGAGACGCCCGACGTCCACTCCACGCCCGTCATCGCGGCCGACAGCCGGGGATACCTCCACGTCGTGGCCGGGGCACACGGGCAGAGGTTCCTCTACGTCCGCTCCCGGCAGCCCGGCCGCGTGGACGCCGGCTGGACGGCACCGGAGCCGGTCGGCCGTCGGCAGACCTACGCGGCACTGGTCTGCGGCCCGAAGAACCGGCTGCACCTGGCGTTTCGGGAGTGGCAGGACGGCCTGCCGGCCCTCTGCTTCCAGCAGAAGCCGGCCATGGTGGAGGCATGGCCCGCGTCGCGGGCCCTGGTGCGGCCGCCGGAAGGCCACCGCGGCTACGGGATCTTCTACCACCGGCTGTTTATCGACCGGGCCGGGGCCATGTATCTGAGTTTCACCTTTAACGACACCAAAGGCGGCACGTATCCGCGAGGTCTGGCCGTCTCTGAAAACGGCGGCCGAACCTGGCACCTGGCCGATGCAAAGACCTTCCTCCGGCGAACGCTATCGCCCTCCAACGCCCCCTGAGGCACCGGCCCAAGAGCCAAGGGGGAGGGCAGCAGTTGATCAAGGACGATTCGCCGATAGCCGGCGGGACAGGCCGCCGGCTCCACCCCTGCCCCCGCTCAGAAACTGATAATGCCTTGCTCCGGTTCGAGGTTTCGTAAGTGATTGAGGC
>CAYTJE010000219.1:0-5876 GCA_964437855.1 uncultured Anaerolineales bacterium | reverse complement strand
GCCGATGCCGAGCACCAGGCCGGCCAGGGTGACGGGTTCGGGGATGATGCCGGTCGAGGACACGTCCAGTTGATAGTCGCCTGACATTTCACCCTGCAACAGCATGGATAACCGGTCCACGTGGGCGAAATCGGCGGAGCCGGTGAAGTCGGCGTAGGGGAACGTCATGTACCCGCCGCCGTCCATATCCTGGATCTTCTGGAGCGAACTGGCATCGTAACTGTTTGTTCCACTGTTGTAGGTCTCGGCGGTCACGGTCAAGTCGGCGGTGGCATCCGTGCCGACGCCGAAGATAACGCTCAGGCCGCTGACCGTTCCACTGTCGGTGAGATCGGTGTCCAGGTCGCCGCCCAGACCGTAGTCCAACTGGAAGTGGGACACGAAGCCGGTATCCTGGTCCAGGATGACGTACCCGCCCGAGGAGAACATATCCGCGGTCACGTCGGTACCCCCGTTGGTTTTGGAGTCGAACGTGAGCGTGGTGTCGCGCTGCCCACCGAGCACTTTGCTCGAGTCGAGACCGGTCTCCGAGTCGGAGTCCGTGGTGCTGCTCTGGCTGACCGTGAGGTTAAAGCCGCCCTCCGTGAAGTCGTCGATCGTCAGGCCCAGGGCCGGCCCGCTCATCATGAGCAGGACCACCAGCCCCGGAAGGAATCTGAATCTTTTCATCGCACGTCTCCTTTCACAAGCCCCCCTCTGCTGCCGTTTGCTCAAACGATTCGGCCGGGTCCCGCGAATCAGGGCCGACCGGGCGCCTCGGCCGGCAGATGGGCCGAGCCGCCTGGGCGGCGCGGCGGTTGGCCGCGCCGGCCCGCCGAGGCGGGCCTACGGCGGGTGTTTCATGGGCGTTCCCCTTTCTCGCCCGATGCGGCGTTCGGTCGCGGTTCGCATTGGCACGTCCTTTCCCGGCCACTGCGTGGCCGGGCGTTGGGCGGGGCGAGGTCTTTCACCCTCACCTGTTACTCTGCGAAGCATCGCTTCGCTGCGAAGCACGAGCCAACCCTCTCCCATCCAGGGAGAGGGGGTTTTCTCTCATCGCCGGCGGCGGACGTAGCCGCCGAGGGCGCCGAGGCCGAGGAACAGGCCGGCCAGGGTGACGGGTTCGGGGATGATCTGCTCCAGGCCGTGGACCTCGCTGATGGCGTACCCGCTCAGGTAGCCGGACAGGGACCACGCCCCGCCCGACAGGGTCACGTCGTAGTGCTGGAGTGCGTCCGTGTAGTCGTCGGAGTCGGTCAGCCAGATGCCGGTGTAGTAGTCCGGGTCCTCGGGGTCGTAGTCGAAGCCCCAGCAGGTGACGGCATGGCCGGTGGGCCCGGTAATGGCCAGGGCCGTCCCGTAGCCGGCCTGGAGGTAGGCGTCGATGGTCGCCATGGCCAGGCCGTCGGACCCCTGGTAATGGTGGTAGTCGGCGAAGGTCAGGGAGGGGTAGAAGCCGCCGCCGGCCACGTCCACCTGCGACCAGCCGCTCCATCCCTGCGAATCGTTCGTGCCGTCGAACCACCAGTCCCAGCCGTAGACCATGTTGCCGCCCTGGTCGGTCCAGTGGTCCTGGAAGTAAGTGAACATCTGGTCGGTGTTGGTCATGCCGGCCGTCTTGCCCCATCCGGTCCATTCCAGGACGTTGGAGGCGGCGGCGGCCCAGCACATGAGGTCGTCCTCGGTGTTGGCGACCGTCTTGTCGGCGTCGGCCCACGTGCCGCCGTGGTGGTCGGTGAGCATGTAGGTGGTGGCGGTGGCCGGGCCGGCTGCCACCGTCAAGGTGATGGCGACGGCCAGGACGGCGCCGACCCGCTTTATCAGGTTCGTCGTCACGGTCCGTGTCTCCTCAGCCGCCGCGGCGTCGGCGGCTGTAGGCGGTGAGGGCGGCGCCGCCGAGGAGCAGGGCGACGGCCGTCAGGGGCTCGGGGATCACCCCGCCCGGCAGGTCCGGGACCCACATGGCGAAGTCCTGCTTGTCGGCGTTGGCCAGGACGCGGAGGCCCACGTCGGGCTGGTCCGTGCCGAGGGCGTCGAGCCAGTCGTTGGCCGTGGCCAGCCAGCCGCTGCCCCAGCCCGAGTAGATGGTCATGGAGAGGTCGCCTGAGGTCACGTCGTAGGTGCCGGACTCCTCGTAGATGATTTCCCAGACGGCGGCCTGGAAGGCGGCGGCACCGTCGTTGGTGCCGGTCTCGCCGGTGCGCTGGTTGAACAGGCGGCGGAGGTCCCAGGCCTTCGCCTCGTCCATGGGGGAGTTGGCCCCGCCGATGGGCGCGTCCTCGGGAAGGTACACGTCGTACACCTTGTAGGACGTGGGCGCCCACTGCCGGACGTCGGCGCAGAAGGTGCCGATCCGGCCGTTGGCGTCGGCTTCGGCGTACACGTCCACCCCTTCGCCCGTGGGGGCGTACGTCGGGTCCAGTTGCAGGTTGTACCGGCCCGTCAGCAGACCGTTCGTGGTGCTGCCGTCGAGGGTGACGTTGGAGGCCTGCCTCGGCGAAACGCTGTCGTAGGCCAGGCGCACCGTGCCGAGGGAGGTGGCCTGGGCGGTGGCGGCCGGAAGCAGGGTCAGGCCGACGGCTGCCAGCATGACCAGAACCGGGCCGCGCCACCTCCACGGCGTGCGGGTTGACGTTTTCGCGTTCACAGCAAACTCGCTTTCGTTTGAGGCGCCTGTCTACCCCTCTTCTCCGTGCCCGGACGCCTTGGCGAGCCCGGAGACGAGCCGGCCGCACGTCGGCCGGCCGCTTGGTTTCCCTTTGCAACGGCCCCGAGTCCGCCGCCGCCGGACGTATCCGAGCAGGCTCCCCGCCGCCAGCATCGTGCCGGCCAGGGTCACCGGTTCGGGAATCGCGGCGCCGGGGTTCGAGGCCAGGAACGCCACGTCCCCGGCCGAGAGCACCTCGTCGTAAATCTGGACGTCGTCGATGTACCCGTCGAAGCCGTAGAGGTCGTCCATGAACAGCCCCATCCGCCACGGGCCGGCCACGTTGAAGTCCGTCAGGATGTCGTCGTCGGTACCGGTCACGTCCGCGCCGTCGTAGTACAGTTGGGCCAGGCCCGACGCCCGGTCCACCGCGTAGGCCACGTGCTGCCAGGTGCCGTCGTACCGGACGTAGCCGGCGTCGCTGTAGGCGGGGTCGCCGGTGCCGGCCGCGTTCGCGGTTTCCGTCCACAGTTTGCCGTCGCTCGTGTCAAAGGTGTTGACGTTCAGGGCGAAGCCGTCGGCGTTGCCGCCCGTCTTGTTCGAGACGAGCGACTCGATGGTGCCGGTGGACGTATCGGTCCTGATCCACATGGCCACGGTAAAGCCGGTGGCGTTGAAGGCCGAGGCGGCGAAGTCGATGGCGTCGTCCTGGCCGGCGGTGAAGAGGGCGGACTGCCCGCCGGGGGGCGAGCCCACCGACGCGTACGTCACGCCGCTGGCGGTGCCGTCCAGGCCGCCCACGTCGTCGTCGGCCCCGTTCTCGAAGGTGTAGCGGTGGACCAGGGCCCCCGCCGCCGGGGCGGCGAGCAGCCCGGCCAGGACGGCCACGGCAAGCCCGGTTGTCAGGCAAGTGGCGCGCACCTACGTTCTCCTCCCGCTATTGTTGCGCCGTCGGCTGAGGTACGTGGCCAGCGATCCGAGGCCCAGCACCAGGCCGGTCAGCGTGACCGGCTCGGGCGTATGGGCGCCGTACTCCGGCGCCTCGTCGCCGGAGTGCGCGTTCCAACTGTTGATCAGTTTGGTCACGTCCTTGGTGCCGATCTGGCCGTCGTAGTTGAAGTCGCCCACGGTCCACCGGGGGTCGCCGGTGTAGGCGCCGTTCCAGCCGTTGATCAGGGCGGTCACGTCCTTGGTGCCGACCTGGCCGTCGAGGTTGGCGTCGGCGTAGAAGGTGTACTTGACCAGGACGCTGGTATCGTCGAACGGCTCGCCCTCCAGGTCGGCGGGGGCGCGGAAGGCGGGGTTGGCCGTGTCGGCCAGGCCGAGGGCGTAGTCGTCGGCGTTGCAGGCCGCGATGATGCCCGACCCGGTCCAGTTGCCGCCGTTGTAGGCGCTGGCGATCCAGCCCTTGACCTCGTCGTACGGGCTGGAGCCGTCGTAGTCGATGATAAGGCTGCTTTCCTGGAGGTTGGCCAGGGCATCCAGGGCGTCCGCCGCGTTGGTGCCGTCCACCGTGAGGGCCGGGGCGGGCAGGGCGCAGAGCCCCACGGCGACGGCGGCGAGGCCCGCGGCGCAGAGGCGGACCGCCACGGCGGCCCGGAGGCCGCCCAAGACGGTTCCCGCCGTCTTATCGGGGCTCTCGCACGGCTTCGTGTTGGTCTTCTCCCTCAATGCAACTCCTTCTCACACCTCAGCGTCTTACCCCTCAACGCGGCCTCTCTCAGTCAATGCGCGGTCTTGTCGTTCAGTTTGCCGACGGTGGCGGCCAGGATGCGGAGTTCGGTGCTCCAGTTCCGGCGTTCGATGTATTCCAGGTCGGCCCGGAGTTTGTCGCGAAACGCCTCGACGGACGTGTCGTAGCCGTTGCGGATCTGCGCGAGGCCCGTGATGCCGGGCCGGACCGAGACGCGCCGGCGGACCTCGGGATAGACCTTCTCGAGTTCTTCGAGGATTTCCGGCCGCTCCGGTCGGGGGCCGACCAGCGACATGTCGCCGCGCACCACGTTCAGCAGTTGCGGGAGTTCGTCCACGTGACAGCGTCGCATCCAGCGGCAGGTGGGGACGATACGGGTGTCGCCCTTGGCGGCCCAGATGGCGCCGCTGGCGGACTCGGCGTCGGCGTACATCGTCCGCAGTTTGTACATCCGGAAGGGTTTGCCGTCCTGGCCCGCCCGGATTTGGGTGAAGAGGACCGGGCCTCGGCTCGATAACTTGATGATGAGGGCGCAGACGGCCAGGATCGGCAGGGCGGGCACCAGCAGCACCGACCCGGCGACGATGTCGAAGACCTCTTTGGCCAGGCTGAAGAAGCGGCGGGCCAGGTGGGTCGTCAGGGCGAGCAGCCCCGCCCCGACGCCGATAATTGTCACCGGTTCCGGCATCACCATCGCCCCTTTGCCGCCGCCCCCAGGGGCGGCCGCCTGTCTTGACTTCGGGGCGATGCGCCGAGTATAATGGAACAGCACGTGGGCGCCTGGGGCGCACATCGTCCCCGGCGCACCGCCCCGGGCGGATCAGCCTACCTGGCTAAGGGTTTCTGCTGATCCGCCCGTCTTGTTTGCCAAACCTCGCGGCCTGCGGCGAGTTGGCCGCTCTCTCGCATCATGGACGGTTGCGGCAGTCCAACCTCTCGCGCGCACAGGGTCCATGCGGCGCGCGTCTGCATGACGGAACCGGGGGTTGGGTAAAGTCCCCCGCCGCAGGCGGTCCCGCCGTTACCCCTCCCGGGATGTCCCGGCACATGCGAGGCCTTCGGGCACCGTCCCTCTGGACAGCCCCGGCCGCGCATTACCCACCCTCTCCCTTCGGCTTGAAGAAAGGGAGAGCGATCATGTAACTTTAACCCACAAATGGAAGTCTGTCAAACGACTACCGCCTCTGAAACCAGAAAAAGCGGCGGTCGGAGGTCGCCTCGAACGCCCGGATAGGTAATCTGGAGAGGCCTGATAGACTGTGGCAGACCGCTTGGCCCGGCGCGGGCCGGACGGGGTGACCGCCCCGCCGGTCTCGGGCAGCCTCGGACCGGCCGGACCGACCGGCGTCGGCGTTGGCCGGGGCCCTCGCCGCCGGACCCGGCCGCCTCCCCTCAGACCGGGTGTCCAGTGAATTGGTATCGTCCCAAAGGTGGGGGAAGGCACGACGACAAGAGCACCTCGGCCTCGGCTCCGGGGCGGCCAGGGGCGCCCCTTTTGCCCCGCTTGCGTTGGGCTTGGGCCGAGGGGGTCTGGGGGAGATGGAATCTCCCCCAGGG
>CAYTJE010000218.1:0-5922 GCA_964437855.1 uncultured Anaerolineales bacterium | reverse complement strand
AAGCGGGGCGGTGAACCCGGCGGCGCCGGCGCGCGCGGCCCCGACGTTCGCGCGCCGTCCGGCCCGCCCTTGCCGCGGGGGAACCCAAGCGAGGCCGCGCCCGAAAACGTCCTTGACGCGATGCGGCGCCATAAGCCTCTAATAGAGGGTGAGGACCGCCCGCCGGACGGGGCCGAGCCGCCGCAAAAGTTCCTCGGCGAGATGGGCGTTTCCCCCGCCGACGAGCGCCGGTACACGACGGCCTGGTCGCCCGGCCGGGGACGGCCCCGGGCCGGGCCGGACGTCACGCCCCCGCCGACCCGCGTGCGGACGGTGCCCGATCAGGCCGACGACACCGTTCTGGAGCCGACCGGCGACGGCGACGCCCGGCCGGTCGTGGTCCCCGCCGGCGTCGGCGCCGGCGAGCGGGGCCGGCTGATTCACGCGGCCGAGGCCCGCGTCAGCCCGCGTCTGCGGCCGGCGGTGCGGGCGTACTTCGAGCGAATCGGCCGGCTCGGCGCCGGCGAGTAATCCTTGCCGCGCGGCCCGTACGGGCCGCGCATAGCCTTGGCCACGCCAGGCGCGGTGGGTGCGGAGACCCACCGCGCCCACACGTGACCGCTCGCTGGCGCTCGCGGCTAGCGATGGGCGTTCGCTGCCGTTTCAAGCGCCGCGACGAACGTCTCGGCGTCCGGCGGGGTCTTCCATCCTTTGAGGAACCGGCCCCCGGCGTCGAAGACGAGGACGGCGGGCGGGTGTCGGCCGCGGTAGGTGTCGGCGAACGTCCCCTTCGGACTGGCGGCCGACGGTCTCTCCGTAAGGTCCACGTCGATACAGTCCAGGGCCCGGCTTGCCCGGACCACCTCCGGGTGGGCGAAGAGGCCGACCTTCCAGGCAAAGCACTCGGTGCACCAGTCGGCGGTGAAGTAGAGGAGGACGCCGCGCCCGGCCCGCTTCGCCTCGGCCAGCGCCCCGGGGTGCCAGGCGGTCCAGTCCACGTGGGGGCCTTGGGCCCCCGTCTCGTCGGCTTCGGCCGGGGCAGGCGGGTGTGAGGTCTCGGTCGCGGCAGGGGCTTCGGGAGCGTACGTGGTATAGACGTAGACCCCCGCGGCCAGCAGCACGACGGCCGTGACCAGCCGCACCGCCCGGAACGTCGGCGAGAACGGCCGGCGCGACCGGCCCTCCAGGACTCCCAGGTACACCGCCGCAAAGACAAAGAGCGCGAGGACCATGGGCCAGAACATGGCCGGGGCCAGAAACGGCCGGAGGAAGTAAAGGATGACGCCTCCGAGGGCCATGCCCATCAGCCGCTTCGCCCACACCATCCATCCCCCGCCGTGCGGTACCCGGCTCACGAGGCCCGTAAAGGTGCCCAGAAGCAGATACGGCAGGCCCAGGCCCAGGCCGACCACGAAGAACGAGGCGGCCCCGAACACAACCGACTGCTTCGACGCCACAAAGGCAATCAGGGCCACCAGGAACGGCCCGACACACGGTGCGGCCACGGCGCCCATGACCATGCCCATGACGGCCGCGCCTACCAGGCCGCGGCGGGCGCCCACCCGGCCCATCGCTCCGGCGGGCAGACGGATCTCGAACGCCCCGAAGATGCTGGCCATCATCGCTGACAGAATCACCACAATGGCCAGCACGCCCCACGGCGACTCCAGCACCAGCCCCATGCGCTGGCCCGCCAGGGCCGCCAGCACCCCCACCACGGTGAACGTCAGGGCGATGCCGAGGGCGTAGGTGGCGGCCAGGGGGAGGACCTTCAGCGGCCGGCCCTTGCCCTGCTGGGCGAACAGGCTCATCGTCACCGGGATGAGGGGATAAACGCATGGCAAGAGGTTCAACCCCAGCCCGCCGATCGCCAGGAGGAGGACGTAGAGGACGGGGCCGCGCTCGAACCAGGCGGCCACGTCCGTCTCGCCCTCGAAGCGGATGGCGGGGGCTGCCGCTGCGCCCTCGGCGGGGGCTGCCGCTGCGCCCTCGGCGGGGGCCGGCCGGGGCGCGGCCTCGAAGATCTCGCGGTTCGCGGGGGCAGGGGTGGCGTCGGCCGCCACGATCTCGGTTGCCACCTCCAGCGTCCGCTCGGCCGGCCGGTAGCAGGTCGAGGCGTCGCAGCCCTGGTAGGTGAGCGTGAAACGGAGCGCGAGAGGCCCGAGCGGGGCGTCCCCGGCCACCGTGCCGGGCACGACGAGTACCGTCCGGCCGGCGTAGGCGCGGACGGCCTGGTCGCCGGCCCAGTCGGCGGCGAGGGGCTCGCCTTGGGGGTATCGGACCTCGCCCCACGTAATCCCCTCGTGCGGGGCGGGGCGGACCGTCGTCGGGACCTGGAACTCGAGCGACGGCGGGGTCGCGTTGACGTGGTAGCCGGCGTCCAGGTCGAGGACCACGGCCGCGCGGAACGCCTGCCCGCGCGCCAGGGCCGCGCGGTCGAGGTGGACGGCGGCCTGGAGCCACGGCTCGGCCCCGGGTTCGGCGGCGAAGAGGGCTGAACCGGCGGCAAGGGCCAGGGCCGCCGACAGCAGCGCGGTGATTCGCATGGTGGTTCTTCCGGACGCTTGGGGGCTCGGGCGGCGTTTCCCCCATTATTGGCGAGGTGGGGAGCGGAAGCAAGCGAGAGCCTGCGAGCCGGCGTCGGGCCGGCGGCGTATCAAGCGGCGGTCGCCCGCCCGGAGGGCGCACAGGTTCGCCGCGGCGATTGCGCTGCGCGTGACGATGTACCGGCAGGCGGTGCCGGCACGGGCAGGCGGTGCCGGCACTGATGGTGCGCCGTCGCCACGGCACGCGCCCCGCCCATACGGGTCCGTACTGGGACAAGCGGGGCGGCGAACACGGACCCGCCGCGCGCCGCGCCGGCGGTTCGGTACCTCAGACCGGCGCCTCGGCCGCGGGCAGGCTGACCACGGCCGTGGCGCCGCGGTCGGGTCGGCTGTGCAGGTGCAGGCTCCCGCCGAAGTGGGCGAGGAGTTGTCGGCAGGAGGCCAGGCCCACGCCGGCGCAGCCGTTCTCGGACGGTCCGGCCGCACACGGCGCGAAGGCGCGGTCGCGGTCCCCCGGCGCCAGGCCCGGCCCGTTGTCCTGGAACTCCAGGATCACCCGTCCCGCGTCGGCGGCCACGGTGATGCGGAGGCGGGGCGAGGCGGTCTCGGCGGTGGCGTCGCGGGCGTTGGCCGCCAGGTGCAGCGTCACGTACGCAAGGGCGGCCGGGTGGACGCGGGTCCAGGCGGCGGGGGTCTCGGGCCGGAGGTCCCGGCCCAGACGCGCAAAGCCCGCATCGCCGTCCAGCATCTCCAGAACGGACTCGACGACGGCGACGGCGTCGACGGGCCGGCCGTCGGCCTTCGGCCAGGCGGAGGCCTGGCTCAGGGCCTCCAGGAGGTGGTCGAGGTCCTCCCGGCAGCGTTGGGCGGCCCGGGAGGCGGGGCACTCCGCCAGGACCACCTCCAGGGCCTCCATCAGCCGGTGGGCGGGGCTGTGGCAGGCAAAGGCCAGGTGCCCGAGGGCGGCGGCGGCCTCGGCCCGCACCTGCCGACCGAGCGACTCCAGCGCCAGCCCCACCACCAGGACGGTCTTGGGCGGCCTGTCGCCGTCGCGGACCCGCTGGAAACAGCACAGGAGCGGTTCGGCCCGGCCGTCGGCCCGCCGGAACGTGACGCGGTCCCAGGTGGCGGGGGCGTGGCGGGTGCGGTCGAGCAGGCGGGCCAGGTGGGCCCGGTCGTCGGCGGCCACCAGGTCCGAAAGCGGCGTGCCTTCGAGGTCGGCCGCGGCGTAGCCCAGGGCGCGGGACTGACGCGAACCGGTCGAGCAAATGGCGCCGGCCTCATCGACGGTGGCCAGCAATTGTGTGGCCTGGGAAAGGTATCGGCACTCGGTTGGGTTGCACATACCCGAAGCGGTCCCGGACGGCGCAGTGCACCTGGTGTCACAATGATTGTAGGCGCGGCGGCGCGCGGCGGTCAAGCGGGGCATCGGCGCTGGAGCCACGAAGGTGTCGCACCCGGCGCACCCTTCGAGCCGCGAACGTGAGTTCGCGGGTGCTGCCGAGTGGCGGCGCGAGGCTCGCGCTGCGGATGGGGATACCCGCCCGTACGGACGGCGCGGCGCCCCTACGCCCTCGGCGGCGTGTTCGGCGAGTGCGGCCACCGGCAGGCTCAGCACGCTCGAGATGAACGCCGCGTTAAACGAGACCAGTTTGTGGTTTGCGATGACCCAGCCGCGGCCCAGGTAGCCGGCCGCTTGGCCCTCGAGCGGCAGGCGGTCCGGGTCGGGCCGGCCCAGACCCGCCAGGCCGTGGGCGAGTCGGCGGAGGGCGTCTCGGCCGGCCGCGATCCGGCCGGCGACCCCGGCCGCCAATGCGACGGCCAGGCCCGGCCGGCGCCGGGCCGGTTCACGCCTGTTCGAATGCGTCATACCCACGTCTCCTCTTCCTGACGTTCGAATGTTGCCACAATCGGCTTGCGAGGCGGCTGCTGCGCCCGAGCCCCGACCGTAAGGTCGGGGGTATCTCCCCCACCGCCAGGTGCTTGGTGCGCCGGAATAGTCGGCGCCACGACGTATCCGCGACCTTACGGTCGCGGCTCGGGGGCTGCCATACAGGCCCCGCCGGCCCGGACAAGGCGAACCTTGTGCCAGAATCGCCCGGGCGTTGCAAGGGCGTGGGGCGAGGGGGGGGGGCGGTGCCTGTGATTGGGCGGTGGTGTCTCTGCACCCGCCGCGCGCAGGGCCTGAGTATGCAAGGCGCGGTGGGTCAGTCCATACGGAGGCGTATGCCGAAGGCCGCCGCGCTGCTCCCCGACCCGAAAACGCGTTAGTGGCCGGACCGTGCGGCCGCGAGGGCGCCGCCGGCGCCGGTGCCGGCGGCGCCCTCGCCGGCCTGCTTCAGGCGAGCCTCCAGGCGTTCGCGGCACTGGTGCATGAAGGCCTCGATGCGGACCATCTCGGTGGCCTGTTCCAGGCCGTCGTAGGCCACCTTCAGGACGGGCACGTCGTGGTCGGTCTGGAACTTGGTCAAGAGGGCGTTGACGATGGTGCCGGGCATGCAGTTGAACGGGTGGAGGTTGACGAGGCCGTCGCAGCCGTCGTGGACGTACTCGGCGCAGCGTCCGAGGGAGAGGATCGGCTCGCCGCGGACCGCCGGGTCGAGGTAGGGTCGGGCCAGGTCGATGACGGCCTCGGAGGGGGGCTCGCTGAAGAAGTGTCGGACGGCCCCCCGGAAGTGGCGGAGGACGCGCCGCTTCTCCCGGCCCTGGACGAAGTCGGTGATCTTCTCAATGAGGAGCCGCTTCCAGTTGCCCTCGATTTTGGCGTCGGCCTTGCGGCTCCAGCCGATGTAGTTGACCCACTCCTCGAAGGCCGGCATGACCGCCTGGCCGCCCAGGGCCTCGATCTTGCGGACCATGAAGTTGTTGGTGAACTGGTTGGAGCGGACGAAGATTTCGCCGACGATGCCGATGCGCGGCTTGGGCCGGCGGCGGTCGAGGGCCACGTCCTCGAAGGCGGCCCGGGCCTCGCGCGCCAGGGCCGGCAGGTCGCCGCGCGATTCCACGATCGTCTCGCAGCGGCGGAGGAAGTGCTCGTACAACTGGTCGCACTCGCCCGCGTTCGCCTCGTAGGGGCGCCGTTCGCGGACCATCTTCTGGAGCGCATCGACGAACACGATGCCGCTCCAGGCGAGCCGGCGGAAATCGGCGCCCAGGTCCTTCAGGTCGCCCTGGTAGTCCCGGTCCTGGTCCAGGAGGACCAGGGGCACGTCTTCCAGGCCCAGTTCATCCAGGACCATCCGCTGGAACTTGTTGTACTGGCCGAAGCGGCAGGGGCCGAACGCCGTCGGCATGAAGAAGGCGGAGCGGGCCGGGTCGAAGCCCGGCTCGTGAATCTTCCGCAGGAAGTCGCCCGTCGTGATGATGCACGGGTAACATTCCTTGCCGGTGGTGTACT
>CAYTJE010000217.1:0-5924 GCA_964437855.1 uncultured Anaerolineales bacterium | reverse complement strand
GACGCGCGTGCCGTCGATAACGCGCAGGCGCGGCGGGCCGGGAGCCCCGCCGCGCACGACGGGTTAGCCGCGTCGCTTGCGACGCGCGTGCCGTCGATAACGCGCAGGCGCGGCGGGCCGGGAGCCCCGCCGCGCGGAAACGGGCCCATGACCGCCATCGACCGCCTGAAACGCGAGATCGCCGAGGCCGCCCGGGCGGTGCCCGGCTCGGGGCCCGTCGCCCTGATGGAGGTGTGCGGGACGCACACGGTGGCCATCCGCCGGTCCGGCCTGCGGAGCCTCCTGCCGGAGCGGGTCCGCCTCATCAGCGGCCCCGGATGCCCCGTGTGCGTGACGAGCCAGGGCACGGTCGACCTGCTGGTGGACCTGGCCGGCACAGACGGCGTCACGGTGGCGACCTTTGGCGACATGGTCCGCGTGCCGGGCACCGGCGCCAGCCTCGGCCGCCGCAAGGCCGAGGGCGGCCGCGTGGCCGTCTGCTACTCGGTGCTCGAGGCGCTGGACCTGGCGCGCCGCCGGCCCGCCGAGCAGGTGGTGTTTGCGGCGGTGGGGTTCGAGACGACCGCGCCCGGTACGGCGGTGGCGGTGGAGCAGGCCCGGCGCGAGGGCCTGGCGAACTTCCGCGTCCTCTCGGGGCACAAGTGGATTCTGCCGGCCATGGACGCTTTGCTGGCCGGCGGCGAGGTGCGGATCGACGGCTTCCTCTGCCCCGGGCACGTGAGCGTGGTCATCGGCAGCCGGGCGTACGAGCCGCTCGTCCGGCGCTGGGGCCGGCCGTGCGTGGTCGCCGGCTTCACGCCCGAGCAGGTGCTGGCGGGCGTGTCGGCCATCCTGAGGCAGTTGGCCGAGGGCACCGCCCGCGTCGAGAACGTGTATCCGCAGGCCGTCGGCGAGGACGGGAACCCGGAGGCCCTCTCGCGCATCGACCGGGTCTTCGAGCGGGCCGAGGTGGCGTGGCGCGGGCTGGGGCCGATCCCCGACAGCGGGATGGCCCTGCGGGAGCCGTTCGCGGCGCTGGACGCCGTCCGGGCCCTGGGCCTCCCCTGGCCGCCGGATGAGTCGGCCGCCGACCTGCCCGGGTGCCGGTGCGGCGACGTGATCCGGGGGGCGCTTGAGCCGCACGCGTGCCCGCAGTTCGACGCCGGGTGCACGCCGGCCCGCCCGCTGGGACCGTGCATGGTCAGCCGAGAGGGGTCGTGCCAGGCGGAGTATCGATATGGGCAACTGTAATTGGCAACGTCGTCGCAACCCGCGCATCCTTCGAGCCCGCTGCGCAAGCAGCGGGGTACGTTCAATGGGCAGGCTTGGCGTCGCGCCGCGGTTGGAGATACCCGGCCGCTCACGCGGCCGGCTCGGCACAGCGTTGGCGGCGCCGGGGAGCGCGCGGCCCGTACGGGCCGCGCTTGGAATGACATTCGCCCTGGCTGCCGGCGCTGCCCTCGCGCTGGCCGGGTGCGCGCCCGAGCCGGTGGAACTCGTCGAGACCCGTCCGGCGATGACGACCGAGATCACGGTCCGCGTCGTGGCGCCGGACGAGCCGACGGCCCGCACGTGCCTGGAGGCGGCGTGGCGGGAGATGGAGGACTGCACCCTGCGCCTCGACCGGTGGACCGAGGCCTCCGACATCCACAAGATCAACGCCAACGCCGGCATGTTCGACGTGACCGTGGACCCGCTGACGGTCAGTTGCCTGACGGCCGCCAAGGAGGCATGGGAGACGTCGGAAGGGGCGTTCGACCCGACGGTCGGCCCGCTCCTGTCGCTGTGGCAGACGGCCGAGGAGCGGAACCGTCCGCCCACCGACGAGGAACTGGCGGCCGCCCGGGACCGCGTCGGCATGGACAAGGTCCAGATCGTGGTCGGCGTGGTTCAGCGGCCGGCGACCGAGATGCAGCCCTCGCTCCCGGGCGCCCCGGCGACGCCCGACGACGTCCGGAAGACCCTCTACACGGTCGGCATGCGCGAGGGGATGGAACTGGACGTCGGGGGCATCGCCAAGGGCTACATCGCGGGCCGGATGGCCGGCCGGATGGAACAGCACGGGGCCGTCGCGGGCCTCGTCGCCGCCGCCGGCGACGTGTACGCCTTCGGCCGCCGGCCCGAATCCCTGGCGCCCGAGGGCGGCGACACGCGATGGGGCGTGGCCGTCCAGGACCCCCGCTATCCCGACGACCGCAGCCGGCACTACACGGCCGTGCGCCTCCAGGACCGGGGCATCGACACGAGCGGGCACTACTATCGCGGCTACGAGATTCAGGGCAAGCGGTACAGCCACATCATCGACCCGCGGACGGGCCGGCCCGTGGATACCCGCCTCGCCAGTGCCACGGTGGTGGCTTCGTCGCCGGCCATCTCGGACGCCCTGGCGACGGCGATGCCGGTCCTGGGTATCAAGAAAGGGCTGGAAATCGTCAACGCGCTCGACGGGGTGGAGTGTTTACTCCTGGAGTGGAGGCCGAAGGCGGGCCAGGCCGCCACCGCCGACGGCGCCCCGCCGCCGGGGGCGGACCTGGTGGCCCACCGGTCGAGCGGGTTTGCGGCCCTGGAGTTCGCCCCGTCGGACCTGGCGCGCGAGCCGGAGGGTGAGTAAGCGACAGCGCGCCGCGGCGCGAACGATTCAGCCGCGCGCGACGCGGGCCGTGAACGACGCGCGGCCCGTACGGGCCGCGCACGAACGCGAGCGATTGAGCCGGGCGACGTTCCCGCGTGGCGGCCTTCCCAGGCCACCACGCCCGCGAGAACGCAGGGAATCGCGGCGGCCTGGTCCATCCGGAGGCGTATGCCGAAGACCGCCGCGCCGCAGCAAGTTATGAAACCGGTTTAGTATACAAGGAGGTCAATCTCATGGCTGCGCAGACCCCGACGTCCCGTTGTCCGCTTGCCGTCAGTCGCCGACGGTTTCTGAAGGGGGTGGGGGCCTCGGCCCTGGCCCTGAAGATGGGGGCGCTGGAGGCGGCCTCCGCCCTGGCCGGCCAGGCCCCGAAACCCGAAGGCACGTGCCGGGTGATGGCGGCCTTCCTCCGGCCCGACGTCAAGGCCTACTGGCTGGGCTGGCCCGGCGCGGCGTACAACATCCCGGCTCACCAGCGGCTCTACACCGAGACGATGGTCAAGGCGGCCGAACGGCTGGGCGTGGCCCTGGAGGTCCAGCAGCCGCCCATCCACGACGAGAAGACCCTGGCGGCCTACCTCCAGAAGGTGGAGAAGGCACAACCCGACGGCGTGCTCCTGGTCTGCATGTCGCTGAACGCCGGCTGGAAGTGGATCAACAAGTTCCTGGAGACGCGCGGCGAGGACCCCGTGCCGACGGTCGTCTTCAGCCCGATGGGCACGTCCTTCACCGGCCACCTTCAGCCCAGCCGGAAGGCCGAGAACGCCTTCGTGGGCGCGACCCAGGACGTGGACTGGCTGGCAACGGCCCTGCGGATGCTCCGGACCGTCTACGACATGGACCGGACGCGGCTGTGCATCGTGGGTCGCGGCAACAAGGTGCACGATAAGAAACTGGAGGTCATCGGCACGACGCTCCACTACGTGCCCCACCAGCACCTCTACGACGTGCTGAACGAGGTGGAGATGACCGACCAGGGCCGCCAGATGGCCGAGTGGTACAAAAGCCACGCCCGAAAAATCGTGGAGCCGACCGAGCAGGACCTCCTCGACGCCGTCAAGAACTACCTGGCCTGCCGCAGGCTCATGGCCAAGGAGGACTGCCAGGGCATCTCGATCAACTGCCTGCCGCCGGTGGGGCAGAAGAAGATCAAGCCGCCGTGCCTGGCCTTCTCGCACCTGCGGGACGAGGGCATCGTGGGGGCGTGCGAGGCGGACACCAACGCCGCCATCTCCGAACGCCTCACCCACCTCCTGTTCAACCGGCCGGGGTTCATGCAGGACCCGGCGCCGAACACGGTCCGCAACACGCTCATGGCCGCCCACTGCACCTGCGGCGCGCGGCTGAAGGGGTGCGACCAGGACCCCGAGCCGTTCATCCTGCGGAGCCACTCCGAATCGGACCTGGGCGTGGCGATGCAGGTCCTGTGGCCGGTGGGCCAGCGGATCACGCTCATGAAGTTCGTGGGGCCGACGAAGATCATCCTCGGCACCGGCCGGGTGCTCCGGAACATCGAGACGCCGCCCTCCGGCGGGTGCCGGACCAGCCTGGAGTGCACCGTGGACGGCGTCGCCGACTCACGCGACGTCAAGGGCTTCCACCAGTTGCTCATCCACGGCGACCTGGAGGACGAGTTCAAGGCGTACTGCTCGCTGGCGGGTATCGAGGTGGAGCACATCTGAGCGGACGGGAGCAACGCACCGCGCGGCGGTACGCTGCTTCCCGCGCGGCGGGTCTCCGTACCCGCCGCGCCCGATGCGCCGTGCCATATCCTGGCTATGGCTTGGGCGTGGCTACGGCCTGTGCGCGGTGGCCCAGGAGGGCCACCGCGCGGAAAACGCGCGCGGAAAACGTGTGACTCAGGCCCCGGCCACGTGGCGGACCGCCCGGGCCAGGGCCGCCACCCCCTCCCGGATCGCGTCCGTCTCGCACACGCCGTAACTCAGGCGGAGGGTGTTCTGCGGCGTCTCGCGGGCGGGGTCCGCGGCGTAACAGTACTCGCCGGGGACGTACAGGACGCCCTCTTCCAGGGCCCGGGCGAACAGGGGGCTCCGGGCGTGGGTCTGGAGGCGCTCGGGCAGGGTCAGGAAGACGTACAGGCCGCCGGCCGGACGGGTCCAGTGGACCGGGGGCGCGAGGTCGCCCAGGTGGTCCTGGAGGGCCTGGAGCATGGCGTCGCGTTTCTCGGCGTAGCGCCCCCGCAGCCGCTCCACGTGCCGGGCGTACGCCCCGGTGGCCATCGCCCGCAGCAGCAGGTGCTGGCAGACGTTGGCCGAGCCGAAATCGTGGTTCCCCTTCTGGAGGACGACCGGCTCCACCAGGTCGGTCGGCAGCAGGCCGTAGCCCACCTTCAGCCCCGGGGAGAAGGTCTTGCTGAAGGTGGCCAGGACGGCCACGTGGGCGTTGTCGGTGTCGAACCGTTTCATGGAGGGCGGCGGTCGGCCCTCGAAGGTCAGTTCGCGGTAGGCGGCGTCCTCGATAATCAGGATCCGGTGGGTGCGGGAGAAGCGGCGGACGATCTCGACGATGCGTCCCCGCCGGTCGCCGGCCAGCGTGATCCCCGTCGGGTTCTGGTGGTAACTGACGAGGTACACGATCTTGACCCGCTCCAGCGCCCCCTCGGCCTCCAGGTCCGCCAGCAGCCGCTGCAGCGCCTCGGGCACCATGCCGTCGGCGTCCATGTCCACGCACCGGACCTGGGCCCCCAGGGCCTCGAGCGTGCCGGTGTACACGAAGTAACTGGGCCAGGAGGTGACGACGATATCGCCGGGGTCGACCAGGACGTCGCCGAGGATGAACAGCAGTTGCTGGCTGCCGGTCGCGACGACGAGGTCGTCGGGCGTGGCGCCGGTGTCGGCGGCGTCGAGACCGTCCAGGTCGGCCAGGTGCGCGAGCAGCGCCTCCCGGAGGGGCAGCAGGCCCTCGGTCGTGCCGTACTGGAGGGCGGCGCGGGCGGCGGCCCTGTCGTCGCCGAACATCTCCCGGCTCAGGGCGGTGGCCTCGGAGGCGGGCAGCGTGGCGTAGTCCACCAGACCGGCCGCCAGCGAGATGACGTCCGGGTTCTGGACGGCCTGGGCCATCAGGCCGCTGATCGGCTGACGACGCGTCCGACGGGCCCGGGCCGAGAACGGAAACGGCTGCCGGTCGCTGGTCACGGGGCGGTCTCCCGCTTGTCAAAGACGGCGCGCGGCGCGGGGGCGGCTTAGGGCGACTTTGTCAACTTCGCCATCATCCACAAAGGCCGGGGCGCGGTGCCCCGTCGTGGGCACCGCGCGGTGGGCAAGACGGCCCACCGCGCTAGACCCTGAACAAG
>CAYTJE010000216.1:0-5941 GCA_964437855.1 uncultured Anaerolineales bacterium | reverse complement strand
CCGGCGGCCAGCACGTGAACAAGACCGACTCGGCCGTCCGCATCACCCACGAGCCCACCGGCATCGTCGTCCAGTGCCAGAACGAGCGGAGCCAGCACCAGAACCGGCGCGTGGCCATGGAGATGCTGCGGGCGCGGCTCAAACGGCTCGAGGAACAGAGGCGCGACGAGGAACTCGCGAAACTCTACGGCCGGAAGGGCGAGATCGCCTGGGGCAACCAGATCCGCTCCTACGTCCTCCAGCCCTACACCATGGTCAAGGACCACCGGACCGAGGTCGAGACCGGCAAGGTCCAGGACGTCCTCGACGGAGACCTCGATGCGTTCATCGAAGCGGAACTCCACCGCCGCGCCGCCGCTCGCACCGGGACGGGGTAGGTTTTCTAAAGGGGGATTGCCATGGCAAATCAGCGAAACGCACAGCCTCGGGAGAACAGCCCGTTTACCCCGGGCCAACCGGCACCCCCGGAGGTATTCACCGGGCGAACTCAAGAAATACAACGCTTACAACGCTCTATCCTCCAGGCGGCCGGAAACAAGCCCCAAGCCGTGTTCATCGGTGGGGCACGGGGACTGGGGAAAAGTTCGCTCGCCCGGTTCTGCCAGTTCATCACCGAACAGGACAACACGCTCGTTCCAAACGACGTGAAATTCCTGTGCGGTTACAGCGCGTGCGGCGCATGTGACAGCGTGACGGATGTCTGCCGCCTCATTATCCAAGGCTTGACGGCAAAGATAACGGAGGAAGACCAGTTAAGTAAAGTCCGCGACTTTCTCGGAAAGTACCTCAAAGAGGCGACGCTTGGGATCCGCGGGTTGCATGTGAAGGTAAGCCTCACACGCAACAAGCAGGACTTGGAAGAGTTGAAACTGAATATGCCCGGCGCAGTCGAGACCCTTTGGGGAGTGGTCTCCGACAGAAAAGCCGGGTTCATGATCGTCCTGGATGATGTGAACGGTCTATCTGGAAAGACCGAGTTCGCCAACTTCATCAAGAGCCTCTGGGAAGAACTGGCCGCTCAGCCCCTGCCCGTCCTCCTCATACTGGTCGGGCTGGAGGAGCGGATGGATGACTTGGTCCGATGTCATGAATCCGTCGGCCGCATCTTCGACCGCGTTATCCTGAAACCCATGCCTCAGGCTGACGTGGAGCGATTTTTTGAGACGTCTTTTGCCAGCGTCAACATGGTGATCGAGGCGGATGCCAGCCGCTGGCTTGCAGAAATGAGCGGCGGCTATCCGGTCATGATGCATGAACTTGGGGACGCCACCTATTGGGAAGACACCGACGGCAGAATCGATCCCGACGACGCCGTCAGCGGATTGGTCGAGGCCGCCGGACGCGTCGGAGCGAAGTACTTCAGCCGGCAGGTCTACGATGCCGTTCAAAGCCAGACGTTCCGCCAGATTCTTTTTCACACCGTCAAAGATACCGGTTTTCCGGGCGACATTCGTCGGCGTGACCTCACGGACTCTCTGCCGCAGGATCAGGCCAAGAACCTCGACAACTTTTTCAAACGCATGGTCGACCTGGGCGTCATGGTTCGTACACAACAGGGCATGTACCGGTATGCCTATCCGATGTTCCCCGTGTATCTGATGATGGAGCGGAGCAAACAGGAAGCCAGGAAGTCACAGTGAAACGGTCGCCAGTGTTCTTCACAATACTCATGAGCGTAACGGCTCTGGCCGGCTGCGGCGCCGAGCCGCCGCCGGAGGCCGCGGCGCGCGACGTCGTCCGGCCCGCCCTCGGCTTCGCCCTCGACGTGCCCGACGGCTGGACCTGGAAGGACCTCTCGGGCGACGTCGTGCTCGAGATGCTCCCCCGCACCCCGGACACGGAAACGGACGAACCATCGGCTACAAAGGGCGAAGGCGAACCCGCGGGCGCGGCCGACGCCGACGCCCCGGATGACGACGCCCGGCGCCGCCACCGGGCGCGGACCGGGCCGGTCATCCACGTCACCGTCATCGACCGCCAGGGGATGACGCTGGAGGCCTGGGCCGACGAGGCCGTCGCCGCCAGCCAGGAACTCCAGGCGGACCTGGCGGTCCTCTCGCGCAAGCCGACCCGCCTGGCCGACGGCCGGCAGGCCCTCGCCCTGGTCCTGAAGAACCCGCGGGGCCTGGAGCCGTTCGTCCAGCGGATGCGATTGACCCAGACCGAGACGCGCGCGTGCGCCGTCATCGCCACCGCCCCGGAGAGCGATTGGCCGGCGGCCGAGCCGGCCGTCCAGACCTGCTTCGACTCGTTCGTCGCGTGGTAAGGGCCGAGCCACACGCCGCGCGGTGGCTCTCCGCACCCACCGCGGCCACCGGTTCGGGAGCGCGGCGGGTGCGGAGACCCGCCGCGCAGAATGCATTTAGCCGCCGGGCTTGTCCCAGTACGGACCCGTATGGGCCCGGCGCGTCGCGCACCAGGAGCCTTGGTACACAACCCCATGCACCGCCGCGCCGCCCTCATCCTGGCCGTCGCCGCCCTCGCCGCCCTGCCCGGCTGCGACGTGGGTCTGCCGAACGACGTGGCCGACTGCGACTACGTCCACCGCAAAGCCCGCTTCGCGATGGACGTGCCGGAGGGCTGGCGCGTCCAGGAATCGCGCGGCGTGGTCCGGGCGTTCGTCCTGGCGCCGGACCCGGCCCCGGGACGGGCGAACGTGACGGTGGCGATGGAACCCGGCGACCGGTACCCGACGGCGGAGGCCCTGGCCCGCACGGCCGCCCAGCGCCTCGGCCGGCTCGAAGGGCTGAAGCCCCTCGGCACGGGCGAGCGGGTCCTGGCCGACGGCACCCGGGCCCTGACCGCCGACGTCGAGCACTCGGGGGCGGGGTCGGCCGTCCGTCAACGGCAGATGTATCTGCTGGCCGGCGGCCAGGCGTTTACGCTGACGGCCACCGCCGCCCCGCCCGAGACGTTCGCCGACCGCGAGGCGGCGTTCGAAATGGTGTTTCGCTCGTTCCGGGCGGGATGGTAAACCGTAGCGCCCGCCGGGTGGGCGGGCCGGACGAAAAGGGGAACGGATGGACCTTGACGCCCTGAAGCGCGACGACCCCCAGGTCGCGGACCTCATCGCCGCCGAACGCCGGCGCCGAAGCGAGACCCTCGACCTCGTCGCCAGCGAGAACCTCTGCCCCCGGGCCGTCCGCGAGGCCGTCGCCAGCCTCCTCACGGACAAGTACGCCGAGGGCTACCCCGGCCACCGATGGTACGGCGGGTGCGAGGTGGTCGACCGGGTCGAGCAACTGGCTATCGACCGCGCGAAGGCGCTGTTCGGGTGCGAGCACGTCAACGTCCAGCCGCACAGCGGCAGCCAGGCCAACATGGCGGTTTACTTCGCCGCTTTGGAGCCGGGCCAGACCCTCCTGTCGATGGACCTCGCGCACGGGGGCCACCTGACGCACGGGGAGGCGGCGAACTTCAGCGGCCGGACCTACCACATCGTCCACTACGGCGTCAGCCGTGAGAGCGAGCGGATCGACTACGCCCGGCTGGCCGAGCAGGCCCGGGAGGTCCGGCCGGCCATGATCGTCGGCGGGGCCAGTTCGTATCCGCGGGCCGTCGAGGTGGAGCGCCTGGCCGAGATCGCCCACGACGTCGACGCCCTGCTGATGATCGACATGGCCCACTTCGCGGGCCTCGTGGCCGCCGGCGTCCACCCGGACCCCGTCCCCGTGGCCGACTTCGTGACGGCGACCACGCACAAGACGCTGCGGGGCCCGCGGGGCGGCTTCGTCCTCTCGAAGGCCGGCTGGGCCCGGCGCCTCGACCGCACGGTCTTTCCGGGCCTCCAGGGCGGCCCGCTCATGCACGTGATCGCCGGCAAGGCGGTGGCCTTCGCCCTGGCCGGCACCGACGCCTTCCGCGCCTACCAGCAGCAGGTGATCGATAACTGCCGGACCATGGCCGAGGCCCTGGCCTCCCGCGGGTACCGCCTTATCTCGGGCGGCACCGACACGCACCTGCTGGTGGTGGACCTGAGGCCGGGCGGCCTGACGGGCGGGCGGGCCGAACCCCTCCTCGGCGCCGCCGGCATCATCTTGAACAAGAACGTCATCCCGTTCGACGACCAGCCGCCGGTCGACCCGTCGGGCATCCGCATCGGTACGCCGTCGATCACCACGCGCGGCGTGGGCGCCGACGGCGTCCGCCAGGTGGCCGCATGGATCGACCGCGTCCTGACGGCCGACGACCCCGAGGCGGAGGCGGCGCGCGTCCGGCCCGAGGTCGCCGAGTTCTGCCGGTCGTACCCGATCCCGGACTGAGCGTTCCACGTTTCCAGGCCGGGGCCCCCACCCGCCGAGGAAGACCCGCTTGACAGGCCCGCGCCCACCGCGTCTAATCCAACCGGCGGGGGGCGGACCGTGTCGGCGCGGCGGCGCAGGGGCTTTGCCACCCTCCTCTTCCTTTCCACCGTGCAGCGGTCGAGGCGAATCGGGCGGACCAGCCCAAGGAGAGCCACCATGGCCAGCGGCGGGCGGCTGTCTCGCAGACGTTTTCTCACAAGGTGTGTCGGCGCGGCCGCGGCGGGCGGGTACGCCGCCCTGCCCGGTCCCCCGCCGGCCGGCGGGGCCGGCCAATCCGCCGCCCCCCGGCCGAACATCATCTTCCTCATGGCCGACGACCTCGGCTATGGCGACCTGGGGTGCTACGGGCAACAACATATCCGGACGCCCGTGCTGGACCGGATGGCAACATACGGGCTGCGGTTTACCCGGTTCCACGCGGGCCTCAGCCTGTGCCTGCCCTCACGCTGCACCCTCATGACCGGCCTGCACACCGGGCACTGCCGGTGCCGCGTCAACGGCGGCGGCGGCAACCACCCGACCCTGGACGAGCAGGACACCACCGTCGCCAGCGTGCTGAAGGCGGCCGGGTACAGGACGGCCATGATCGGCAAGTGGTCCCTGGGCGATACGTTCACCGGCTGCGTGGTCGAGAAGAAGAACGTGGACGGCGGCGGGGCCATCTACAAACACGGGTGGGACTACTACTTCGGCGAGCCCAATCAGACCTACGTCCACAACTACTACCTTAACCAGATGTATCAGTATGACCGCTACGGACTGGTCGGCAAGCAAACGCAGGGCAAACGGCTGGACGCGATCCCGTACCCCGGCAACGCCAAGCACAAGACGCACTACAGCCACGACCTGCTCACCGAGAAGGCCCTGGCGTTCATCGACGCCGCCAGGGACGGGCCGTTCTTCCTCTACCTGCCCTACACCGTCCCGCACGCCAAGTTCGAGATTCCGGAGTTGGAGCCCGACGCCGCCAAGGCGTCCTGGTCCAGGCGGGACAAGGTCTACGCGTCGATGATCACCCGCATGGACCGCGACGTGGGGAAGATTCTCGCGCGGCTCAAGCACCACGGCCTGGACGAGAACACGCTGGTCATCTTCACCAGCGACAACGGCGCGGCCGACCGCGACTCGCCCTTCAACAGCAACGCGGGCCTGCCGGGCGGCAAAGGCGCGTTCAAGGTCGGCGGCGTTCGCGTGCCCGGCGTGGCCTACTGGCCCGGGCGAATCCGGCCCGGCCGCACCAGCGACGCGTTGCTGGCCTTCTGGGACGTGCTCCCGACGGTCGCGGACCTGGCGGGCATCCGGCCGCCGACCCCGATCGACGGCCTCTCCTTCGCGCCCACCCTCCTGGACAAGGGTCGGCAGAGGCACCACCCGTACCTGTTCTTCGCCGGCGGGCCGGCCGGCAAGAAGCCACGGGGCCACCTGATCATCCGCGGCCGGGACGAGAAGCGGACCGACGAGGCCATCCTGGCGGAGGCCTGGACCGACGTGGTCGTCCCCCGCTTCCGGCCCACGGCGTAGGACGGCAACGCGACTCTCTCTCCAGGGGCTTGAGGGGTCTGCGACGTGACAACGCCCCGCGTGCGTTGGGCTTGGGCCGAGGGGGTCTGGGGGAGATGGCATCTCCCCCAGGCGCA
>CAYTJE010000215.1:0-5948 GCA_964437855.1 uncultured Anaerolineales bacterium | reverse complement strand
CCGCTCACTCGCATTCGCGGCTAGGGGTGAAGCGCACCGAGGGCGAGGGCTAGCCGCGAGCGCCTGCCCGGCGTAGCCCCTAAGGCGAAGACGGGCCAGCGAGCGGCACGGCGGTTTCTTGATGCGGCGCGGCCAAGGTGGTATGACGGTTGGCGGGGTAGGGCTCGCTCGGTGCCGAGAGAGCCGCGCTGCGCCAGCCGGGGAGACACGCATGAAACGCCGCGACTTCCACAGGGGGATGCTGGCGGTCGGCGCCGGTGCCGGAGCCGCCTGGGTACGGGCCGGCCGGGGGGACGGTGCCCCGCCGGTCCCGGACCATTACGAGGAACCCGCCCGCCGCCTGCCCGTGACGCGGTGTGACGTGGTCGTGGCGGGGGCGGGGACGGCGGGGGTCGTCGCGGCCCTGGCCGCCGCGCGGTCCGGCGCACGCACCATCCTCATCGAACGCAAGGGATACCCCGGCGGCACGGTGACCGAGGGCGGCACCGCGCTGCACAGTTTCTACAACCTGTGGACGGCGTTCCCGAAGGCAAAGAAGCGGCAGGTGGTGCGCGGCATCGCCCAGGAGATCATCGACCGCCTCATGAAGGTCGGCGGCTGCACCGGCCACGCCGAGATGACCAAGGGCACCCATTACGACTCCGTCTGCACCGCCATCGACACCGAACTCTACAAACTCGTGACGTTCCGGATGCTGGCCGAGGCCGGCGTGACCGTCCAGGTGAACACGCTGCTCGTCGGTGCGATCGCCGACGGCGGCCGCGTGCGGGGCGTCGTCACCGAGAGCCGCAGCGGCCGCGAGGCCGTCTTCGCCAGGTGCTTCGTCGACGCGACGGCCTTCGGCGACCTCTCGGCCTGGGCCGGCGCCGCTTGCAACGAGCCGAACGATTACCCCGTCGTGAACAGCATCGGCCTGGCGAACGTGAGCATGGAGCAGTACCACGCATGGCTCTCGGAGCACAACGCCGTCACCCAGTACGCCGAGGGCGTCCGGAGCGGCGAGCCGGGCAAGATCGTCCGCCTGAACGCCAATCGCGGCCGGCTGCCGAAGGGCTTCCGGGAGGGGGCCCGCCGGATCGGCATGTCGCCCGTGACCACGTCGTGCCAGGACAACTACTTCATGTTCATCAAGTTAAATTTCAAGATGCGGGTCAGCCCGACCGACCGCGACGCCGTCTCGAAAGCCGAACTCGAACTGCGGGAGCGCCAGGCCAGGGCCGTGGGACTGTTCCGCGAATACGTGCCCGGTTTCGAGAAGGCGTTCATGGCCCGCACCAGCCCCACGCTGTGCATCCGCCGGGGCCGGCAGATCGTCTGCGACTACGACATCTCGCACGAGGACGTTATCGGGGGCCGGCACTTCGACGACGAGGTCATGGTCTACGGCTTCCACGATATGGCACCGCGGTTCCAGGTCGCGGGCGGCGGGACGTACGGGGTGCCGTATCGCGCCCTGCGCGTGAAGGGCCTGGAGAACCTGCTGGCGGCCGGCATGCTCATCACCAGCGACCGCCGGGCCCACATGTCCACCCGGAACACGGTCTGCTGCATGGGCCAGGGCCAGGGGGCCGGCACCGCCGCCGCCCTCTGCGCCGCGCGCGGCTGCGGCACCCGCGAGTTGCCGTACCGCGAGTTGCGGGTTGCCCTGGAACGCGCCGGCGTGTATTTCGAGGCCTGACGGGCGGGGACGGGGGCCGTGCCCCTGTCCCTGCGCCGGGGGAGGGCAGAATCGGAGGCTGCTATGGCCGAGATCGGCAGAGACGGGGCCGGGAGGTCGGGCACGGGTCCGATCCTCCTGGTCCTCGCGGCCGTGTGGGTCGGGGCGGCAGCGCCCGCCGACGCGGCCGCCGCCCAGGCGAAGACCGCGGCAGCGGCCGCGGAGCCGGCCGGGCCGGTGGACCCCGCCATCACGCTGCTGAGCGTTCAGACGCCCGACGGCCGGCCCATCGCCCTGCTGGCCAACTACTCGATGCATTACTACGGCGCCCGGCCGTTGTCGGCGGACTACTACGGCCATTTTTGCCGGGCGATGGCCCGGCGCCTCGGGGTCGAGGACGCCAAGCACGCCGACCCGCCGTTTGTGGCCATGATGTCGCAGGGGACGAGCGGCGACCTCCAGTGGCGCGACTACGGCAAGCCGAAGCGCTCGCCCGGCATCGAGCGGTACGCCGAGGCGGTGGCCGGCGTCGCCCACGAGGCCTACAAGGGTATCACGTACCACGAGGGGGTCGTCCTGGCGATGGCCGAACGCGAACTCACCCTCGACCGCCGCTGGCCGGACGACGACCGGCTGGCCTGGGCCAGGCAGGTGGTGGCCAAGATGGGCGACCGGCGGCCGAAGTCCAAGCCCGAGATCTACGCCGGCGGCACGCTCGCCCTGGCGGAGGCCGGACCGGCCGAGTTGAAACTTCAGGCCGTCCGCGTGGGCGGCCTGGGCATCACGGCCATCCCGTGCGAGGTCTTCGGCGTCACGGGCCTTCGCCTGAAGGCCCGGAGCCCCCTGCCGCTCACGATGAACGTGACGCAGGCCAACGGCGGGGAGGGGTACATCCCCCCGCCGGCCCAGCACGCCCTGGGCGGGTACACCACCTGGGCCCGCCTGAATTGCGGCCTGGAGGTCCAGGCCGAGCCGAAGATCGTGGAGGCCGTCCTCGGCCTCCTGGAGGAGGTGTCGGGCCGGGCGCGGCGGCCCATCACCGTGCCCCGGACCGTGTGCACGCGGGTCGTTCTGGACGGCATGGCCCCCCGGGCGTACTGGCGGCTGGAGGACTTCCACGGCCCGGCGGCCCGCGACGTCTCCGGTCACGAGACGGCCGGCACGTTCGAGCCCGGGGTGGCCTTTTACCTGGAGGGTCCGGCGTCGCCGGGGCTGGTCGGCCCCGGCGGCGAGGTGAACCGGGCCGTCCACTTCGCGGGAGGCCGGCTCCGGGCCCGCCTTCCGGACCTGGGGCCCGCCTACTCGGTGGCCCTGTGGTTCTGGAACGGCCTGCCCGCGGAGGCCCGGGCCGTGACCGGCTACGTCTTCTCGCGCGGGCCGGACGGGGCCAAGGGCGCCCCCGGCGACCACCTGGGCATCACGGGCACCCATCGCACGGACCGCGAGCCGGGCCTGCTCCTGTTCTACAACGGCGACGAGCACCGGGAGGCGCTGTGCGGCCGGACGACAATTCCGCTCAAGCGGTGGGTCCACGTGGTCCTCGTCCGCGACGGGAAGCGTGTCCGCGTGTACCTGAACGGCCAACGCGAGCCGGAGATCGACGGCCGGGCCGCCGCCCCCGCCGTCGACACCGGCCAGGTGTTCGTCGGCGGGCGGAGCGACCGCCTGTTCGGCTTCGAGGGCAAGGTGGACGAGGTGATGCTTTTCGACCGGGCGCTCGCGCCGAAGGAGATCGGCCGGCTTTGGAACGTGATAGCCCCAGGCGGCTAATGGTGCTACGCTACCTCGTGCGCGGCCCGTACGGGCCGCGCACGCCGGCCCGAGCGCGGTGGGTACGGGGACCCACCGCGCGGAAATGGGCTGCCCGCCCTGCCGCGCCAACAGATAAGGAGATTCGCATGGCACCGCGCAGACAAAGGGATCGGATGACGCGGCGGCAGGCGCTGCGGGCGGCGGCCGCGGCCCCGTGGGTGCTGGCCGCCTCGGCCCGCGGCGCAAGCGACCGCGTGACGCTGGGCTGCATCGGCATGGGCGGCCGCGGGACGGCCGTGATGCGGTCCTTCCTGCCGCTCGACGGCCTTCAGGTGGTCGCGGTGTGCGATGTCCAGCAGGGCCGCCGCGAGAAGGCCCGCCGCCTCGTCCGGAAGCACGACGCCGACGCCCGCGGCAAGGCCGACTACGCGGGATGCACGGCCACGGGGGACTTCCGGGAGGTCCTCGCCCGCGACGACGTGGACGCGGTGCTCCTGGCGCCGCAGGACCACTGGCACGGCCCGATGGCCGTCCGCGCCGCCGCCGCCGGCAAGGACATCTACTGCGAGAAGCCGCTCGGCTGCGCCGTGGCCGACAGCCGGGCCATCCGCGACGCCGTCCGCCGCTACGGGTGCGTGTTCCAGACGGGCACGCAGCAGCGGTCGAGCCGCAACTTCCGCCACGCGTGCGAACTGGCGCGGAACGGCTACCTGGGCAAGGTGCAGGCGGTCCAGGTGGCGGCGCCGGGGCCGCGGTACAAGCCGAAGTACACGGGCCCGCTCGCGCCCCAGCCCGTGCCGGAGGGCATGGATTGGAATATGTACGTCGGCCCAGCGCCGATGAAACCGTACAACCCCGGCCGGCACGCCTGGCCCGACTGGTACCTCATCTGGGACTACTGCGACGGGTTCATCGTGAACTGGGGCGTCCATCACCTGGACATCGCGCACTGGGGGTGCCCGTCGGTCGGTCGGACGGCGTTCGACCTTGAGTGCACGGCCACCTTCCGCGACGAGGGGTTCACCGACAACGTCAACGCCTGGCAGGCGGCGTTCCGGTTCGAGGACGGCCTGCGGATGAGTTTCTCCGATACCGGCCACCCGCACAAGCAGGGATGCCGGTTCGAGGGCGACGAGGGGTGGGTCCACGTCAACCGCAAGGGCATTTCGGCCGAGCCGGCGTCGTTGCTGACGGTCCGGCTCAAGCCGTCGGATGCGCCGCTGCACGCCAGCCGGCACCACCAGGCGGATTTCCTTCGGGCGGTGCGGACGCGCGGCGAGCCGGTCTCGCCCGTGGACGCCGGGCACGTGGCCTCGACGCTGGGCTTTGTGGGCGAGGTGGCCGGCCGCCTCGGCCGCGCCCTTCGCTGGGACTGGAAGACCGAGCGGTTCGCGGATGACCCGGCCGCCAACCGTCTGCTGGCCCGGCCGATGCGCGGCCCGTGGCACCTGTAGGTGTCGGGTGCGTGCTTGGCGCGCACGCGGCGGTTATTGAGTCCGGCAAAAAGAACCTTCATGGTTGTCATTCTGAGGAGCGGCGAAGCCGCGACGAAGAATCTCGCCTTGACGCCGTTCGCACGGCGAGATTCTTCGGCCTCGCAAGCGAGGCCTCAGAATGACAGGTTCAAATTACTTTTACCGGCCTCAATCGCGGTGTGCGTTTTGGGCGTCCGGCTTCTCCGGGGTGCCTGCGGGGCGGGCGGCGCGCTGGAGCACGATCAGCAGGGCCCCCAGGACGACGGCCTCCGGCCCTTCGCCCAGCAGCCACCACCACGGCAGGCCGAGCATCGCATCGACCACCGTCATCAGGAGCCCGAAGGCGATGCTCGTCCACCCCAGGAACTGGACCATCGGCCCGTAGCGCGCCAGGTCCGTCGCGACCAGCCAGCAGAACAGGCCGCTCAGGACGTACATGCCGGAGACCGACCGCACGAGGTAGTCGATGACCGGTCCCGCGGGGTAGGGGCCCAGGCCGATCCACTCGTGGATCGCCGCGTGCCATGGGCGGGGGATGAACGCGAACGGCGCCGCCAGCAGCAGGACGGAGCCCGTCGCGCGAAGGATGAGCCGAAGCAGGCGTTGGGCGATGGGCATTTCGGGTGTTCCTCGTCCCAAGCGCACGATTGCCCGCCCAGATTTCGCGCGGCGGGTCTCCGTACCCGCCGCGTCAGTGCAATGCTTGGGGGCGCGGTGGGTCCGTCCATACGGAGGCGTATGCCGAAACCCACCGCGCGGGACCCGTTTGTTCGCCGGGCCGCGCGGCCCGTCCGTACGGACCCGTGCTGTAAAAGGGTACGGGCCGCGCGACCATGCGGACTTGAACCGCTCTGGAGCCTATCCGAATAACCCTCTGGCTTCGGCCGGCTGCGGCGACCGCATGCGGCGTCGGGCTGCATTGCCAGCCCGGAGACGGGCTGCCTGCTTCGCCCTCCTTGCCTGCGGCCACCTCGCCCCGTACGGACGAGAGGTTATCCGGATAGGCTCTTAGGGCGACTTTGTCCACTTCGCCATCATCCACAAAGGCCGTGGCGCGGTGCCCA
>CAYTJE010000214.1:0-5972 GCA_964437855.1 uncultured Anaerolineales bacterium | reverse complement strand
GGGTCCACTTCACCGCGTTCTTGCCCTCCTTGATCCACTGCTCCGCCGTGCCGCGGCCGTTGTAAAACGGGCTCTCCGTCAACTTTGCGGAACGAAGTCGAGTGATTCTTGTCTGAGTTTCAGGAACAGATAGTCCAGGTCGCGGATGCCGCAGGCCCGGTGCATGATGCGGCTGATGAGGTTGTTGAAGCCTTCCAGCGGGCCGAGGGTGATGCGATGTTTGCAGAAGTTCAGGATCTCGTCTTCGGCCCGTTCCAGCGACCGGCCGAACCGTCTCAGCGGTTCCACGCCGGAGACGGCCGCCCGCCGACGCTAATCTTGTCAACAACGTAGCCGGGGAAGCGAAACAACCGGCGAATGCCGTGCACGTACATGGCTCAACCTCCTGCCGACAGCGAGTTCCTGGTAAACCGCTGTCAAAGCAGAGGTTGAGCCTTTTTTCAACCGCTGAATCCTCCGCAGAAGTGAAAGAGAGCCGTTTTTTTCTGATTTTCTCCCGGTTTTTTCTTGACGGTCGTCCGATAAAATGGTTTTACCGAACTGTCAAAACCAATTTCCGCCGCCGAAAGGCTGCACGCGCGGCAGTGCAAGCGGCAATGGGCAGCCACGTCAAACTGGGCAATATGGTAAACTCGGCCGAAAAACCACCTCCTTCCAGACCCGGAAAGCCCCTGGCCGAGTACCTCCGCCGCGTCCGGGCCGCCGAACGCAGCCGAGACGTCGGCGAGGCCTTCTCCGTCCCCGAGAAACTGTACCGGGCCTCGGAGGTCGCCCGGCACTTCAACCTCACGCGTCAGACGGTCCACAACTATGCCACGATCGGCCTGATCACCGAGCGTGACCGTACGCCGGGCGGCCAACGGCTGTTCGACGAGTCGGTCTTCCGCCGCCTGCACCAGATTCAGCGGATGAAAGGCCGGCACCGGCTCCACGAGATCCGTCGACTGCTCGACCTCCAGGACGCCTCCCCGGCCGATGCCGCGCTTCAGCCTGTCGACGCCCTGCCCGACGCGGCCACATCCGACCCCGACCAGGAAGCCGGACACGATCCGTACCATGAACGCTGAACCGCCCAACATCGTGGTGCACGCCGGCCGGCCCACCGCGCCCGACGTCACCTGCCCCTCGCCGACACCCGCACGCGCCGTCCGTTCAGACGCTTCCGGCCCGACATGTTCGGGCGGCACGACCTCCGCTGCGTTCCGGGCGGCGCCCCCTGCCCCGTCCGCGGCGCCTCCGACACCGGCCTCCGGTGGGCCCGCGCTGCCGATGACCGCTGCCACGTGGAACCCGCCGAACCAGATTGTGCGGGACCTCCGGCCACGGGCCCGCGTGCTGGCGGTGGCCAGCGGCAAAGGGGGCGTCGGCAAGACGAACCTGGCGGTCAACATCGCGATCGACCTCTCGGCCGCCGGCCGGCGCGTCCTGCTCCTCGATGCCGACATCGGGCTGGCGAACGTCGACTTGATCCTCGGGCAGCGTCCGACCGGCCACCTCGGCCACGTGCTGGCGGGCCGGTTGACGCCTCAGGCCGCTGTCCACGAAGGCCCGGCCGGCATCCGCTGGGTACCGGGAGCCTCGAACCCGGCCATGCGACCGGTACCGGAGACCGAGCGGCGGGCCGCGGTGCTCAACGCCCTCTCGGCCCTGGAGCAGGACCATGATTTCCTGATCCTGGACCTCCCGGCCGGCATCGGGTCCGGGGTTATCCCGTTGGCCTGCCAGGCCGACGACCTCGTCCTGGTGACCACACCGGAGGCTCCCGCCGTAATGGATGCCTACGCCCTGCTGAAGGCCATGGCGGCCACCGGCCGGCAAGCCTCCGGGCCGGTGCGGCTGGTCGTGAACATGGTGACCCACCGGCGAGAGGCCGCCCGGGTGCACCGGCGGCTCTCGGCCACGGCCGAGCGCTTTCTGGGTATCGACATCGACCTTCTGGGCCACGTCTTCTGCGACGGGCACGTCGGTCGAGCCGTCCAGAAGCAACAGCCGCTGGCCCTGGCGTATCCGCATTCGCAGGCGGCCTGGTGCATCAAACGGGTGGCCTCGGCCCTGCTGGACGGCTCTGAGAGCCTGCCGGGCCGGGGATGCGGCTTTCTGAGACGGCTGGCTAATCTTTTTGGTACGACCGGCCGATAATAGGGATTGCGCGGCGCCCGGTCCGCGCTCCACTCTCGGACCGGGTCAGCGCGGGGTCTCCCGGGAAAGGGGAGGTAATGGCTCGCTCGCCCGACGGCCTGAAAACCTGGCAACGCACGGTCGAACTCTCCGAAGACGAGTTGGCCGAGGTCTGGCAGGAATACCGTCGCACCGCCTCCGACGACGTGCGCAATATCCTGATCGAGCACTACCTACCCATCGTCAAGATCAACTCCGAACGCCTGGCCGCCAAACTCCCCGATGAGGTTGAACTGGACGACCTGATCTCGGCCGGCATCGACGGGCTGCGGGACGCCATCGAGATGTTCGACGCCGACCGCGGCGTCAAGTTCGAGACGTACTGCGCGACGCGAATCCGCGGCTCGATTCTCGACGCCCTCCGCAACAAGGACTGGGTGCCCCGCCTTGTCCGCGCCCGGGCCAACCAGTTGGGCCAAAAGCGCCGGCAACTGGAAACCCGTCTCGGCCGAAAACCCGCCCATCACGAACTGGCCCGGTTTATGGGCCTGTCGGAACACGAGTACGAGAAACTCGTCCGCGACGCCCACGCCGTGGGCGTCATCAGCCTGAACCGCAACTTCCAGGATAACGACTCCAGCCGCGAGGTCTGCGAAACCGATATCGTGGCCGACTCGAAAGCCCCTGCCCCGTTCGCGCCGGTTCAGCACGAGGACGTCAAAGGCCTGGTCACCAAGGGCCTGTCGAAGAACGAGCGGCTTATCCTGATCCTCTACTACTGGGAAGAGATGACGATGAAGGAGATCGGGGCCACGCTCGACCTGTCCGAATCCCGCGTCAGCCAGATGCACTCGGCCATTCTGGAACGCCTCCGCCAGAACCTGGAGGAGCGGCGGGATGATTTCCACGCCCCCGACGCCTGACGCCCTTTTGGTTTGACCGTCTCCTACTGTGTTGCCGCGGGCCGCCGCCGATCGTGGCCGCCGCCCCTGCCTTATTCGGCCGCACAGGCCGATGGCGGATGCCGCGACATTCGCCCCTCATCGGCACCGCTCGCGCGGGCCGTCCGGCGCTGTCCCTGTTTCTGCCCTTCCGCGCGCCCGACGAGCGAGGTCCAAGCGGCAATCGTGAAAGGGCGGCCTGCCGCCTTTCCCACCAAGGCCTTGGAAAATTTGCCGAAGTGTGCTTGAGCATACGGCCGACTTCGACTATCCTCATACCACTTTGTCAACTTCGGCCAACGGCGGGCTGGTGAGGCGCACTGCTCGGCACAAGGAGGCCATCATCATGCGCAGGCGGAGCCACGGTCATCGGGTCTACGGTCTGTTCTTTGTCCTCGCGCTTGCAACGACCTTAGGGAGTCCAGGCCGGTCGGTCTTCGCCGACGTGTTGGGCAAACTGACCCGGCCGATCCCCGGGCGTCCGATGCGGGCCTCGAGCGGGAAGTTCGACCCGGAGTCGAACCGCGACCCGCACCACGTCCGGGGCGGTCAGCGGTTCATCCTGGCCGACCTGGACGGCCCGGGGGAGGTCCGCCACATCTGGTTCACCCTCGCCAGCCGGGACCGCCGCTACCCCCGTACGCTGGTGCTGCGCATCTTCTACGACGGATCGAAGACGCCCTCGGTCGAGACGCCCATCGGCGACTTCTTTGCGGCGGGCCACGGCATGCGGGCAAACGTCTCGACGCTCCCTATCGAGGTCAGTTCGTACGGGCGGGCGCTCAACTCGTACTGGCGGATGCCCTTCCGTAAGCACTGCCGCATCGAGGTCGAAAACCAAAGTGCGGAGACGATCTGCGTGTACTTCCAGTGTGATTGGCTCCGTCTCGATTCCCTGGACGACGACGTCCTCTACTTCCACGCCCGCTACCGGCAGGAGTGTCCCGCCAAACCGTTCTCGTGGTACACGGTGTTCGAGGGCCGGGGCGAGGGCCAGTACGTCGGCACCGTCTTCTCGTCCCAGAACAACGTGGCCAGTTGGTTCGGCGAGGCCGACGACCGCATCTACGTGGACGGCGAAGAGGTGCCCTCCATCGTCGGCACGGGCACCGAGGATTACTTCAACGATGCGTGGAACCTTCGGCTGACGTCGAACCAGCACTGCGGCACGACCATCTGCGAGCCCAAGGGCAAGGAACGCCGCATCACGGCCTATCGCTGGCACATCGATGACCCGATTCCCTTCAAGAAATCCCTGAAGGTCGAACTCGAACGCCGCAGTTTCATCGCGGTCACTGATCCCGAGACCGGCAGGCGGCGGACCTACGACTTCAAATACCGGCCCGACTACTGGTCGTCGGTCGCCTTCTGGTACCAGAAGGGCGTTGCGGAGGTGTTGTGGCCCATGCCGCCGGCCAAGCAGCGCCTGCTGCCGGAGGTCTGGATCGAGCCGTCGCAACTCGCCGACAAGTGCCGCACCTCCCCCGGCCTCGAGCCCCAGCGCCGCTACAACCGCACCTGCAACCTGAAACGCTTTTTCTACATGTATAACGACACCGTCGGCGCCTGGGTGGAGTTTCCGGTCACGATCCCGGAAAAGGGCCGATACGCCGTCTCGGTCTTTCAGAACTGCTACAAGCACTACGGCATATGGAAGGTGATCCTGCGCGGCCCCGACGGCGAGACGGTGATGCACCCCGGCCTCGACTCGCACGACTATCGCCTGGGCCGGGCGGAGAACTGGCCCGAAAACTGGGAGCACGGAACCACGCTCGAAAAGAAACTGGGCGTCTTCACCATCGAGCCGGGCGACTACTGGGTGCGGTTCGAGTGCACCGGCGGCCACCCGCTCAGCCGGGACCCCGAGACCGGCGAGTACGGCAAGGGCCTGTCGATCGGGCTCGACGCCGTCAACTTCCGCCGGCTGCCCATCGACGACCCGTGGGAGTGGATGCAGGACTACCTCAGGAAAGAGAAGGCCCTGTTCGCCGAGATGGACAGCGAGGCCGACCGCACGATCCGGATGCTGTCCGACGAAATAAAGAAAAAGCACCAGGCCGACGGAGCGTATCCGGACTCGCTCGACGCCCTGCCCCTGCGCGTCCCCATGGACCCGTGGAAACAGCACTACCGGTACCGCGCGCCGGGCGTCGTGCACCCGTGGGCGTTCGACGTGTACTCCGTCCACGGCCGCAGCCGAAGACCCAGCGCCTGGATCGGCAACTGGGCCAGCCCGCTGAGGCTGAAGGACGAGGCCCCCGCCGGCAGCCTGGTCTTCGAGGGCGAAGACCTGGAGGTCCTCCAGGCAAGCGACGGGGCCGGGGCCTCTTCACAGCGGATCGCCTCTTACGGCCACGCGCCGGTGTCGGACGGGGCGCAGTTGTTCGTCAGGCTGGAGAAGCCCGGCGACTGGGTCGAGATCGCCCTGCCCAAACGGATCCCGGCCGGCCGTTACCACGTGTATCTGCACACGGCGACGTCGTGGGACTACGGCATCTGCCGCTGGTTCGTCGCGGGCGCGGCCGTGGGCAAGCCGATCGACGGCTGGACGCAGACCATCGGCGTGACGTCGACCGTGGGGCCGGTCGTCGAGATCGGCAAGGACCCGGCCGTGGTGCGGGTCGAGGCCGTCGGCAAAAACGAGTACTCCATGGGTTACCTCGCGGGGCTCGACGCCGTGGTACTGACGCCGGCCGGAGACACAGCCGCGGCCAAGGCGTTTGACTTCGAGGAGGCCTCGCGCGACGTGCCCAAGCCCCGAGCCATCTGGCCAATCGTCAGGAAGCACACCGTGCCGCTCGACTTTACGGTCGAGTCCGACGAGATCGTGACAAGCGACACCGACCCCTCGATGAAACTGGTATCGTCCCAGAAGTGGGGGCGGGCGGCACACGGGCCCCTCCACGTGTTCCG
>CAYTJE010000213.1:0-6047 GCA_964437855.1 uncultured Anaerolineales bacterium | reverse complement strand
TGATGCCCTCGGCGTCGGCGTTGAAGTTGGTGAACAGCCGGTGCCGCAGCACCGGGCGGAGGACCGATCGGACGTCGTCGCAGGTCACGTTGAGCCGGCCGGCCAGGATAGCCCGGCTCTTGGCCCCGAGGATGAGGTACTGGGCGGCCCGTGGCCCGGCGCCCCAGGTCAGCCATTCGTTGATGAACTGGGGGGCCTCGGGGCGGTTCGGCCGGCTGGCCCGGACCAGGTTGACGGCGTAGTCGACCACGTGGCTGGAGACGGGCACCCGGCGGATGATTTTCTGGATGCCCAGGATGTCTTTGCCGCGCAGCACGAACCGCAGGTCGAACTGCTGATCGGCCGTGGTGGACCGGACGATGGTGCGTTCCTGCTCCTTGCTGGGATAATCAACGTTGACCATAAACATGAAGCGGTCGAGTTGGGCCTCGGGCAGGGGGTAGGTGCCCTCCTGCTCGATGGGGTTCTGGGTGGCGAGGACGAAGAAGGGGAGTTCGAGTTCGTAGGTCTCGCCGCCGGCCGTCACGTGGTACTCCTGCATGGCCTGGAGCAGGGCGGCCTGGGTCTTGGGCGGTGTCCGGTTGATCTCGTCGGCCAGGATGATGTTGGCAAAGATCGGCCCACGGATAAAGCGGAACTGGCGCTTGCCCGTCGTGCGGTCTTCCTCGATGACGTCCGTGCCGGTGATGTCCGACGGCATGAGGTCCGGGGTGAACTGGATGCGGCTGAAGTTGAGTTTCAGGACCTGGGCAATGGTGGAGATGAGCAGTGTCTTGGCGAGGCCCGGCACGCCGACCATGAGGACGTGCCCGCGCGAGAACATGGCCAGAAGCAGTTCCTCGATGACCTCGTCCTGGCCGACGATGACCTTGTGAATCTCCCGGAGCAGAAGGCTGCGGGCCTGTCCGAGTTGGTCGATGACCTTGAGTTCTTCCGGCGAGTGGGTGCGCTGCGGCAATGGGGCCTCCTTACGGCAGGCATCAGGCAACCGGCAATCGGCATTAGGCAACAACCTCAACAACCATATTTAGCCGCCCTGCTTGTCCCAGTACGGACCCGTATGGGCAGGGCGCGTGCCTTCAGCGGCACACGCCCCGTACGGGGCGGCTAAATGTGCGACGTCGATAACCCTAATGCGTCATGGCGTAGACGAGCATGTTGATGCCGAGCCGAAGGGCGTCCTCGCTCTGGTACCCGCGGGCATACGGGTTCGGCGCACCCGACCAGCCGTTGACCAGCCCGAACGGGCTGTAGATGACCCGCAACTGTTTCTCCAGGTTGATGCCTTCGAGCGTCGGGGCCTTCAGGCGCGGATGCTCGTGCAGCACCAGCGGCGTGTACCCGACCTGCCGGACCGGGAAGACGCTCCCGTAGACGGGGTGGTCCAGGGGGATCCGGTCGAGGGGCTTGTCGGGCAGGACCCGCTTGATCTCGCGCCGGAAGGCCTTATCGAACCCCGCCCGGCCGCAGCAGGCGTTGGCGAGCAGCACGCCGCCCGCCGACAGGTACCGCCTCAGGTTCTTCACCTCGTCGTCGGAGAGTCTGAACTCGTTGTGGCCGGTCATGTACAGAATGGGATGCGCGAAGGCGTCGACGCTGCGGAGGTCCACGTCTTTCTTCTTGAACTGGACCTCGACGGTGGTGTTCTCGGCCAGGTGCTTCAGCAGGCCGGCCAGGCTGGCGGGTTGGGTGTCCCAGTCGCCGTCGTGGATAACCTGGGCAATGACCAGTTGATCGCGGGTCGGTTCGCCCTTCTGGTGGTAGATGGGTTCGGTCGAGAGGAACCGGCCGAGTTCGTAGGTGGCCAGGCAGTAGGTGATAATGTTGGCGCCCAGTTTGCGCGCATCGGCCGGCAGCACCCGCTTGCCGCGCTCGTGCGTGTGCCCGTCCCATCCGCACGAACAGTCGTAGCCGCCCGTGTAGATGATGGCGGCCCGGCAGCCCACGCTCACGGCCTCCAGCGGCGGTACGTCGCGGTACTGGCCCTTGCCCTCGACCTGGTAGTGCACGTCGGAGATCGGATAGAACGACGAGTACAGCGGATGGTCCGGCGCGATGGGCCCCAGCGGCCGGTTCGGGAACATCTTCTTGACCATCTTCCGGAAGGATCGGTCGAACTCGTCCAGGCCGCAGCAGGCGTCGCCGAGAATCGTCCCGCCGTCCATGCAGAACTGCCGCAGTTTCGGAATCGCGGCGTCGGGCACGGCCAGCGCATCGTGGCCGGTGAAGTACAGGATCGGCAGTTCTGTGGGGTTGAACGAGAATTTGCGGAGGTCGGCGTCCACGGGCCGGTAGTGGATGTGCAACTGCTGGTTCGTCCACTGCAGGAGGTTCTTGATGTCGTTCGGGTCGGTCATCCAGTCGCGGTAGGCGAACCGCTGGCCGTCCTGGACCATCCACTTGACCTCGCCCAGAATGGTTTTACCGACCAGGGCCGGCGGGCTCGGCTGGCGCTTCTTCTCACTCCGCCGGAGCGGCGTGGCGGGCAGGGGCAGGGGGGGCAGCGACTCGCCGCCCGTCCGACGCTGCGGTTTCGCCTTCGGAGGCGGGCCGCAGGTCCGCGGCTCGGCGAAGGCCTCGGCCAGCATCATCTCCAGCCCCGCTCCACCGCCGGCTACCGTAGCAATCGAACGAAACACGCCGTTGGTCAGGAAGTCCCGCCGCTTCATCGGTTCGCCTCCGACTCGTGTCGCGATTGACGGATGAGTATTCGACCCAGCCCCGTACCGATACACCCCAACCTCCCCTTGCATCGGCGTGGGCGGCCGGCTGCAAGAAGGCAAAATGAAAGCACGCGCACTTACAGCGCCTCTTTGTATTATACTGATGAAAAGGCCGGATGTTACTGGAAAAAACCGGCATATGGCATTCCGCCGGCCCAGGCGGGCTCTGAGGGCGGTCAGCCGGCCCCGCCCCTACCGCGGGCCAGGTGGGACAGGGCCTCCCGGATTTCCGCCTCACCGACGTCGTCGGCCTGGCGAACCGACCCGACGGCCTCCGGCAAGACGAAGCGCAGCCGGCCGGCCTCGCACTTTTTGTCGTGCCGCATGATGGCCAGGCACCGGTCCACGTCCAGCGGACCGTCCAGGACGACGGGCAGGCCGAAGCGGGCGAGCAGGTCGCGCTGCCGGTCGGCCGCCTCCGCCGAGAGCAGCCCCCGGCGCTCGGCGATGCGTGCTTCGGCCCCCATGCCGAGGGCCACCGCCCGCCCGTGCGTGACGGGGGCACCGCCCAGCGGCGCGCCGGTCTCCAGGGCCAGGCTCTCGAGGGCATGGCCGACCGTGTGCCCGTAGTTCAGGATGCGCCGCTCGCCGGCCTCCCGTTCATCCGCCGAGATGACCTCGGCCTTGATCCGCACGTTCTGGGCGACGATGTCCTCCAGGACCGCCGGATCCCGGTCGAGGACGGCCTCGGCGTCGGCCTCGAGCCGGCGCATCAGGGCCGCGTCGCGGATCATGGCGTGCTTGACGACCTCCGCCAGGCCGGTCCGGAGGTCGGCGTCGGGAAGCGTGGCCAGGGTGGCGACGTCGACCAGGACCGCCGCCGGCTGGTGGAACGCCCCGATCAGGTTCTTGCAGGCCGGATGGTCGACCCCGGTCTTGCCCCCGAGGCTGGCGTCCACCTGGCCCAGGAGGCTGGTCGGGACGGCGACCCACGCCACGCCCCGCATGTAGGTGGCGGCGACGAAGCCGGCCAGGTCGGTCACCACGCCGCCGCCGAGCCCGACGACGACCGACCCGCGGTCGAGGCCGGCCTTCAGCATCCGGTCGTACAGGCGTGCGGCCTGGTCCAGGGTTTTGGAGGCTTCGCCGGCGGGGACGGCCTCGGCCTCGGCCGAGAGGCCGGCCTCGCGGAGGCTCTCCATGGCCGGCCCGAGGTAGTGCGCGGCCACGTCGGCGTCGGTCAGCAGGAAGGCGCTAGGGCTTCGGCTCGCCGCCTTCGCTTCCCGTCCCACCGTCTTCAGGAGGCCGGTCCCGATCCGGACGTCGTAAGTGGATCCGGTGGCCCGCACCTTGATGGGCTGCATGGGGCGCGGCTTTCGTCTTTTGTCGAAGGAATATGTACAGAACACCGAGAAGCACGATAGCGGAAATCATGAGGACGAGCAGGACGTTGCTGCTGCCCAGGTCGATGCTGGACGCGGGAGCGCCCCGGCCGGGTTCTTCCGGTACCAGCCGCTGCGAGACCAGCATCGGGGCGAACCCCTCCCCGCCCTCCAGGTTCTTGTACTTCCGGACCTTGTAGAAGTACCCGCGGACCGTCACGAGGTCCCACACACGCAAACGCTCCATGGGGTCTTCCAGGACGATGACCGTCGCGACGGGGCGCTGCTCCTGGAGCGGCAGTTCGCGCAGGTTGACCAGGTACAACATGGGCACGTCTTTGCGAATGGCCAGCACCGGCGTCTGGAACGGCGAGCACGACAGGTACGCCCCGCGGATGGTCACGGGCTTGCCCCGGAAAGCCGACGGCATGGCGATCAGTTGCGAGAAGCCGGTGGTCACCTCCTTGGGCTCGAACGTCTCGGCCGGCAGGTTCGCGACCACGTGCACCATCCACCAGAACGCCGATTCGTCGAAGCCGAAGGTGTTATCCTTGACGTCGGCCAGGAGTTCCTCGCCCTTTTCCAGGGGGATGTCGTAGCGATTCAGGAGCGGGAGGTCCTTGAGGTCCTCCAGGCGCATGACCTTCTGACCCTCGGGCGGCTCGGCGGCGGGGCGGTCGGGCGCCTCCGGCGTTCCTTCGCCGGCCTCGGCCTCCGGCGGCGGGGCCGGGCGATCGGCCTCCGGCGGCCGGGCATCCCCTTCGGCCTTCTCCGGCGCGGGTTCGGCGGCGGGGTGCTGCGCGGCGGGGGCGTCCGCGCCCGGGGCGGCCTCGGTGGACGGGTCCTCCACCCGCGCGGCCTCTCCTGCCGCGCCGGCCCACGCGAGGACCACCACGGCCGCCAGGGCCATGGCCGATGCCATGCGAAGGTGCAGCCGGTAAAACGATGCCATGGGTTAGTCTCCTTCACCGATTCTAATCGCCCCTCTCGGAGGGGGTCAACCGGATTCCGCTCCCTCCGCATAGAAAGACGCATCGGCCCGGCTGGCGTCTCGGAAATCCGCGCAAAAAGCGGGCGCCGCGGCGCTTGATACGCCGCGGCGCCGCAGGCACCCGTTGCGTCGCGCAGTCCCGCCCCTCAAGACTGCCCGACGCCGTCAACCGGTGCCGCCGGCCGTCCTACCCCTCGACGACATCGCCAACCGTTCCCCACAACCCGGGTGTCCGTTTCGGCTCGACCGTAGTATTGTTCGGTTTGTCGAAGGCGTTTGGCAAGGCGTGTTGCGCGAGATTTTTGCGCGTTTTCCCCCTCGGTGCGGCCGATATAATCGCCTCACACGGGGGACGACGGCGGGCCCGGTCACATGACGTCCGAGGCATACGAGGCGGCGTGTCGCTACCTCTTCTCGGCGACCGATTACGAGAAGATGCGCCGGGTCCGATACAACGCCGATACCTTCAACCTCGACCGCATGCGCCGCCTGCTGGAGGCGCTCGGCTCCCCGCACCGCCGACTCCGGGCCGTCCACGTGGCCGGGACGAAGGGCAAGGGCTCGACGGCCGCAATGGTCCACGCCGTGGCGCGGGCCGGTGGGCTCCGGGCCGGGTTGTACACCTCGCCGCACCTGGTGGACCTCCGCGAACGTATCTGCGTGGGCGACCGGATGATTGAGCCGGACGACCTGGCGGCCCGGGTGGCCGAGGCCCGGCCGCACCTCGACCGCATGCGCGCCGGCGGCGACGCGCCCACGTTCTTCGAGATCTTCACGGCCCTGGCCTTCAGCCACTTCGCCCGCGAGGGCGTGGACCTGGCGGTGGTCGAGGTGGGGCTCGGCGGCCGGCTCGACGCCACGAACGTCCTGGAGCCGGACGTCGCGATCCTCACCGCCGTCAGCCTGGACCATACGGCCCAACTTGGGGAGACGCTCTCGGCCATCGCCGGCGAGAAGGCCGGCATCGTCAAGCGGGGCGTGCCGGTCGTCGTCCAGCCGCAGCCGCAGGAG
>CAYTJE010000212.1:0-6126 GCA_964437855.1 uncultured Anaerolineales bacterium | reverse complement strand
CTCCCCGTGGCCGAGGAGGCCACCCCGCCCGGTTCGCCGCCGGCCCGGCCCCGCCGTCGCCGACACCTGCCCGCCCGCCCCCTGAAACCGTGGCCCCGGCCCCGCACGAAGCGGAAGACGCCACCGCCCTCCGCCGCTGCCGGACCCACAGCCGCGCCCCGAGCCGGCCGCGGAAGCGGCCGGCCATCCGCACCTGCCGGGGCCGAGGCCATGCCGGACGGAGATAACCCGCCGCTTCCGCGGCGGGCTCGAGAGACGACCCCGGGGGGCCGGCCCCGGCGACACCGGCTCCGATGGTGTCTCGTCGCGGCGGCCGCCCTTCTGCTGCTGGCGGTCGCGCTGCTGCCGCAGATCCTCTCGCTCGGCCCGTGCCGGCGGTACGCCCTCGGCCACCTGACCCGCCGGCTGGGCGTCCGCGTGTCGGCGGCCGACTGGTCCCTCTCGTGGTTCGGCGACCAGGCGGTGGAGCGGGTCGAGGTCCGCTCCCAAAGGGATCCGCACGGAACGGCCGAGGGACGACCCGCCGCCCGCCTCCGGCGCGTGACGCTCCGCCAGGGCCTCGCCTCGCTGCTCCTGGACCGCTCCCGCATCGGGCCCGTCGGGCTGGACGGGGGCGAGGTCTGGGCCGACCGGCTCGAGGCGGCCCTGGCCGTTCAGACCCCTCCGGGAGCGGCCGGCCCGGAAGCGCCGCCGGCCGAAGCCCGCCCGGACCGGCCCGCCCCGCCGCCGGAGGACGAGGCCCCCGAGGCCCCGCCCACGCCGGCCGAACCCGCCGAAACCGGGCCCGGCCCGGCCCCCACCCTCCCGGAGTCGGTCGACGTGACGGACCTCGTCATCCACGCGGGCGGCGGACGGCTCCGCGTCCGCAAGGCCGCGTTCGGCCCCGACGAGGGCCGCGCTCAACAAGACCCCCACGGACACGCCTTCGAGGCCGACCTGGGGGTCATCCACGGCAAGCAGGAGGGCGCGTGCACGGTCAAGGGCACGCTGGCCGGCCTGGCGGCCGACTGGCAGGGGCCCGGCCGCATCGGCGTCGAGGCCGTCCTCTCGTGCACGGACCTGCCGCTGGCCCCGCTCGCGGCCGTCGGCGGCGCCGCCCCGGCCGTCCAGGTTACCGGCACCGTGACCGGCGAGACGACCCTCTCCCGCAGCCGCGAGGGGCGCCTCGCCCTCAAGACCAACCTCCAGGGCACCGGCCTGGAGGCCTCGGGGCCGCCGCTCGGCACCGACCGGCCCGCCCTCCAGACCCTGACCCTGACGGCCGAGGTCTCCTACGATGCCGGCGCCGTGACGGTCAGCCGGCTGGCCCTCGACTCGGCGGTGGGCACGGCCCGGGCGTCGGGCACGTTCGCGCTGGCGGCCAGGAAGGATCCCAACGGGATCCGAACGGAGGCGCCCCCCGTGGGGAAGGGCACCGCCCGCCTCGAGGTGGACCTGGCCCGCCTCGCCGCCATGCTGCCCGACACCCTGAACCTGCACAAGGACCTGGCGGTCGAGAGCGGGACGTTCGTCGCGTCGGCCGACGCCGCCTCCGACGCCGCCGCCTCCCGCCTGCACCTGGTGGCCGACGTGACGGCACTGGGCGGAACGCGGGGCGGCCCCAAAGAAACCCGTATGGGCCAGGCCGTCGCCCTCTCGCCGCTGCACCTGGAGACGGACCTCGTCCGGCCCTTCTCCGACGACCCTTTTACGGCACGGGCCCGTATGGACGGGTCCCACGGACACCCGCCCGCCGGCGCCGGCGACGCCGAGGCCGAACCGCCGGCCGACACCGCTCCCCCCGCCAAGCCGGCCGACGAGACCGCCGACGAGACGGCCGCCGGGCCTCCCCCCGAGCCCTCCGCCGACGAGGCGGACGACGAAACGGACGACGACTCTCCCGGCGACGACTCCGCCACCGTCCCCCCCACGCCGCCGTGGCTGGCCCTGGCCGAGTCGGTCCAGGTCAAGACGTTCCGCCTGACCGGCGGCTTCGGCACGGTCGAGGCGACCGGCCGCCTGAACCGCCTCGTCCTGGACGCCGAGTTGGACCTCGCCCGCGCCACCGAGGAGGCCGGGCGCTTCGCGGACCTGGGCGGCTACGGCGGCGCGGGCACCGCCGAGGTCCACCTGGAGACCGTCCGCGACGGGGCCGACGAGGTCTCGGGGTCGGTCAGCGGCACGTTCACGGACCTGGTGCTGAACCTGCCGGACGGCGTCCGCCTCCGCGAACCGGAGGCCGTCCTGTCGGCCCGGGCATCCCTGGCATTCGACGAGCGACGCCGACCGGTGGCGGTGGACGTGACGGACCTGGCGCTGGAGGCCCGGACCGCCACGCTCACCGCCGACGGCGCCCTCCGCCGCACCGGCCAGACGTGGGCCTTCGAGGGACGCGCCACCGGAGGCGGGACCGTGGCAAACCTGGCGGGCGTCGGCGCCGCCGTCCTGCCCAAGGTCTGGGCCGGGGAGGCCGGCGACGCGGCGTCCACTCCCCCGGCCAGCATCACGGCCGCGGCGCCCCGAGCCGGCCGCGGAAGCGGTCCCTCGGACCCGTCGCAGCAACAGGGCCGGGAATCCTCCGCTGCGGCGGAAGAGGCCTCGCCGGCCGCCGAGGCCCCGCGCACACCCCAACCGGCGTGGCGCCGGGACCTGGTCGCCGGCCTCCGACGCGCCGCCGGCGCCGACGGCCCCGCCGCCCAGGGCACCTGGACCCTCACCCTGGAGGCCGGCGGCACGATGGGCCGGGCCCTGGCCGTCAAGACCGAGGGGTCGGTCTCCGGGCTCGTCGTGCCGCCCGACGACGAGGACGGAACGCCGCTGCGGCTCCAGGACGCCTCGCTCACCGCCGACGGGCTCTACGCGCCCGGCGAGGCCCGCCAGGTCACCGTCAACACGCTGGCCCTGGCCGCCTCCGGGGTCGGACTGACGGTCGAGGGGCCGACGACGGTCACGATCCAGGGGTCGGCCACGACGATCAACCGGCCGGCCACGGTCACGGCGACGGCCGACCTGTCGGCCCTGGCGGCGCTGCTCCGGCCGCTCGGCTACCTGCCCCGAAGGGACCCGAACGGGCCGGCCGACCCGGCAATGGCCGGCGACGCCACGGTCACCCTCACCCTCACGCCGTCGGCGGAGGGCCCCACGAAGGCGGCCCTGGCGGCCCGGGTCGAGGGCCTGGACCTGGCGTGGTCCGACGGCCGGGGGCACACCGACCCGCTGCCTCGCCTGGCCGCCACCGTCCACCTGATTCGCTCCGAGACCGGCCCCGACGGGCCCCGAACGGGCCCGGTCCGGGCCGTGGAGGTGACCGAGTGGTCGCTGGCGACGGCCGCCGGCTCCCTCAAGGGCACCGCGCGGGGCGAGCGGGCCGAGGCCGGGCCCGACCCGGCCGCGCCGCGCTGGCTCTGGAACGCCGACGCCAGGGGCGAAGGCCCGATCGGCCCGGTCGCCCACACGGCGGCCAGGCTCCTGTCCCAAAGAGATCCGAACAGAGGCGCCGCGCCCAGCCCCCTCGAGGGCGTCTGGAACCTGACCGCCACCTACACCGGCCGGTCCCAACGGGATCCGCACGGACAGACGGCCGTGGAGGTGGACCTCTCGGCCACGGGGCTGACGATCCCGCGCGAGGCCCCGGCCGCCGACGTGTCGCTGGACGACGTCCATCTGCGTGCGCATGCGGCCGTGGGAGCCGAGGGGCAGATCCGGATCGACCGGGCCTCGGTCACGGGGCCGGGGCTGTCGGCGGAGGCCGAGGGCACGGTCCGCCTGCCGACGCGCGAGTCGCCCCGCCCCCGGGCCGACGGCCGCGTCGAGGCCGCCGTCAACCTGGCCCGCCTGGCCCGGGTGCTCCGGCCGTTCGGCGTCCTGGGCAAGGGCGACCGCCTGTCCGGCGGGGCCGCCCTGGCCGCCGAGGTCCGAACCGACCCGACCGGCCTGGGCGGGTCCGGCACCGTGACCCTGACGGAACTGGCGGTCCACCTGGCCGAGGCCGGCAGCGCCTTCCGGGAGGCCGAGGCCCGGCTGCCCATCGTGTTTGCCTATGTCAATCAGAAGAAGCGCTGGGAGGTGGCCGCCACCGACATGAGCGCCGTGACGGCCCGCGGCTCGTGGCGGGTGGCGGTGGAGCCGGCCGAGCCGGCCTCCGCCGATCCCAAGGGCCCCCCCCCGAACGGACGACCCGCAGCGGGGCGACCCGCGAGGCGGGTTGACCTGGCGTGCGACCTGGCCTTCGACGGCCGCCGGGTCCGCGAGGCGCTCGGCCAGGCGCTGCCCGAGACGCTCCGCCTGTCCGGGCCGTACCGGGTCCGCGTCCGGCTGGCGGGGCCCCTGCCGGCCGAGGGGCCCTGGCACCGCCGGCTGGCCGCCATGGAGGGCGACGGCCACGTCCGCGTGGGCGGGTTCACCTACGTGACGCTGACGGGCGGCGAGGGCACGGTTCGCTGGGACCTGGCCGACGGGGCCCTCCGCCTCTCGCCCGTTCAGGCCCCCTTGGGACCGGACCCGGACGAGCCGAGCCGCTCCCAAGGGGGTCCGAACGGACTGACCCTGGCCGGCGGCACCGTGACGCCGGCCGGCCGGATCGACCTGACGGGCGAGGTGCCGCACCTTGTGATCGCGGAGCGGGCCCGGGTCGTCGAGGGCCTGCCGCTGGCGGGCGAGCAGGTCCGCGAGTTCCTCAAGTACCTCAGCCCGGTGTTGGCGGCCAGCGTGGGGGCCAGCGGCCGGCTGACCCTGGACGTCGAGTCGCTGGACCTGCCGCTGGCCGAGGACGCCCGCGACCGGGCCGTCGGCGACCTTGCCTACCACATCGACGAGTTCCAGACCCAACTGATGGGGCCGCTGGGGAGACTGGTGGAGGCCGCCGCCGCCGAACCGCGGTCCATCACCCAGACCCTGGGGCCGGTCCGGGTCCGACTCCGGGACGGCGTCTTCCACGTGCCCGAACACGACCTGCGGTACACCGAGACGGTCAGCCTGCGGTTCGGCGGCCGGATTGGACTGGACAAGCGGATGAACGTGATCGTGGGCGTGCCGGTCACGCGGGCCCTGATGGAGCGGCACAACGTGTCGGAACGGGCCATGCCGTACCTGGAGGACGTGGTCCTGGCGGTGCCGCTGGGCGGCACGATCGACGAGCCCGAGATCGACCAGAAGGCCCTGGCCAAGCGGCTGGGAGAACTGGCCCTGGAGGCCATCAAACGCGAGACCCTCAAACGCCTGGGCGACTGGCTCAAGCGGTGAGGGAAGCCGCAAGACGCAGGATGCAAGGCGCGCCGCCGCCCCCCACGCAGACCGGCAAGGAAACCTGCCGGTGAGTGCGGAGACCCGCCGCCCGCGAGTTGGCGTTGTCGTGTTAACCCCCACCCTATCGGGGCTGATGCCCGATACATGGGCCGGCCCCTCGCCGGCGCACTTTGCGGGCGGCGAGGCTGGACCAGCGCAACCGGCGGAGGTACTATGCAAGAAACAGGTCCGCGGGAGACTCGCGCCATGCATAACGAATTTACGGCCGTCATCGAAAAGGACGGCGACTGGTACATCGCCTATTGCCCGGAGATCCCGGGCGCGAACGGCCAGGGCAGGACAAAGGAAGCGTGCCGGGCAAGTCTGGCCGAGGCGATTCGCCTGATCCTGGACGAGCGACGCAACGATGCCCTCCGCGGCGTGCCGCACGACGCCATCCGCGACACCGTGACCCTCTCGTGAAGCGCCAGGCGCTGCTGAAACGGCTTCGCCGACACGGGTGTTACCTGAAGGCGGGAAGGCCGGTCTCACTCCCTGTGGGTCAATCCTGAAACCGGCCACATGGAAGCCATCCCGCGCCACGCCGAGATTGCCGACCGCCTGGCCGAGAAGATCTGCCAGGGGCTGTCCGTCCCCCTGAAGCAGTAGCCGGACGGGGCGCCACGCCTTCCCCTGCCCCTCGCCCGAGGCACGGGGGGCCTCCCCGACCCGGACCGATTTGACACCGGCCGGTTTCGACTTATACTACTACGGAAGGCCCACCAAAGCCCTCGCGAAAAGAGACGCCCTCTGGTGGGCGCTGTGGCTTGCGGCCGCCTCCAAATCGGCCGAGAAGCCGTGGCGTGCCGCCCCATAAAGCGAGCGAGGCGCGGGCCTTCCTTTTTGGCTCTTCGCGGTTTTTGG
>CAYTJE010000211.1:0-6126 GCA_964437855.1 uncultured Anaerolineales bacterium | reverse complement strand
TTTGACAAGCAAACCGTGGCCCCTTTCTTGTACCATTGGTTTTGCCGGTCTCAATCGCCGCGAACGTCAGTGAGCGGTTTCCGGGCCGCTCGCTCGCCCGGCTTCGCCTTACAGGCTACGCCGGGCAGGCGCTCGCGGCTAGCCGTTAACGCTCGCGGCTGGTTATCGCCCGGGTCGGGCCGAGTAAAAACTGCCGGATACCGCCTCCGCCGTTGACGCGCGCGGCGCGGCGCGGTAAGAAGGCCACAGCCGGGGGGCGACGCCCGGTCGCGCTCGCTGTTCGAGCCCGCTGCGTAAGCAGCGGGGTACGCTCAAACGGCGGCGCGCATTTCGCGGGCGAGAATCGCGTCCCACCGGAAGAGACCCGCGAACTCACCCGCCTTCGCCAAGGCTACGGCGGGCAGGCGTTCGCGGCTCGAACCGCGGCTCGTGCGTTCGCGGCTCGTAACGAAACGCGAGGTCCATCGTGCCCGACACCCCGTTCGTCCATCTGCACGTCCACACCGAGTACAGCCTGCTCGACGGCGCCTGCCGCATCAAGGACCTGGTCGCCGCCGCCGCCGAGCAGGGGGCCGAGGCCCTGGCCATCACCGACCACGGGAACCTCTACGGCGTCATCGCGTTCTACGAGGCGTGCCGGCGGGCGGGCCTCCGGCCGGTCATCGGGTACGAGGCGTACGTGGCCCCCGGCCGCCGGCAGGACCGCGAGACCGTCTCCGGAAACCAGGACGCCGGCTATCACCTGGTGCTCCTGGCCGAGAACGAGGCGGGGTACCGGAACCTCCTGCGCCTGGCCACCACCGCCTCGCTGGACGGCTTCTACTACAAGCCGCGCATCGACAAGGCGTGCCTGGCGGAGCACGCGGAGGGGCTGATCGGCCTGTCGGCGTGTCTCCAGGGCGAGGTGCCGCAGCGGCTCCTGGCGGGCGACACCGACGGCGCCCGCCGCACGGTCCAGCAATACCGCGATATCCTGGGGCCGGAGAACTTTTACCTGGAACTCCAGGACCACGGCATCGCGGACGAGCGGCGCGCGAGGCCGATGATGATCGGCCTGGCCCGCGAGATGGACGTGCCCCTGGTGGCCACCAACGACGTCCACTACATCCGGGCCGAGGATACCGAGGCCCACGACGTCCTCTTGTGCATCAACACGGGCAAGTTGCTCTCCGACGCCGACCGGATGCGGTACCCGGCCCGCGAGTTCCACCTGAAGACGGCCGAGGAGATGCGGGCCCGGTTCGCCGACGTGCCGGAGGCGCTCGCCCGCACCGCCGAGGTGGCCCGCCGGTGCGAGGTGAACCTGCGGTTCGGCGCCCACCACGTGCCCGTGTTCCGGACGCCGGACGGCGAGACGCCGGAGGCCATGCTCCGACGCCTCTGCGAGCAGGGCCTCCGCGAGCGGTACGAGACGGTCACCGACGAACACCGCGAGCGGCTGGAGCATGAACTCCAGGTTATCGAGGCCAAGCGGTTCGCCAGTTATTTCCTGATCGTGTGGGACTTCGTCCGCTACGCCCGCCAGCGCGGCGTGCCGTGCGGGGCCCGCGGCTCCGGCGTCGGGTGCATGGTGGCGTACCTGCTGGGCCTGTCGACGGTGGACCCGCTGGCCTACGGCCTGCTGTTCGAGCGGTTCATGGACCCCAGCCGCAACGAGATGCCGGACCTGGATATCGACATCTGCCAGGACGGCCGGCGCGACCTCATCCGCTACGTGCGGGCCAAGTACGGCGAGGCGAACGTGGCCCAGATCATCACGTTCGGGACCCTCGGCGCCAAGGCCGCCGTCCGCGACGTCGGCCGCGTCCTGGACGTGCCCCTGCCGGAGGTGGACCGCATCGCCAAGAAGATTCCCCTCCAGGTGGGGATGACGCTGGACCGGGCGATGGCGACCGAGCCGGACCTGAGCCGCCTCGCGGAGCAGGAGCCGCAGGTGCGGCGCCTGATCGACATCGCCCGCCGGCTGGAGGGGGTGTCGCGGCACGCCTCCGTGCACGCGGCGGCGGTGGTCATCGCCGACGCCCCGCTCGTCGGCTACGTCCCCCTCTGCCGCGTCGGCGACGACGTGACCACCCAGTGGGAGATGAACACCGTCGAGAAGGTGGGCCTGTTGAAGATGGACTTCCTGGGCCTGCGGACCCTCTCGACCATGCAGCGGGCCGTCCAACTCGTGCGCGCCCACCGCGGCGTGACGCTCGACCTGGACGCCATCCCCCTGGACGACCCCAAGGTGTACGAGGTGTTCCAGCGGGGCGAGACGCGCGGCATCTTCCAGTTCGAGTCGGCCGGCATGCGGGAACTGCTGCGGCGGATTCAGCCCGACAAACTCGACGACCTCATCGCCGCCAACGCCCTGTACCGGCCCGGCCCGATGGTCATGATCGACGACTTCGTGGCCCGCAAGCACGGCCGGAGCCGCTACGACTTTCCGCATCCCGCCCTGAAGGAGATCCTCCAGGAAACTTACGGCATCATGGCGTACCAGGAACAGGTGATGCGGATCGTCAACCGCCTGGGCGACATCCCCCTTCGCCGCGCCTACACCCTGATCAAGGCCATCTCCAAGAAGAAGCACAAGACCATCGCCGCCGAGAAGGAGACCTTCCTGGCCGGCTGCGCCGAGCACGGCCTGAAGGAGCGCGAGGCCGCCGACATCTGGCAACTCATCACCCACTTCGGCGGGTACGGCTTCAACAAGAGCCACTCCGCCCGCTACGCCCAGGTGGCGTACCAGACGGCGTACCTGAAGACGCACTACCCGCTGGAGTTCATGGCGGCCCTGCTGACCTACGAGATGGGCGACTCCGACAAACTGGCCGAGTACATGGACGAGTGCCGGCGGATGGGCATCGAGGTGGCCCCGCCCGACGTCAACGAGTCCGGCGCCCACTTCACGGTGGTGGGCGAGAGGATCCGGTTCGGCCTGGCGGCCGTCAAAGGCGTGGGCGAGAAGGCCGTCGAGGCCATCGTCCGGGCCCGCGAGCGCCTCGGCCGCTTCGAGTCGATCTTTGCGTTCTGCGAGGCGGTGGACCTGGGGCACGTCAACAAGAGCGTCCTGGAGAGCCTGGTCAAGTGCGGGGCGTTCGACTCGACCGGCGCCCACCGCAGCCAACTGGCCGCCGTCCTCGAAAAGGCCCTCGCGGCCGGCGCCGAGGCCCAGAGCGATTCCCGCAAGGGCCAGATGAACCTGCTGGACGCCTTCGCGGCGGCCGCCCCCGTTCCGGAGGTGCCCCTGCCGCCGATTCCCGAGTGGCCCGAGGATCGCCTCTCGGCCTGCGAGAAGGAGTCCCTGGGGCTGTACGTCCGGCACCATCCGCTGACGCAATACGAGGAGACGATCCGCCACTTCGCCACCGCCACCAGCGCCGACCTCGACGGCCTGCCGCACGATACCCCCGTGGTCGTCGGCGGGCTCATCAAGAGCGTCCGGACGCTCCTGACCCGGACCGGTAAGAATGCCGGCTCGAAGATGGCCGTCTTCGACCTCGAGGACCTGGCCGGCACCCTCTCCTGCGTCATCTTCCCGCGCGACTACCGCACCTACGAGCCGCTGCTGGAGGCCGACCGCGTGGTGTTCGTGCGCGGCCAGGTGGACACGGCTCGCGAACAGCCGCAGGTCCGCGCCGCCGAGGTGCTCGACGTGGCCGAGGGCAAACGCCGGCTCTCCTCGGCCGTGGTCCTCCGCCTGGCCGACGCCGACGCCGACGAGCGGGTCCTGCGGGCCCTCGCCGAGACGCTCCAGGCCCATCCCGGCCCCCTGCCGGTGTACCTGGAACTGGCGGCGCCGGCCGGCGGCAAGACGCTCATCCGGGCCGGCGAGGCGTTCCGCGTGACCATGGACCCTGGCCTCGAACGCGACCTGGGCGACCTGCTCGGTCCCGACGACCGCGTCCTGACGACCAACGGGCACGGGGTCATGGTTGGCCTGTGACCCCGCTCGCTCGCCCGGCTTCGCCTTACAGGCTACGCCGGGCAGGCGCTCGCGGCTAGCCCACGGCGGCGCTGTTCGTATATATTCTGAGAAAACGGCTCGGGCGGTGCGCGCGGTTTTCGGCGCCTTTTGGCGTCCGAATCCCCGTTTTTCGAGCGCCAGAGGCGATTTGTCGCGCAAATGTTAAGATGGGTAAGGCGAAACTTTTGGCTTTTTTCGACTTTTTTCGTTTTTTGATCGGAATTGATCGTTTTTGATCGCTTTTTGATCCCGTATGGACGGGAGGCGATATACACTGAAATGTCGATTTCCGGCGGTGCGGCGGGCGCGGCGCATTGTGGCGCACCCGAGCCGCGACCGTAAGAGCCTGCCCTGAGCGAGGCACAGCCGAGCCGAATGGGCCGCGGGTAGGTGTGGAGGCGGGCGCGGTGTGGCGCGCGGGGGGCTCGTCGGCGGGTCGAGGGACCCGCCATCTCACGGTGGCGGCTCGGGGCGGTGGCGGCTGGGGGGCGGTGGCGGCTCGGGGCGATGGCGCGCCCGAGCCGCGACCGTAAGGTCGCGGGTACTTGTAAAGCGCAGGTGGCGCCCGGCGCGGGGGGATTCTCTGCGGGTCGAGGGACCCGCCATCTCACGGTGGCGGCTCGGGGCGGTGGCGGCTCGGGCTCGGCGGGCGGGTTAGGGTTGACCGGGGGCCGGCGGCGCGCGAGACTCTCCGACCCGGAGGGCCGTCCATGTCCCGGGCCGAGCGTCCCATCCTGGTGACCGGCGCGACGGGGTTCCTCGGGCGTCGGGTGGTGGCCCGCCTGCGGTCGGCGGGCCGGCGGGTCCGCGCGCTGGTTCGGCCCACGTCCGCCCGCCGCATGGAGGACGCCGAGGGCCTGGAGATCGCCGACGGCGACCTCCGCACCGCCGGGGCCGTCCTCGCCGCCGTCCGCGGCTGTGCCGCCTGCATCCACCTCGTGGGCATCATTCGCGAGCGCGGCGGGGCCACCTTCCGGGCCGTCCACGTCGAGGGCACCGAGCACGTGGTCGCGGCGTGCCTGGAGGCGGGCGTCCGGCGGCTGGTCCACGCCAGCGCCCTGGGCGTCGGCCGCGGCGTGGACACGCCGTACTTCCGGACGAAGGAGGCGGCCGAGGCGCGGGTCCGCGAGTCGGGGCTCGACTGGACGGTCCTGCGGCCGAGCGTGATCCACGGGCCGCAGGGCGACTTCATGGTCCAGATGGCCCGGATGGTGGCCCGGCCGGGGCCCGTGCCGCTCGTCGGCCGCGGCCTCCAGGTCGTCCAGCCCGTCTGGGTGGAGGACGTGGCGGCGGTGGCGGCCGGGGCGCTGGACCGCCCGGTCACCATCGGCCGGACGTACGACGTGGCCGGCCCGGACGTGCTGACGCTGCGGGCGTTCTACCGGACGCTCTCGCGTGTGCTGCTGGGTCGGCGGAAGCGGCTCCTGCCCCTGCCGCGCTTCGCCGTGGTCGGCGCGGCGTGGGTGGCCTCGCGCGTGCTGGCCCATCCGCCCGTGACGCCGGACGAGTTGCGGATGCTGGAGGCGGCCCGGCCGGCCGACGCGGGGGCGCTCGCGCGCGATTTCGATAGGCAACCCGCCCCCTTTGAGGATACACTACAAGGGTACGCCGAGGCGCTGAAGGCGGCGGCCGGCATCGACTGAATACGGCTTGTCGCGCGGCGGGCAGTCTTGCCCGCCGCGTGAGGCGCCCTGCCCAAGACCAGGCTTCGCGCACAGCGTGGTGGCCTTGGAAGGCCCCCACGCGGGAGCGAGGATACACTATCGGACCACGCACCATCGCAGGAGGAACCATGACCGACGAGCAGATTGCCGAACTGATGGCCAACATCGATACCCTGGGCAAAATGGTGACCGGGCTGTACGGCCTCGTCGCGGTGGTCGGGGTGTACCTGGCGTGGAGCCTGCGGAAGATTGCCCGGAACCAGGTGGACGCGGCCAAGTTGCTCGAGCAGGCGACCGCCCGGCTCGAGAAGGACCTGGCCGACCAGGGCGACTGAGAGGCGCGCCGCCGTTCGGGCCGGGCGCGCGGATTTGTCATTCTGAGGGCCGTACGGCCCGAAGAATCTCGCCGTGGCCGTTTCCGTTTCGCCCTTCGCACGGCGAGACCCTTCGCTTCGCTCAGGGTGACAGCCCCGTCCCGCCCGGCGGGCTCGCAACGCCGCCGCCGGGAGC
>CAYTJE010000210.1:1368-6149 GCA_964437855.1 uncultured Anaerolineales bacterium | reverse complement strand
CGCCTGTGGCGTAGTAGGATTACCCCTGCCCGAAGATCGGCCCGAGGCGCGCCTGCGACTCGACGGCCGCCCGGTCCGGCTCGTCGGCGTAGGTGTAAAGTTCGACGGCGGCGGCACCGGCGTAACCGATGGCGTCGAGGGCGTCGCGAATGGCCCTGAAGTCGATCTCACCGCCCTCCCCCGGAATCAGGTGGTAGTGCACGCGGTCCTTGATGTCCTCCAGGTGAAGGTGCTTGACGCGGGGGCCCAGGGTGCGGATGGCCTCGGCCGGGTCGTCGCCGGCGCACCAGGCGTGGCCGACGTCCACGTTCGCTCCCAGCCGCGGGTGGTCCACCGTCTCCAGGATATCCCGGACGGCGGCGGTGGTCTCGATGAACTGGCCCGGCTCGGGTTCGAAGGCGAGGTCCACGCCCGCCAGGTCGGCCGCATGGGCCAGGCGCTCCAGCCCCTCGAGCAGGCGGTCGTGAAGAACGTTGTCCGGCTCGTCCGAGGTCCGCTGGCCGCCCGTGATCGTCACGACCGGCGCGCCCAGGCGGTTCGCCAGCGCCATCGCCTGGCCGTAGATGCGGACGCGGTCGTCACGGTGCTGCGGGTTCGGGGCGATGAGGCTCGGCTCGAACGTCAGCGTCTCCGGCAGCGGGTCGAAATACGCCATGGCCGTGTTGGCGTTGACGGCCACGGCCTCCAGGCCGAGCGCATCGAGCCGTTCGCGCAGCCGCCGGGCCTCGTGCTCGCTGAACGTGGGCGGGTAGGCGTGCGGATGGTCCGCCAGGATCTCGACGGCCCGGTAGCCGGCGGCGGCGACGCCCGCCACCGCCTCCGACAGCCGGTGCTTCGTGTACGCGTTTGTGCTGAAGGCCAGGCGGGTCATGCGTGCTCCTCTCGTGGCTTACAACGGGGACGCGGATATCCGGCCGCTCCCCTGGCGGGCCAGGCCGGGCTTTGCGCGTGGCATTCAGACTGTTTCCCGCGCGGCGGGTCTCCCGGCCCGCCGCGATCCACACTCCCGCCATGGAACATCAATCCGACACGGGTGCCACACCTACCAGCACCACGCCGTGGACCAGGACGCGGGCCGCGAAGCCGCGGTCGAACGTCCCCAGGTCCTGCTGCCGCCACAGGTCGCGGACGCGGCAGGGGCCCGCCAGGCCCAGGTCGCGCCACGCCACGGCGACCTCGCGGGGTTCGGTGTCGTCGCGGTTGAAGAGGCCGACGGCCCGGGAGCCGTCGCCCATCGGTTTCGCCCACGCCTCGGCCGGTCCGTCGCGGCAAACCCGTCCCGCCTGCCGGCCGAGCGGGTCCTGGTTGACCGCCAGCACCTCGTCGTTGGTAAGCAGGCCGAGCGTAAAGTCATCCAGATTCGTCAGATCGCACCCCAACAGGAGCGGGGCCGCCAGCAGGCACCACAGGCTGATGTGCGTGACCTGCTCGTTGGGCGTCAAGCGCGTCGGCCGCAGGTTCGGACCCCATCCCACCCGGCCGACGACGAGCATGTCCGGGTCGTTCCAATGGCCGGGCCCGGCAACGCGGCGCCACGGCCCCTGGGCGAAGCCGATTTCCGAAATCGATTCCCACGTATCCTCGATGTCGCCGGTCGTCCGCCACAGATTCGCCGTCTTCATCAACTCCGGCGCCAGCGCCGGGTCGGCATTGTTCGACAGGCTGTAGACGATGTCGCGGCGGGTGGCGCGGAGGGCCTCGCCCATGGCCCGGGCGCGCTCCAGGTCGATCGGGTGCCAGTCGTACTTCAGGTAATCGACGCCCCACGCGGCGAAGCGGCGGGCGTCGGCCTCCTCGAAGGTCACCGGCCCGACGGCGTGGGCCTTCTCAGTGACCCGGCCGTCGTCCGTGTCGGCCGAGGAGCCGGGGTAGCCGGCGTAGGTCGTCTTCCAGGGCGAGGAGTAGATGCCGAAACGCAGGCCGCAGGCGTGGACCTCGTCGGCCAGGGCCTGCATGTCGCCGAAGCGCTGCTTCGGGGCAAGGGCGTACTCCGGCGGCGTCCGCCAACCTTGCCAGCAGTCGTCGATATTCACATACGACCAGCCATGGCGCGCCAGGCCCGACTCGACCATGCCTCGCGCGGCGTCGCGGATTTTGTCGGCGTCAACGGCGTTGCCCCAGCAGTTCCAGGAGTTCCAGCCCATGGGGGGCGTCAGGGCGATGCCGGCGCCCACCCGGAGGGTAAGCCTCCGCGTCGCCCGGCCGCGGGCGTTCTCGGCCGCCAGGCGAACGCGCCAGTCACCGGCCTCGTGCGGGGCGGTGCCCGAGAGGCGCCCCGTTTCGGCGTCCAGTGCCAGGCCCGGGGGCAGGCCGGCGGCCGCGAACCGCATCGGCCGGGCGCCCGTCGCCGGCACCTGCCAGGGGACGGCCGCGCCGGGCCGGACGCCCAGGACCCGCGGTCCGACGAGGCGAGGCTGGGGCGATGGCGGGGGCGTCAGCCGGCCGGACTGTTCGGGCTCGGACATGGGGAATCCAGCGCGCAAGGGCGCGGTGGGTCTCCGCTCCCACCGCATGCGTGGCGCGGTGCCCAGTCTTGGGCACCGCGCAGCGCTATGGGACTGTCGTGCGTCCGGCTAAAACGCGCACCGGGCACGTTCGACGCACGGCCGGAGAAGACCGGCCGTGGCACAGCCCATCGAACCTCACTTCACCGGCGTCAGGGTCACGGCCTTCAGGTTCATCACCGCCATACCGGGCTTGGACTGCGGCTTGATGCTGACCGTGATGCGGCCGGCCTTTGGGATCTCCAGTTCCCCCAGATCCACCGTCTTGAAGTCGCTCCAGCCGCCCGTCTCCTTGACCTTGCCGCCCACCTTCTGGGCGTCGGCGTACACGTGGTAGGTGGCCCCGCCGGAACCGGGCGCGGCGGCGTAGGTGACCTCGACGCGGAACGCGCCGGGCGCCGTGACCTTGACGGGCCAGGAGACCCAGTCGCTCTCGTCCACCCAGAAGCCGATGTTGTCCTTGCCGCCGCCGGACTCGTACCTGGCCTTGTTGCCGTGGATGACGGCCCGAGCGGCCGGGCAGACGATGCGGCCGTCATCGGCCTGGAAGACGGGCGGCCCGTGGGCGAGGTCGGGGTCCACTTCCGGCGGGCCGTCGAACTCGACCGCCACGACGCTGGCCACCAGGTCGAGCGTCTCGGGACAGTGGAGTTCCAGGAACGTCACGCCCTGGTCCTCGGTGACCCTGTATTCGACCCGGCCGAGGCGCTCATCGACCGTCCGGACGGTCCGGACCTCGGCCTCCAGGCCCGGCAGCCGGACCGGCCCGTCCCACTCGAAGACGTGGACGTACAGGGTGTTGCCCTTGACGGTGCACCGGCCGTCGAACGGATGCTCGTTCCACGGGCTCTGCGTGGTGCCATAGATGGCCTCGCCGTTTCGGGCGAGCCAGCGTCCGACCTGCTTCAGGCGCGTGACGGACGGCTCCGGGATGGTGCCGTCGGCTTTGGGGCCGACGTTCAGGAGGAAGTTTCCGCCTTTTGAGCAGATGTCGATAAGTTTCTGAATAAGGTCCTGGTCGGATTTCCAGTTGTCGTCGTGCTTCTTGTAGCCCCAGGTATCGTTCATGGTCATGCAGGTCTCCCACAGGCGTCCCTGGACGGCGCCGGCGGGGATGTTCTGCTCCGGGGTCTCGTAGTCGCCGTCGGTGGTCTTGCGTTTGCCCACGCGGTTGTTGACGATGAGGCTGGGCTGGAGGTCGCGGCAGAAGCGGTAGAGGTTGCGGCCCTTTTCCTGGTTCCACTCCTCGATCCACTCGCCGTCGAACCACATGATGCCCAGCGGCCCGTAGCGCGTGATGAGTTCCTTGACCTGCGGCTTCAGGTAGTTCCGGTGGTACCGGTCGAACGCGTCGCCCTTGGCCTTGGGATGGTGCCAGTCCATGATGGAGTGGTAGAAGCAGAACTTGAGGCCGTGCTTCTTACACGCCTCGGCCAGTTCCTTCATCGGGTCGCGGTCGAAGGGCGTGGCGTCGATAATATCGTATTCCGAGACTTTCGAGTCATACATGGCGAACCCATCGTGATGCTTCGAGGTGATGACGATGTAGGTCATGCCGGCCTCCTTGGCCAGGCGGACCCACGCGTCGGCGTCGAACTTCACGGGGTTGAACCGGGGCGGGAACTTCTCGTATTCCTCGATCGGAATCTTGCCGCGGTGCATGATCCACTCGCCGATGCCCTTGACCTCCTTGCCCTTGTACACCCCGGCCGGCACCGCGTACACGCCCCAATGGATGAACAGGCCGAACTTGCCCTCGCGGAACCAGAGGGTGCGCGGCGAGGTGAGCGGGTCGTCGTCCAGCGGGGCGTCGGCCAGCGGGAGGTTCCACGGATACGTCTCGCCGGCGGTGCCCTTGACGACCTTGTCCTGCGGCACGTCGGGCGCCTTGGCCCTGGCGGCCCGTTCCGCGTCGGCCGAAGCGCAGCCGACCAGGACGACCGCCAGCGTCCCCAAAACAACGGCCGATCTTACAACCCACGCCGCATCATCAGGCCTCATCGTGATGCCCTCCTCCTCATAACCCAGTTGGCTCACTCGTAGAGTACGGCGATGGCGTCGCGGTCGGGCGGGACGAGCGGTTCCGTCCGGCCGCCGCGCCTCATGCGCCGCTCGCCGCCGGCCGGGCCGAACGTGCCGACCCGCGCCGCCTCGACTCCCGCGGCCCCCAGCGCCCGGACCACCGCCTCGGCCGAGGCGGGCGGCGCCGCGACGACGAGCGCCCCGCTGCCGATCGCCTCCAGGGGATCGATGCCCACCGCCTCGCACACCGCCCGG
>CAYTJE010000210.1:0-1358 GCA_964437855.1 uncultured Anaerolineales bacterium | reverse complement strand
TCGCGCACGGGAACGGCGTCGGCGTCCACGTCCAGGCCCAGGCCGGAGGCCTCGGCCATCTCCCACAGGCCGGTCAGGACCCCGCCCTCGGTCACGTCGTGCAGGGCCCGGGCGCCGGCGTCGCGGGCCGCGCGGGCCGACTCCACCACACTGATACCGGGATCCGTGAGAAAGTTTCGCGCCCGTTCGAGGGCGCCCGCGCCGACGGTACCGGCCAGCCTCCCGCCCTTCTCGCGTGCGATGAGGGCGGTGGCCTCGATGGCCGCTCCACCTGCCAGAACGGCGGCGTCCCCCGGCCCGGCTCCCGCGCTGGAGAGCGGCGCGCGGCCCTGGAGGTCGCCGACCATCGTCCCGACCACGATCGGCCTGTCCAGGCCCGCCGTGCACTCGGTGTGCCCGCCGACGAGCAGGACGTCGAGGTCGCGGCAGGCGTCGGCCAGGTCGGCGAAGATGGCTTCGACCGCGTCAGGGTCGGCCTCCGGGGGCAGGAGAAGCGCGGCCGCAAAGAAGCGCGGCCGGGCCCCGCACACCGCCACGTCGTTCGCGTTGACCGTCACGGCGTAGCGTCCGATCCGGTCGGTGGCGAAGGTCACGGGGTCGGTGGCAAGGACGAGGTCGGTCCCGCCCAGCCGGACGACGGCAGCGTCGACGCCGACGGCCGGCGGCACCCGCACCTCGTCCGATCCCTTCGCCGCATACGCCGACAGCAGCGCGGCGAGTTCGGCGGCCGGCCACTTACCCAAGCCGGCGGGCCGCCCCCGGCCGCTCGATGGAGACGGGAAGGCCATCAGTCGTTCAGAATCTGACGGGCGGTTTCGACGTCGCTGACGCGGAAGACCAGTTGCGCCTTTCCCTCCGCGCCGTTTGCGGCCCCGTACACGTAATGAAGGTTGACGCCGGCCTGGCCCAGGCGGACGGCCACATCTTCGAGGGCCCCGGGTCGGTCGTCGAGTTCCACCAGCAGCACCTCCTGCCGGCTGTAGGCAAATCCCGCCTGGCGGAGCGTCTGTTCGGCCGCGGACGTATCGCTGACCAGGAGCCGGATGACCGAGACGTCGGCCGCGTCCGACACGCTGATACCACGTATATTGACATCGGCCTGCGTCAGGACGCGGCAAAGGCGCCCCAACTGGCCGGGGGTGTTCTCCATCGCCACGCTCACCTGCATCCGTGTCTCCATCAGGGCCTCCTTTCTCGGACCGGGGAACCGGCGCATTATAACGCGCCTCAGGGGCCGCGGCCCAGGCGAATTGTGGTATTCGAAATCGCTGGACGTCCCGAGCCGGCCCCGGTAGGGTAAAAAATTGGTTCAAGACCCAATTCCGGGGAAAGGCCCTCTGCCTCGGCTCCGAGGCTGC
>CAYTJE010000209.1:2481-6185 GCA_964437855.1 uncultured Anaerolineales bacterium | reverse complement strand
TCCGGCCGCCCGACCGCCGGGGGCTGACCGTCTTCGTGCCGCTGCGGGCGCTGCTGCCCCGGGGCCTGGAGAACCTCATCGTCACGGGCCTGGGCGCCAGCGCCCACCGCGACGCCATCCCGGTCATCCGCATGCAGCCGTGCGTGCAGAACCAGGGGTACGCCGCGGGACGGGTGGCGGCGGCGGCGGCGCGCAGCGCGTCGACCGTGCGGCAGGTGGACCTCGACTCGATCCAGGAACACCTCGTGGCCAAGGGATGCCTGCCGGAGGCCGTCCTGGACCACGAGGACTCGCTCCCCCTGCCGCCGGAGCGGGTGGCCGAGGCCGTCCGAACCGTGGGCGACGGGTACACGGGGCTCGAAGTCGTCCTGGCCCAGCCGCGCGAGGCCCTGCCCCGGCTGCGCCAGGCGTATCGGGAGGCGACGGACGACGCGGCCCGGCTCGCCTGCGCCCACGTCCTGGGGATGATGCACGACCCGGCGGGGGCCGAGGCGCTCGTCGAAGCCGTCCGGGCCGCCGACGGGTGGGACGAGGGCTGGAATTACCGCGGGATGGGCCAGTTCGGCCGGAGTATCAGCCCGCTCGATTCGTACCTGATCGCCCTGGGGCGGACGCGGCGGCCGGAGGCGCTTGAGCCGATCCTGGCCAAGGTCCGGCGGCTGGACGCAGCGCGCGCGTTCTCGCATCACCGGGCCGCCGCCCTGGCCCTGGAGGCCCTGGGCCCGGCGCTGCCGGCCGACGGCCGGCGGCGGGCCGCCGGGGCCCTGGCCGACGTCCTCGAAAAACCCGGCATGACCGGCCACGCCACCACGACCGTCGAGGAGGCGAAGGCGAAGGCCGCGCCCGGCGGCCGGACCGCTACCACGCCGCGGAACCGCTCGCTCCGGGAACTCATCCTGGCCCGGGCCCTCTACCGCCTGGGCGATGCCGAGGGGGCCGGCGAGGCGATTTTGCGGACCTACGCCCGGGACCTCCGCGGCCACTACGCCCGCCACGCCCGGTCCGTGCTGGAAGATTAGTCTATGGGTATCTAAGGCGACTTTGTCCACTTCGCCATCATCCACAAAGGCCGGGGCGCGGTGCCCAGTCGTGGGCACCGCGCGGTGGGCAAGACGGCCCACCGCGCTGGAGTCGTTGTCGGTTGGCAAGAGTTGACAAAGTAGCCCTAAGTACCTAGGTACCTAACACTACGACGCGGAGTTGCCGTTTTGCGCGGTGGGTCTGGAGCACCCACCGCTTTTGAAGCGCCCTTCCGGGCCTGCGCGGCCCGTACGGGCCGCGCGGGAGTTCGCGGCCAAGGCGCCCGGCCCGCGAGCGGGTCGGCGAACATCCCCGGCACGGTGCGTGAAGCGGCGCCGGAACCTTTGACGCCGTTACCCAGCGACTCAGTCGCTCAGTCACCGAGTCCCTCGTCCTTCTCCGGCACAATGACCTGGCACTGCGGCAGGGCCCGGAGGAACGCCCGGCCGTAGGCCTTCGTCAGGACCCGCGAATCCAGGACCACGACCATCCCCTCGTCCTCGGCCGAGCGGATGAGCCGGCCGAACCCCTGCTTGAACTTCAGGACGGCCTCGGGCAACTGGTACTCGGTGAACGGCGACCCGCCGCGGGCACGGATCCGCTCGATCCGGGCCTGCACGAGCGGCCGGTCGGGCACCGCGAACGGCAGCCGCGTGATGATCACGTTCGACAGGGCCGCCCCCGGCACGTCCACGCCCTGCCAGAACGTGGCGGTGCCGAAGAGGACCGAGTGCGTGTCTCGCCGGAACACCTCCAGCATCTTGCCGCGCGGGAGCCCCTCGCCCTGGACCAGGAGGGTCCATCGTCGGCGGTCGAGGTCCGGCCGCAGCCGCTCCGCCGCCCGGTGCAGCAGGTCGTACGAGGTGAACAGGACGAACGCCCGGCCCTGGGAGAGGTCCAGGTATCGCCGGACGGCCTCCACGGCCTTCTCGAAATAGGCCGGCGAGCCCGGCGGCGGCAGGTCGGCCTCGATGTAGAGGCGGACCTGCTCGGCGTAATCGAACGGCGAGCCTTCGAGCAGGGCGTCGGCCTCGGCCAGGCCAAGGCGCTCGCGGATGTAGGCGAACGCGTCGGTCGGGCCGGTGGCCAGGGTGGCGCTGGTGAGGACGGCCGACGGCACCTCCTGCCACAGCAGCCGATCGAGCATCGGCCCGACGTGGATGGGCGAGGCCCGCAGGTAGAGGCGCGGCGGCCGCTCGCGCCAGGGTTGGCCTGTCGAGCCGGCGCCGGCGCTTCGTGAGCGACCCGCCGCTTCCGTCTTCGCCCCTTGGGCTACGCCGGACGAGTCTGCGGCGGGCTCGGCGCGAGCGTTCTCCGCCTCCCCGCCCCGGCCCTCCTCAAAGAGGTCGTCGGCCGGTCGCTGGCGGTCGCGTCGGCGGGCGGCGCGGCGGGCGGCGTCCGGGCCGCCGGCCACCTCGATCCAGTAGACGGCCCCGGCCCCCACGTCGTCCTCGTCGCCCTCGCCGGGCGGCTGCCCGCCGTAGGTCTGCGTCAGGAAGGCGTGGAGCGCGTCGCCGAGTTCCCCGGCCCGCTCGGCCGACGCCGCCAGTTCGTCCTGGTCGTCCGGGTCCGGGGCGCTGCGGGCCAGGTCTTTCAGGTGGGCGGCCAGGCGGCCGAGGGCGGGCGAGAGCGGGTCGCGGACCAGGTTCGGCTCCCGCATCCGGCCGGTGCCGGCCGGGTCGGCGGCGACCCAGTCCAGGAGGTCGCCGAAGAGGTCGTTGGCGGCCAGGCGGGCGCGGTCGCAGGCCCGGCGGGCCTCGTCGGTGCCCATGGGCACGGCGGCGAGCAGCCCCGCCCCCTTGCCGCGCCCCGGTCGCCAGAGACGCCGCAGCAGGTACGCCACCTGGCCGCTCGAGATGGCGATGCCGAGGCCGTCGCAGGCGACGGCCTCCAGGTTGTGGGCCTCGTCGAAGACGAGCCGGTCGAACGCCGGCAGAATGCCCTGCCCGCCCTGGGCCCGGATGGCCAGGTCCGAGAAGAACAGGGCGTGGTTGACGACCAGGATCTGGGCCCGGTGGACCCGCCGGCGGGCCCGCTGGTAAAAGCATTTCCGCTCGTGCTCGCAGCGTCGGCCGCGGCAGTTGCCGGCCTCGGCGCAGACGCGGCCCCAGACGGCCGGGTGCGGCGAGGGCGAGAGGTCCGACAGGCTCCCGTCGCCCGTACGGGTGGCCCACCGGGCGATGCGCGCGAGGTCCTGCCGCTCGCGCCGCCGCTCGAAGAGCGTGGCGGCCCGGTGGCAGGCCCGCTCCAGCCGCCGCAGGCACAGGTAGTTGGCCCGGCCCTTGACCAGGACCGCCACAAAGTCCTCGCCGGTCGCCTCCTTCAGCAGCGGCAGGTCCTTCTCGACGAGTTGTTCCTGAAGGCTGATCGTGTAGGTGGAGACGACGGTGCGGCGGCGCTCCTGGACGGCCTCGCGGATGGCCGGCACCAGGTAGGCGAACGATTTGCCGACCCCCGTTCCGGCCTCGCAGATGAGGTGGCGGCCGGCGCGGAAGGCCGCGTCCACGGCCCGGGCCATTTCGAGTTGCTGCGGCCGGTGCTCGTAGGCGGGCAGGCGCTTGGCCACCTTCCCCTCGGGCGCCAGGACGGACTGGACGTAATCGGACACCTGGGGCCTCGTCTGCCTCGTGGTTCGCCGCCGCGCGTGCGCGGCGCGGCGCGTTCGGTCTCGGTTCGCCGCCGCG
>CAYTJE010000209.1:0-2381 GCA_964437855.1 uncultured Anaerolineales bacterium | reverse complement strand
GCCGCGCTTGCGCGGCGCGTTCGGTCTCGGTTCGCCGCCGCGCTTGCGCGGCGCGTTCGGTCTCGGTTCGCCGCCGCGCTTGCGCGGCGCGGTGCCTGGATTGCTCGCGCGGCACGGCCGCCAAGGCGGCCGGCGAACACACACCGTTTTCCTCGCCCGAAACGCCGCCCCACCCTTCGCTGCGCCGGAGCACGCAGGGCTCACGGCGTGCGAAGATCGTCGATGACGCGTACGGCCTCGGCGGCGGCCCAGCGGATGCACGGCAGGCACCGCCGGGCCTTGGCGTCCTCGCGGTCGTACCGGTCCTCGGCGCCGGGGTCCTCCCAGGAGAAGCCGAGGATCGCGGCGCAGTCGGCCGTGCCGAACTCGGCCTCGAACCGGTGGACCAGCGGCGCCACGACGGCGTTGGCGAGGTCCTTGCGGTCGGAGATGGGGGCGTCGGAGGCCTGGTCGACGGCCAATCCGATGGCCATCGCCGCCCCCGTCACCGCGCCGCAGGTGCGGCCGGTGTGTCCGACGCCGCCGCCCATCCCCAGGGCCACCGCCGGGACGCACCGCTCGCAACGCAGGCCGCGGGCCTCCGCCACCCCCCACAGGGTGGACTGGCAGCAGTTGTAGTGGTCGACGAAGTGGCCTTCGGCCAGGTCGGCGGCCTCGGCGTCGGGCATGGGTCGGGTCCTTTCGCAGGAGGAAGGCCGGCGGCGCCGGCCGCTTGCCCGCCCGGCTGCAAACGGCCGCCGATTATAGCGCCGCCGACGGGGCCAATCAAGCCGGCGCCGCCCGACGGTCCGACCCCGACCCCGCCGGCCGGCGGATCGCCTGCCAGGCCATGTGGCACGACGCGGCCCTGCGGGACCCGGCCTGGGAGGGTATCCGGCAGCGGCTCGAGACGTACCTGGCTACCGCGGAACAGGGCCTGAAGTTTCCGCGGGTCCGGCGCGAGGCGGCCCGCCTGCTGGAGGTCGTGGAGCGGACGGCCGAGTACGTCCGCGGCCTGATCGGCAGCAAGTCGGCCTCGCCGGCCCACGTGGCCGACCGCCACGAGGCCCTGACCGAGGCCTTCGAGGCCCTGGCCGACGCCCCGGACGGTCGGCACGGTCGGTACTACGGCCGGATTCTGGCGATCGTCCGCGGCGCCCGGTCCCTGCTGGCCGACCGCGCCCTTTTTCGCGCGGCGGGCCGCCGGCCGCAGCCGGCCTTTCGCCGTCGGCCCCCTTCTGATACACTGGCTGCGTTGCGGGCCCCGGCACCCTCGCGGCCGCCAAGGCAGCCGGCGAACACGGGCGTCCCTCGGCGCGCCGGACCGCCTGAACCTTTGAGGATAGACGTGGAAGGTCCCCATGTTCGAGAATCTCAGCGACAAACTGAACGAGGTGGTCCGGAACCTGTCGGGGCGGGGGCGCCTCTCGGAGAAGAACATCCAGGACGCCCTCCGCGAGGTCCGCACGGCCCTGCTGGAGGCCGACGTTAACTACAACGTGGCCCGCGAGTTCACCGACCGCGTCCGCGAGAAGGCCGTCGGCCAGAAGGTCCTGAAGACGCTGCGGCCCGACCAGGTCTTCATCAAGTGCATCCACGACGAACTCGTGGAGGTCATGGGGCCGGTGGAGGCGCGGATTCCGTACGCCTCCAGCCCGCCCACGGTCATCCTGCTGGCGGGGCTCCAGGGCTCCGGCAAGACGACGACGGCGGGCAAACTGGGCCGGCTGGTCCAGGGCGACGGGCACCGGCCGATGCTCGTGGCGTGCGACTGCCATCGCCCCGCCGCCGTCGAGCAGTTGATGATTGTCGGAAGCCAGGCCGAGGTGCCCGTTTACAGCGAGGGCCTCGGCGACCCGGTCGAGATCGCCAACAATGGCATCAAGAGCGCCCGCAGCGAGAACGCCGACGTCGTCATCGTGGACACGGCCGGCCGGCTCCACATCGACCGGGCCATGATGGCCGAGATCAAGGACATCGCCCGCCGCATCAAGCCCGACCAGGTGTACCTGGTGTGCGACGCCATGACCGGCCAGGATGCCGTCACGAGCGCCGAGGAGTTCAACGCCGCCCTGGAACTGGACGGCGTGATCCTGACGAAACTGGACGGCGACGCGCGCGGCGGGGCGGCCCTGAGTGTCAAGGCCGTGACCGGCAAGCCCATCACGTTTGTCGGCACGGGCGAGAAACTCGACCGCCTGGAACCGTTCCACCCGGACCGCATGGCGGGGCGCATCCTCGGCATGGGCGACGTGGTGGGCCTGGTCGAGAAGGCGCAGCAGACGGTCGACGCCGAGCAGGCCGCCCGCCTCCAGGAGAAACTGCGGAAGGCCGAGTTCGGCCTCGACGACTTTCTCGGCCAGATTCGCCAGATGCGCAAGATGGGCCCCCTGAAGGAAATC
>CAYTJE010000208.1:0-6235 GCA_964437855.1 uncultured Anaerolineales bacterium | reverse complement strand
GCCGGGCCACACAAACAACGTCTCCCGGCCGGGCCACACGAGAAACGCGATTCCGTGCGGCGCCGGTGCCACGGATTGCTTGTCAATCCGTGTTCTCCCGGCCGGACAAGACCGGCCGGGCCACACGAGAAACGCGATTCCGCGCGGCGCCGGTGCCACGGATTGCTTGTCAATCCGTGTTCTCCCGGCCGGACAAGACCGGCCGGGCCACACAAACAACGTCTCCCGGCCGGGCCACACAAACAACGTCTCCCGGCCGGGCCACACGGGCAAGACCGGCCGGGCCACACCGCCGTGCCGTGGCCTGTGGCTCGCGGCCCGCGGCTCGCGGCTTCTTTACCCTCACTCCCCCACCAGCCGGATGGCGAAGTGGTACGCCGTGACGAGGACCAGGACCGCCGCCGCCGGCGGCAGGAGGCCCCACAGGCTGCGGGCCAGGCGCGTCCGGAAATGCTCGTTCGTCACGATCAGGCACACGTGCACGGGCGAGAGCATCATCCCCATGTACCCGAAGCCGAACGCCAGGGTCACGGCGGCGAGGAGGTCCGGCGTGGCGGCCCCGTCGCCGACGAGGCTGACGACGATCGGGAAACTCGCCCCCACGAACCCCACGCAGATGCCGGTCGTGATGCCGGCCACGAAGGGCAGGAGCATGATCATCCCGAGGACGGGGATGCCCCAGGCGTTCATCTCGGTCTGCATGGCCTCCACGAGCGACCCGGCGCCGGCCATCGGCGTCTCGATCAGGGCCCCGTAGATGCGGATGACCGCCACCAGGACCACCAGGGTCAGCGTCCGAGGGGCCAGGAGAATCGGCCGCCACTGCCGCCACGTCATCGGCCGCTCACGCTGCTGGACCCCGATGGCCGGCACCAGCCCCACCAGCATCGGCACGTACTTGTTCAGGCCGGGCAGATCGGGCCAGGCCGCGGAGGCACCCCACCACGCCAGCCGCACCGCCGCGTACGTGCCGATGACCACGATGACCGGCAGCACCAGGCGCACGAGCGACGGCGGGGGCGGGTCGCCGGCCCCGGCCGCGGCCTCAGCCTCCTCGCCGTCGGCGCGAATCCGCCTCAGCAGAAACACGTACCCGGCGGCCAGGACGAACAGCGTCATCGGCAGTTGCAGGGCCATGAACTGCCAGATCTCCAGGCCCGTGATGCCGACGGCCACGAGCACCCCCGGGTACAGCGGCCACCAGTATTCCCAGATGTGTCGGAACCAGTAGTTGGTCCGGACCTTCAGGAGCGGCGCGACCGACCCGTCCGCATCCACCCGGTCCACCAGGGGGGCCGAGAAGATGGCCCCGCCCGGCATCGGCAGGAGGCCGATGACGGCCGGCAGGACGGCCATCGACCCCCGTTTGCCCGTCCGGGCCCGGACGGCGCGCACGAGGTCGGTCATGACGCCGGCGGCCGCCATCTGGCTGCTCAGCCAGATCACGAGCACGATCGCCGCCATCAGGCACAGGTTGTCGGCCGAGGCGAACCGGCCCCAGGCCACCTCCAGCAGCGCCCCCGCGGGCCGGCCCGACCAGGCGCCCAGCACGACCGTGCCGGCCAGGACGCTGACCATCAGGTTCCGCGCCAGTCGGTTGACGGCCAGGATCAGGCCCAGCGAGGCCAGGACCTTCACCAGCGTCGGCACGGTCAGGAGCCAGTCGATCATGGGATGGTCCTGGGCGGCCCCTGCGGGCCGGACGCCGGGTTCGGCAAGCCGGGCGGAACCCCCCTGCCCGGCCGCGTGTTACGACCAAGGGGACCCCGGTTGACACCGCCCGGTCCGCGTACCATAATCCGTTGGGCCCGCGAATCAAGGGAGAACGGCCGATGGCCGCCAAACATACCCGCCGCGACTTCTTCAGGGGGACGCTGGCCGCCGCGGCCGGCGCCGGCGTGGCCCTCAGCCTGGAGGAGCAACACCTCCTGGCCGCCATCAGCGCCGCCGGCCAGGCCGACGGACCCGCTACGGGCACCGTCCGCCCGGGCGCCAAGGGCACGGTGCCCCGCGGCAAACTGGGGGACCTGGAGATCAGCCGCGTCTTTCTCGGCGGGAACCTCATCGAGGGCTACGCCCACGACCGCGACCTCCTGTACGTCTCGAAACTCCTGAAGGCCTACCACACCGACGAGAAGATCCTCGACACCATGCAGGTCGGCGAGGCGCACGGCTTCAACGGCGTCAACTCCACGCCCCGCGCCGCCGGACTCATCAAGCGATACCGCACGGAGCGCGGCGGCAAGATGGTCTGGCTCGTCCAGGCCCTTGGCGGCAGCGGCCAGCACACCGTCGAGGAACTCAAGCCTCCCATCGACGACGGCGCCGACACCATCTACATCCAGGGCGGCACCGGCGACCGGCTGGTCCGGGAGGACCGCGTCGACCTCCTGGCCAAGGCCGTCGAGTTCATCCAGGACCAGGGGCTGCCGGCGGGTATCGGCGGCCATCGGCTGGGCACCATCCTGGCCTGCGTGACGGCCGGCATCCCCGTCGATTACTACGTCAAGACCATCCACACGCACGACTACTGGTCGGCCCGGCCGGACGGCGAGCGGCACGACAACCTCTGGTGCGAGCAGCCCCAGGCCACCGTCGAGTACATGCAGACCATCGAGGTGCCGTGGATCGCCTTCAAGGTCATGGCCGCCGGCGCCATCCACCCCAAGAAGGCCTTCCGGTACGCCTTCGAGGCGGGGGCCGATTTCATCATGGCCGGCATGTTCGATTTCCAGATCGCCGAGGACGCCCGCCTCGCCCGCCGGGCCCTCAAGGGCCTGAACCGCCGGCGCCCCTGGCGGGCCTGAGCCCTGTTCGGCCGCCCTGGGCGGGGAGCGCGCCTCCGTGTATTGAAGCCGGTAAAGGTAGTGTCCGCCAGGCGATACAGAAAGCGTTGCGCGGCGGGTCTCGGCAGACGCCTCCGTATGGACGCACCCGCCGCCCAAAGCCGCGAGACGTTACCCGGCCGTTCACCCATCAGAAAGGAAGGCTTATGAGGCCCGACGCGAGGCGCCGAACCGTGCGGATCCCCCTGCGAGCCGTCGTCTTCGCCCTGATCGGGGCGCTGGGCGCCGCGCCGGCCCTGGCGGCCGACCCCGCACCGACGTCGCCCGAGGCCCGGGCCCGCCGCATCCTTCAGGCCGCCGGCATCTCCCAAAGGGATCCGAACGGACAGGGCGGCCTGGTGGTCCACCTGGGCTGCGGCGAGGGGCGCCTGACGGCCGCCCTCCACGCCTCCGACGCCACCCTCGTCCACGGCCTGGACACCGACCCGGCCCACGTCGAGACGGCCCGCGCCCACATCCGCTCGATGGGTCTGTACGGTCCGGTCTCCGCCGGGCACCTCGAGGGCCGACGACTGCCGTACACCGCGAACCTGGTGAACCTCGTCGTGGCCGACGACCTCGGCGGCGTGCCGATGGACGAGGTGAGGCGGGTGCTTGCGCCCGGCGGCGTGGCCTGGGTGGCTGGCAAGACGACCGTCAAGCCGCGGCCCGACGACATCGACGACTGGACCCATTACCTCCACGGCCCGGACAACAACGCCACCGCCCGCGACCGGCGCGTCGGCCCGCCGCGGCACCTGAAGTGGAAGAGCGGCCCCATGTGGTGCCGGAGCCATAACGGCGTGCCGTCCAGCGTGGCGGTCGTCCTCTCGGCCAACGGCCGGCTCGTCAGCCTCATCGACCAGGGGCTGACCGGCCAGCCGGGCCTGCCTGAACGGTGGACGCTCGTCGCCCGCGACGCCTTCAACGGGGTGCGGTTGTGGGAGAGGCCGCTCGGCGGCCGCGTCGCCCAGAAGGCCATCGCCGCCGTCGGCGACCGCGTCTTCCTGACGGTCGCGCGGCGCGACCCCGTCTCGGCCCTGGACGCCGCCACCGGCGAGACCGTCCACACCTACGAGGGCACCGACGGCGCCGACGAACTCGTCTGCATCGACGGCACGGTCGTGGTCCACGTCGGCGGCCCCCGCAAGGGCGGCAAGGACGATACCATCCTTGCGCTCGAGGCCGACACCGGCCGCATCCGATGGCGGACGCCCGCCAAACACATCGCCCGCAACTCCCTGGCCGCCCACGGCAACCGCGTCTGCTACCGGACCCTCCAGGAGGCCGTCTGCCTGGACCTGGACACCGGCCAGGAGGTGTGGCGCACCCCGTGCAAAGGGGGCCAGCGCCGCGGCGCCCTGATGATTTACGGCGGCGCCGTCCTCGCCACCGCCCCGGGCGGGCTGCGGGCCTTCGCGCTCGACACCGGCAAGCCGCTCTGGACCGGGCCGGGCGTCCACCGCCGCCTCGGCATGTTCGGCGCCGGCGGACTCGTCTGGATCACCCGCATCCACGAACACGGCCGGACGTTCCTCTGGACCCCCGCGCCGGTCACGGCCGAGGGCTACGACCCGCGGACCGGCCGGGCCAGGCGGACCGTCGAGGTCCGATACCTCATCACGCCCGGTCACCACATCCGCTGTTACCCCGCCAAGGCCACCGAGCGGTACCTTCTGCTGCCGAAGCGGGGCGTCGAGTTCGTCGACCTGGAAAGCAGCAACCACATGCGGCACAACTGGCTGCGCGCCCCGTGCGGGCACGGGGTGATGGCGGCCAACGGTCTCCTCTACATGCCCCCGCACCAGTGCTTCTGCTATCCGGGGGTGAAACTGACGGGCTTCCAGGCCCTCTCGGCCGACGTCGGCGAGGACGCGCCGACGCCGGAGGCGCCCGAGAAGCGGCTGGAGCGCGGGCCGGCGTACGGACAAATCGGAAATCGGAAATCGGAAACCGGACCCCGCCCCGCTGAAATCTCCAATCGGAAATCTCAGACCGCCGAGCCCGCGGGCGGCGCGCCTCGCCGAAATCCGAAATCCGAAATGCGAAATGACGTGGATTGGCCCACCTACCGCCACGACGCCCGCCGAAGCGGCCGGGCCGGCGCCCGTCTCCCCGTCCACCTGGCCGACGCCTGGCACCGCGACCTCGGCGGCGCCCTCTCCCCGCCGGTCCTGGCCGACGGCCGGCTCCTCGTGGCCGAGAAGGACGCCCACACCCTCCACTGCCTGGACGCCGAGACCGGCAAACGGCTCTGGCACCACACCGCCGGGGGCCGGATCGACTCGCCGCCCACCCTGTACCGCGGCCTGGTCCTGTTCGGCTCGGCCGACGGCCGGGTCGCCTGCCTGCGGGCCGCCGACGGGGAACTCGTCTGGCGGTTCCGCGCCGCCCCCGCCGACCGCCGCATCGTGGCCTTCGACCAACTGGAATCGGCCTGGCCCGTCCACGGCAACGTCCTGGTGCTGGAGCCGGCCGACGCCGCCGGCGAAGGCGGCCAAGACGGCGTGGCCTACTGCACGGCCGGGCGCTCCTCGTACCTGGACGGCGGCATGTGGCTGTACGCCCTGGACCCGGCCACCGGCTCGGTCCTGCACCAGCGGCACCTCCAGAGCCCGCCGCCCGACCTCGACGAGGACGCCGGCCGGCCCTTCGACATGGACGGCGCCCGCTCGGACCTCCTGGTCAGCGACGGCACGGACCTGTACCTCTTTTTCCGCCGCTTCGGCCCGGACCTGGAGGAGACGCCGACCCCGCGCATCACCAAACTGGGCGACCGCCGGGTGGGCCTCCACCTGATGTCGAACGCCGGCTTCCTCGATACCTCCTGGTTCGACCGCAACTACTGGACCTACAGCCGGCGCTGGCCCGGCTTCTACTTCGCCTACCACGGCCCGAAGGCGGGGCAGATCCTCGTCTTCGATGACCAGACCACCTACGGCCTGCACGTGTTCACGCAGCGGCAGGGGCACAGCCCGCGCTTCTGGCCGGGCAAGGACGGCTACGAACTCTTCGCCGACTCGAACGAGGCGGAGCCGGTCCTCCGGCCCTCGGCCATCGGCCGGGAGAAGGGCCACGGCTACACGCGGACCCGCCTGCCGCGATGGTCCGTCCAGGTGCCGGTCCGGTTCCGGGCGATGGTCCTGGCCGGCGACCGCCTCTACGCCGCCGGGCCCCCCGACGTGGTGCCGCAGGACGACCCGTACGCGGCCTTCGAGGGCCGAAAGGGCGGCCGCCTCTGGGTCGTCTCGACCGCGGACGGCCGCCGGCTGGCCGAGGTCGCCCTGGAGGCGCCGCCGGTCTTCGACGGGCTCGCGGCCGCCCGCGGCCGGCTGTACCTGGCCACCGCCGACGGCCGCCTCACCTGCATGGCCGGGAAGAAATAGCGCGGGCTCCGATGCAGACATTTA
>CAYTJE010000207.1:0-6236 GCA_964437855.1 uncultured Anaerolineales bacterium | reverse complement strand
TCAAGGCCCTCGGCGTCACGGACCAGCACAGCCAGGTCCAACTGTACCGCGAGGGACCGGCCGACAAGGTCTTCACGATCCTCTCGGTCGAGGCGTTCGGCGACCCGCTGCCCCTGCCCGAGGCGCCCGGACCGTTGAAGGGCTTCACGTACCTCCGGGGCAAGGACATGGCCGGCCTGCTGAAGGCGGAGCAGCAGGCCACCGTGTGGGCGCTGGCGGGCGCCTCGCACCGGCCGACGGCCCGCATCGTCCTGCCGCGGGTCGCCCCCGAGACGGTCGGCGGGCTGCTCCAGATGCTGATGGTCCAGACCTCCGTCGCCGGCGAGATGCTCGGCATCCACACGTACAACCAGCCGGGCGTCGAGGCCGGCAAGGAGGCCACCCGGGCGCTCATGGGCAAAACCGGCCCCATCGAGAAGGCGACCGAGAAGGGCCTTCCTGAGGGGACCGCCACCTACGACGACCTCCGCCGGCGGATCGAGGCGTTCCTCGGCACGCTCAAGGGCCCGGGCAAGACGTGAGCAGTACCGGCGGCGCCGTGCGCAGGCTGTCCCCCCGGCCCGGCGGCGGCGCCGCCACGTGTTTACAGAAGCGCGGTCGGTCTCCGCACCGACCGCGCCAAATCGTACGAGGGCGCGGCGGGTGCGGAGACCCGCCGCGCACACCGTGTTCCCGTCCATGCTCGCCATTGACACGGCCCAACTCGATTTCGGCCAGGTCCGGTTCGTCCTGTTCGTCGGGTGCATCCTCCTGGCGATGGGCGGCGGATACCTGCTGCGCCGGCTGGGGCTCGTGCGGGCCGCCTCGGCCAGGCCCGTCATGAGCGCCGCCATCATCGGGTGCGACGCCCCCATCGCCGGCCTGGCCATCTGGCACCTGGCGATCCTGGAGGGCGTCTGGAAGGTGCCCGTGGCGGGCGGCATCGTGGCCTTGGCCGCGTGCCTCGTGGGCCTGGCCCTGGCGCGGTGGCGGCGGATGACGCCGGCCGATGCCGCCGTCTTCGGCCTCCAGGGCGGCATGGGGAACGTCGGCTACACCCTGGGCGGGAGCCTCTGCTTCGCCCTCTGGGGGCTCCAGGGCCTCGCGCTGGAGCAGATGTACTGCCTCATGTGGCCGTTCGTCGCGTTCCTGTTCTGCTTCCCGCTGGCCCGGCACTACGGCGAGCGGGCGAGCGGGGCCCGTCCCGGCGGCCCGTCCGGCCTGGCCTACGCCGGCCGGACGCTCGCCCGGAGCCTGACGGACGCGCGGAGCCTGCCGCTGTACACCGCGTCGCTGGGGCTGGTGCTGAACCTGCGTGGCGTGGCGCCGCCGGCGGCCGTCGAGCGGTGGCACGTGATCGACGTCCTGATGATCGTCGGCATCTTCGCGCAGTTCGGCGGCGTGGGGATGACCGTCCGGGCGAGCCGGCTGCCCCTCTATTGGAAGAAAGCGACGGGGACGGCCGCCGTCAAGTTCCTGGCGAGCCCGCTGCTGATGGTCGCCGCGGCGGCGGCGCTCGGCCTGACGGGCACCCCGCTGGCGGTCTGCCTGCTCCTCGCCGCCATGCCCTCCGCCCTGTACTCCGTGCTGATGGCGAACCTGTTCGGGCTGAACCGCGACCTGGCCAACGCGACGTTCATCCTGACACACGCGCTCTGCCTGGCGGCGGTGGCCGGCGTGGCGGGCGTGCACGTGCTGACATAAGGGGCATCAAACGCATGGCGCGGTGGGGCTTCGCGCCCGCGGCGGGCCACAGCCCCGTCAGGGGCGAATGCCCTGTAGCCCCGGGCGCAAGCCCGGGGGACCGAGCGCCGACCCGCGGGGGGGTTCTTCAGGCTACTTTGTCAACTTCGCCATCATCCACAAAGGCCGTGGCGCGGTGCCCAGTCGTGGGCACCGCGCGGTGGGCAAGACGGCCCACCGCGCTAGAGCGCCCGTGGCTACAGTACAGCCGTGCCTCCGGCACGGGACGACACGACGTCACGGCCACGGCGAGATTCTTCGCGCGTCCCGGCGCGCCGGGACTCGCTCCGAATGACAGGGCGCGGCAGGTTTCATTGACGCCGCCGCCGCTGGTCATGTAGAATACACGGGTCTCCCGCCCCCGTAGGAGGACCGTCCGATGGCCGAGGCGACAAACGGTAAACACAAAGTCCTGATCGTCGATGACGATTCGGACGTGGTCCAGACGATCTCGATCGGCCTGGCGGACCTGGACCAGGCCATCCTGACCGCCTCCGACGGCGCCAAGGCGCTGGAGATCGCCGGCAAGGAGAACCCCGATATCCTCATCCTGGACCTCATGCTGCCCCGCCGCGGCGGGTTCCAGGTCCTCCAGAAACTCAAGGGCAACCGCAGCATGCAGGGCAAGCGGCCGCTCATCTGCATGGTGACCGGCAACGAGGGGATGCGGCACCAGCAGTTCGCCGAACAGAACGGCGTGGACGCGTACCTGCGAAAACCGTTCGCCATCACCAGCCTCGTCGAGATCGTCCAGGACTTCATCGGCCGGCTCGATGAGGGCATCGAGGACGCGAAGTAGGCGGCACACCCGTATGCTGTCATTCTGAGGAGGCCCACAAGGGCCGACGAAGAATCTCGCCTTGGCCTTGGCCGTGGACGTTCGGGCGTGCGCACGGCGAGATTCTTCGGCCCCGCCAGCGGGGCCTCAGAATAACATCGCGATACACAGAGGGACATACCCATGAACCAGCGTCAGACTAGGCGAACGTTCCTTCACGCCGCCGGCGCCGCGGCGATCGGGGCCGCCGGCGCGGGTGCCCTCCCCGGCTGCGGCGGAGGCGGCGCCACGGCCACCTACGCCGCCCGACCCCATCCCCGGGCCGACGCCTGGCGGAACCGCATCGGCCTCGCCACCGGCGGCGACGATCCGGGGCGCAACGTCCGGGCGGCCATCGAAAAATGCTGCGGCCCGGACGGCGTCAAGACGTTCGTCCGCCAGGGCGACGTCGTCGCCGTCAAGCCGAACATCGGCTGGGCCCAGGTGCCCGAGATGGGCGCCACGGTCGACCCGGCCGTCGTCGCCACGGTGGTCCGCCTGTGCCGCGAGGCGGGGGCCGCCGCCGTCAAGGTCTTCGACAACTCCGTCGGCACCGACGCCAAGTGCTACCGGTTCAGCGGCATCGAGGCCGCCGCCCGAAAGGCCGGCGCCGACGTGTTCCTGTGCAAGCGGCACCGGTTCCGGACGGTCGCCTTCTCCGACCCGCGGTGCCGGCGGCTGACCGAGTGGCCCATCTACGAGGACGTGCTCTCGGCCGACGTGCTCATCAACGTGGCCATCGCCAAAACCCACAACCTCTCGCATGTGACTCTGTGCATGAAAAACCTGATGGGCACGCAGGGGGGCGACCGCGGCAAGATGCACCAGGAGATCCACCAGAACCTGGCGGACCTGAACGTGACGATCACGCCCACCTTCAATCTTCTCGACGCCACGCGGGTCATGATCGAGGGCGGGCCCAGCGGCGGCCGCAAGGACCAGGTCGTCCGCGCCGACGCGATTGTCTGCGGCACGTCCACGACCACGATCGACTGCTGGGCGGCCGACCCCGCCAACCTGCCCTGGCCCAAGGGCCACCACGACCTGGCGGCCGTCGAGATGGTCGCCCGCGGCGCCGAGGCGGGCCTCGGCACCGCCGAGCCGGGGGAGATTGAAGTCTGCTCCTGACGCAACGAGGAGGGTGTCGATGAAACCCATACGGCTGTCGCGTCATGCGCTGAGCAAGCGTGAAAGCCGAGGGTTTTCCACGGAGGAAGTCGAGGAAGCCATTCGCAACGGGCCCTGGACGCCCGCCAAGTCGGGACGCCAGGAGTGCCTTTGGGATATCCCGTACAATGACTTCTGGAATGGAAAGCGTTACGCCGTCAAGCGCATTCGCGCCATATTTGTTGAGGAGCCGGACGCCATCGAGGTCGTAACGGTTATAAGTTACTACATACGGAGAAGCCGAGATGAAAATCGCCTACGACCGTGAGGTCGACGCCATGACCATCACCTTCCGGGAGACCACTGTCACTACCGAGGAGGTGGATGAAGGCGTCTTCTTTGATTACGACAAAGAGGGCCGGCTGGCAGGGATTGAAATCCTGGACGCCGGCAAACGCTTGGGCGGCGAGGACGTGGTCGGGAAAGCCGCCGCCTCCGGCATCGTCATGACTCAGGGTGCCGATTCGTAATCAAGGTCACCGCCCCATGGCCAAACGCGCGAACCGCCGCCACCCGCTGCACCTCCTGCGCATCCTCTCGCAACTTCTCTTCCTCGGCCTGTTCGTCGGGCTGCTCGTGGCCACGGTCCTCGACTCGCCGCTGGTGCACCACCCGTGGCTCGTGCAGATCTTCCTCATCACGGACCCGCTCATTTTGCTGGGGACGGCGCTGGCGGGGGCGTTCTCGGCGATCCTGCTGGCCGCCCTCGCCGTGGTAGCCCTGTCGCTCGTCTTCCCGCGGGCGTACTGCGGCTGGATCTGCCCGCTCGGCACGTCCATGGACATCGTCGACAAGGTCTTCTTCCGCACGATGAAACGCGACCGCGCGGCCGCGCCGCACCTTCGGAAGATCAAGTACGGCCTGCTGGCGGCTGTGCTCGTGACGGCCGTCTTCGGCCTCGGTGTCTTCGGCTGGGTGGACCCCGTCTGCATCGCCACGCGTTCCTTCGCGGTCGTGGTCTACCCCATCGCCGACTGGGCCGCCAAGGCCGGCCTCGTGGCGGCGGAGGAGCGCGGCGTGGGGGCGGCGGCCGAGGTCTACGACTGGGCGTCCGAGACGGGCCTCTTCATCCGCGACGCCAACTTCAAGGAGGGCAGCCCCGGCATCGCGTACCTGTGGCTGCTGACGTTCACGGGCGTGCTCCTCGGCATCTGGCTGAGCCAGGCGTACCAGAAACGGTTCTGGTGCCGGAACCTCTGCCCGCTGGGGGCCCTGATGGGGCTGGTGGGCTCGGTCAGCCCCTTCCGGCCGCGCGTCAGCGACGCGTGCATCGCGTGCGACGCCTGCCGCCGGGGGTGCAAGATGGGCGCCTTCCAGCCGACCGCCGACGGCGGCCGGTACCGCAGCCTCGTCCAGGAATGCATTTTCTGTTATGCATGCGAGAGAGAGTTCTGCCCGGTCGATGCGATTCACATCGGCGCGGGCACACCGGGGCCGGTCCGTCCCGCCCCGGACGTCCTGCCCGGCCGACGGGCCGCCCTGACGGCCGTGGCCGCCGGCGCCGTCGTCGCGCCGGCCATGCTCCTGGACCGCCGCACGCGCGAGAAACGGGAAACGAACCCGAAACTCCGTCCGCCCGGGTCCCTGCGGCCGGACACCGAGTTCCTCGCCGCCTGCGTCCGCTGCGGCGAGTGCCTGCGGGTCTGCCCCACCAACGCCCTGCATCCCTCCGGCGTCGAGAACGGTGTGGCCGGCCTGTGGGCGCCCACCTTCGTCTTCAACGTCGGCTACTGCGAGTACTACTGCGCCCTCAGCGCCGAGGACGTGGAGGCCGGGCGGCTCCAGGCCCCGGCCAACCTGTGCGGCCAGGTGTGCCCGACGGGGGCCATCCGCCCGCTCACCCACGCCGAGAAGATCGAGCACAAGATCGGGACGGCCGTCTTCGACCACACCCGGTGCCTGCCGTGGGCGCGGGGCGAAGAGTGCCTCACGTGCGAGGAACAGTGCCCCCTGCCCGAGAAGGCCATCTCGCACCGGACCGAGGAGGTGGCCAACCTCGACTGGCTCGCCATGCCGGAGTCGAAACGCAACCGCTGCGAGGCACTGGAGGCGAAACGGACCACCGGCACCCTCTCGGCCGCCGAGCAAAGGGAACTGGAGGCGATGCCGCCCAAGACCCGTCGCCTCGCCCGCCCGTACGTCCTGCGGGACCGGTGCATCGGGTGCGGGACGTGCGAGAACGTCTGCCCGCTGGACGGGGCGAGCGGCATCCGCGTCGAACGGCTCCAGACACGGGCCGTCCAGTGACACGAGCCGCCGTCGCCGAATTGCCGCGCTTAGCGCTTCGGCGCGGTGGCCCAGGAGGGCCACCGCGCGGGATGCAGAAACGTCCCCTGTCATTTCGACCGAACCGTCGCGCAGCGACGGCGAGCGGAGAAATCTCGTCGTTGGGCCCAGCAGCAAGATTCCGCCGCTCAGCCCTTGCTCCGCAAGGACTCGCTCGGAATGACATCGCCACCTTCTCGCCGGACCATCGCCCGAAGAAAGCCGTTGCCTTGGCGCCGGGTTTTGGGTAAAGTAATGCGTCTGA
>CAYTJE010000206.1:4981-6237 GCA_964437855.1 uncultured Anaerolineales bacterium | reverse complement strand
ACCGCGCCCTGGTGCGGGCCGACGTCCTCGGCTCCATGGCCCACGCCACGATGCTCGCACGCGTCGGCATCCTGACCGGCAAGGAGCGCGACGAGTTGCTCGCCGGCCTCAAGGTGATCCTCGCCGACTTCGAGGCCGGCACGTTCGCCATTCGCCCCGAGCAGGAGGACGTCCACACCGCCGTCGAGGAAGCCCTGACCCAGCGCCTCGGCGACCTCGGCAAGAAGATCCATACCGGCCGCAGCCGAAACGACCAGGTTCTCCTCGACCTTCGCCTGTGGGGGAAGGAGCAACTGCACGGCCTGGCCGAGCGGGCCGTCGCCCTGGTGCGGGCCCTGGCGGCGTTCGCCCGCGCCCACGAGTTCGTGCCGATGCCGGGCCGGACGCACACCCAGATCGCCATGCCCTCCAGCCTCGGCCTGTGGGCCGGGGCGTGGGCCGAGGCGCTGCTCGACGACCTCGAACTCGCCAAGGCCGCCCACGCGCTGACCGACCAGTCCCCCCTCGGGTCCGGGGCGGCCTACGGGTCGGCCCTGCCGCTCGACCGCCGGCTGGTGGCGGACCTGCTGGGCTTTGCGCGGGTGCAGAACAACGTCCTCTACTGCGCCAACTCGCGCGGGAAGGCGGAACTCGCGACCCTGGCCGCGTGCGTGGCGGTCACGGCCGACCTCTCGCGCCTGGCCGCCGACCTCATCTGGACCTCGACGCCCGAGTTCGGCTACTTCCGCATCCCCCAGGACCTGTGCACGGGCTCGTCCATGATGCCGCAGAAACGGAACCCGTGCCACCTGGAACTGGTGCGCGCGAGGGCCGCCGCCGTCGCCGGCTGCGAGATGCAGGTGGCCGGGGTGCTCCGGGCCCTGCCGTCGGGGTACAACCGCGACGTCCAGGAAACCAAGGGGCCCTTCATGCGCGGCGTGGAGGCGACCGCCGGCTCGCTCACCGTGGTGCGCCTCACGATCGAGCGGATGGAGGTGGTGGAAGCGAACCTGCGCAAAGGGTTCATCCCGGAAATCTACGCCACCGACCGGGCCCTGGAACTCGTGGCCGAGGGCACGCCCTTCCGCGACGCCTACCGCCAGGTGGCGGCGGGCCTCGACGCCCTCGCCGATCGCGACCCGGTCGCGAACCTGAAGTCCAAGACCCTCCAGGGCGGTCCGGGCAGCCTGGGCCTCGACGCCCTCGACGCCCGCGCCGATGAGGCCGAGGCGTGGCTGACGGGCGTCCGCGAACCGTTCCAGACGGCCCTGGCGGCG
>CAYTJE010000206.1:0-4881 GCA_964437855.1 uncultured Anaerolineales bacterium | reverse complement strand
GTCACGTTTTCGGCCCGATGCGAATGGCCCGGCGGCGGCGCTCGGCCGCCAGGCCGCCCGGCAAGTCGACCGGGCCGGCCACGGGCTTCGAGAGCAGGGCGGCCACCACCTCCTCGGTGCGGGCGGCGGACAGGTGCTTCAGCCCCCCGCCCAGGCGCTGGACCGCCCGCCGCACCATCGCCCCCTGGAGCCACGGGGCGAGCGCCGCGAAGTCGTCGGCGTCGATGAGCAGGGCGCGGGGCCTGCCGCCCTCCGCGCTGTCATTCTGAGCCCCGGCGGGCCGGGGCGAAGCATCTCGCCGTGGTCGTTCCTCTTGGGGCTCACCCACGGCGAGACCCTTCGCTCCGCTCAGGGTGACATCGCGTTTGGCTTGGGGGGGTCGGGCACCCTTGCTGCCCGGCGCCTCGCGGACAATCCGGCGCCACGCCCGCGCGAGCGCCTCGTCCAGCACCTGCCGGGCGGCCTCGGCCTGGTCGGCGAGGCGGAAGAGGGCGTCCCCGACGGCCGGGTTGACCGTCCGGCCCAGCATCGGCAGCACCTCGTGCCGCAGGCGGTTCCGCGTGTACGCGGTGTCGGCGTTCGTCTCGTCCGTCCGCCACGGGAGGCCCGTCCGCTCCAGGTACGCGAGGACGAGGTCCCGGTCGATGGACGGGTGGACCATGGGCCGGACGATCTCGATGCCCAAATCCCTCTCCCCTGGCGGGAGAGGGTAGGGTGAGGGGGCGATGAATGGTTCGCCCTCACCCGGCCGCTCGCCGCGGCCACCCTCTCCCATCGAGGGAGAGGGTAGCGGGGCCCGCGGCCCGAGGGCCGCCAGCCCGTCGATGCCCGTGCCCCGCAGAATGTTGAACAGGACCGTCTCGACGCGGTCGCCGCCGTGGTGCCCAAGGGCCACCTTCCGCGCCCCGCGGGCGCGGGCCGTCTCGATGAAGAAGCGCCGGCGGGCCGCCCGGCCGGCTTCCTCGACGCCGACGCCGCGGGCCTCGGCCTCGGCGCGAATATCGGCCCGCTCCAGGACGTACGGAAGACCGAGGCGCTCGGCCAGGTCGGCTACGAGGCGGGCATCGCGGTCGGCCGCGGCGCCCCGCAGACCGTGATGCAGGTGGGCCAGGACGGGGGCGATGGCCAGGCGATCCTCCTCGGCCAGGCGGGCGAGGACGTGGACGAGGGCCACGGAGTCCGGTCCGCCGCTCACGCCCACGACGACCGGCTCGCGCTCGGCCGCCGGCCGCCGCCGGCCGAGGGGCAGGAGGCCGTACCGCGCGACCGTCGCGAGCACGCGGTCGATGAACAGGTGTTCCGGGTCGGGCGTGGTCATCGGGATCATTATAAGAGGTTTGGCGGCCATGTGATAGGGCGGCGGGTGCCCCTCGGTTTCGCTCCGAACAGGGATGAGCGCGGCGGGCAGTCTTGCCCGCCGCGCGGTGCCCAAGACTGGGCACCGCGCGGGATGTGGCCATGGGATGAGCGCGGCGGGCAGTCTTGCCCGCCGCGCGGAGCCCAAGACTGGGCACCGCGCGATATCGCATGGCCACCCCACACAAAACGCTGGCGCACCCTGCGGCCGGCCGCCGGCCGGAAACTCGTTGACGCGCCTCAGGCCGCGCGGGTAGCCTGTAGGTGCACTTCGACGGGCAACCGCCGGTCCGTGAAGGGGGGCTGACGATGGGCAAGGAATCCTCCGACGTGCGTCCGGCCGGGCCGCAGGCGCCGCTCGGCGTCCTCGAGGCGATGGGCCTGGGTTGGCGGCTCATGGCGAGCGATTTCTGGCGGCTGTGGGCCGTGGCCCTGGTCATGATGCTTATCATGATGGGGGCGGGGGCGTTCGGCCTTCCGGCGGCCGTGCTGGTCTCGCCGCCGATGATGGCGGGCATGTATTACGTGGTCGCGCGGCGGATGGAGGGCGGCCGGGCCGAGGTCGGCGACCTCTTCGCCGGCTTCAAGGAGCGGTTCGGCGAGTCGGTCGTCGGCTACCTGCCGGTGTCGCTGGGGTCGATGGTCATCGGCGGCCTGCTCGGCGTGCTCGGTTGGGTGCTGATGATGATGGTTTTCGTGGGCGGGGCGGCGGCCGAGGAGAACGAGGCGGCGGCGGCCGGGATCGTGCTGGCCGGCGGCCTCGCGTTCCTGGCCGTGATGGGCTGCCTCCTGGTCGGCCTGGCCCTGTTGACGCTCTTCTTCCTGTTGGTGCCGGCGGCGGTGTGGGACCATCCCGGGGAGGGGTGGAAGGCTGCCAAGGCCTCGGCCCGGCTCGTGCGGGACCATTTCGTCTCGATGCTGGGGGTCCTGGTGCTGTTCTGGCTGATCGGGTCGGCGGCGAACCTGGTCGGGATGCTTGCCTGCTGCGTGGGATGGATCTTCACGGTCCCGGCCGTCACGGTCTGGTTCTACGCGACCCTGGCGTACCTGTACCGGTCGTGGACGGGGCAGGCGGTGGCGGCGCCGGCGGTCGAGCCCGAACACCCATGATGGACAAGGAATGATGCGTGATGGATAACCCGTGAGCGGGGGAAGGCCCCGGAACAAGGAGCCGGCCATGAGCGAGTTGCCGCCGAACCAGATGGAGCCGCATCTGCCCGGCATGGGCGGGGTGGGCGTGATGGACGCCGTCCGCATGGGCTGGCGGCTGATGATGAGCGACTTCTGGACCCTGTGGCTGGTGGCCGTGGTGCTCGGGGTGCTGGTGAGCGTGGCGGGCTGCGTGCCGTTCGGGCAACTGATCGCCGGCCCGCCGCTGTTGGCGGGCTTCTTTTACGTGCTTGCCCGGCGAATCGACGGGGGAATGGCGGGGCCGGGCGAGATCTTCGAGGGGTTCCGCCAGCGGTTCGCCCAGTCGATCGTCTCGGTGCTGCCGGTCCTGATTGCCTACGCCGTCCTGGGTGTCGTTTACGTCATCATGTACTTTGCGCTGCTGCTGCCGGTCGTGGTGTCGGCGGAGTCGCGAGATGGGGTGGACCCGGGACGGTTCATGGCCGTGTTCGTGCCCTTCATCGTCGTCGTGAACCTCATCGGCCTGGCGATGACGGTGTTCCAGATGTTCTTCATGTTCGCCCCGCTGGCCGTGTGGGAGTATCCGCTGTCGGGATGGGAGGCGGCGAAGCGGTCGGCCCGCCTGGTGCGTGAGCATTTCTGGTCCGCGCTGGGGTTCATGCTCCTGTTCTGGTTGATTTCGTTTGGGGCCTACCTCGTGGGGATACTGGCGTGTGTCGTGGGCGTGTTCGTGACGATGCCGGCGGCGGCGGTCTGGGCGGCGGGTTCCATCGTGTATCTTTACCGTGGCTGGAGCGGCCAGCCGCTGGTCCGACCGCCCGACGAGGCGCCGGCCGGAGAGCAAGACCAGGGCGGGCCCGTGCCGCCCGGCGACGTCGAGATGTCGCCGACCTGATCTTGTGAGGGCGGGCGCCTCTCGAACCCGCGGGATCGCGCGGCGGGCAGTCTTGCCCGCCGCGGGAGGCGCGCGAGCATCGCGTCTCGCGCGGTACGCCGTCTTGGGCACGGCGCGGTGGGCAAGACTGCCCACCGCGCAACGCGGAGACCCGCCGCGCGGCATCTGTGCCATCCGCTGCCCCGCGTACGTTCACCCATGCCCAAACCGGATGACATCCCGCCCGACCGCTCTGTCCGCCGGGGCGACCGCCTCTTTCACGGTCTGGCGGCGGCGGGGCTGGCGGCCGCCTTGGCCGGCACCCTCTGGCCGGTTGACGTGGCGACCCTCCCCGAGACGTTCTCCGTGCCGCACGATGAACATAGCATCTGCCTGCTCCGCCGGCTGACCGGCATGCCGTGCCCCACCTGCGGGGTGACGCGGTCGCTGCGGGCGCTGGGGCAAGGGGAGGTGGCGGCAGCGGTGCGGTTCCATCCCCTGGGGCCGCTGTATGCCGCCATGCTGCTCGTGGTGCTGGTGCGGTCGGGGGGGATGGCGCTGCGGGGCCGGACGTGGCTCGACGGGACCGCCCGGGTCCTGGTCTGGCTGCTTCCCTTTCTGGTGATGGCCACCCTCGGCGTGTACGGGGTGCGGATGGGGCGGTTCTTCGCGGGCGGGACGGGGTCGGCGGCGTGGGCGGCGTCGCCGCTGGGCCGGCTCCTGGCCGCACTCGGGTAGGCGCGCGGTGGGTTCCGTGTTCGCCGGCCCGCTTGCGGGCCGCGCCATTTCGCGACAACGCCGGCCTTGGTCGTGCGCGGCGAGCCGGGAGCCCCGCCGCGCGGGATGGGCGGCCACCTTCGGTCGCCGGCTCAACGCTACGGACCTATACGTTCTCCGGCGTGGGGTGGACCCAGGGCTCGCGGTAGGGGCGGGCGAGCAGGCGGGTGGCCTCCTCGTCGCCGGTGCAGACGCCCGTCTCGGGGTCGTAGACGAGCGTCCGGCCGAGTTGCATGGCCAGGTTGCCCAGGATGCAGCAGGTGGAGGAGATGTAGCCCTCCTCGATGTCGGCCACGGGCCGGCCGCGCGACGCGATGGCCTTCAGGAAGTCCTGCATGTGCCGGCGGTTGGCCGGGGCCGCATACGGTTCCAGTCGCGGCTCGGTCTTGTCCTCCGGGTACGTGTCGCGTTCGTCCAGGAAGTCCTGGTGCATGGGCTTGCCCTTGCGGGGCTCGAAGTCGTACCGCCTGACGCCGACCTTCAGGGTGCCCCGGTCGCCGTACAGGATGGCCGCCCAGGGGTAATCCTCGTAAACGCGGCTGCCCCACCGTCGGTGTGTCCAGGCGACGGTCAGGTCGTCGTAGTCGAACGCGGCGTCGAGGGTGTCGGGGATGTTGGCGATGTCGCGCTGGCGGACCCACAGGCCGCCCGAGGCCGAGACCCGCTTCGGCCAGCCCAGGCCGAGCAGCCAGCGGACCATGTCGAACATGTGGATGCCCATGTCGCCGATCGTCCCGTTGCCG
>CAYTJE010000205.1:4018-6270 GCA_964437855.1 uncultured Anaerolineales bacterium | reverse complement strand
CGCACGGCCGGTGGTGGTCCAGCCATCCGCCCATCGCCGAGCGGGTCGAGCGGCTGCGGTCCATCGGCAGCCTCGGGGCCTGAGGTGCGGTGGCCGTTCCAGCCCGCCGCCGAGCCGCCTTTCGAGCCGGCCGCGGAAGCGGCCGGTCATCCCCATCCGCCGTGGCACGTACCACGAGGGGTTATGATGACCGGGACCTCCCGGTCCCGGCTTGAAACGCAAGGCGATGCTCCCGCAGTCGGCTCGGGCGCGGAAAACCCCAAGATTCCCCCGCCGCCTGGCCGACATTCCTGACGGGAGCGAGGGCCTGCCGTGATCCGGTACGTCGCCTACATCCTGGTGACGCTCATCGCGGTGGCGCTGGCGGGGTCGGTGGCGGCCGTCCTGGGCGGCGGTCTGGCCGAGTGCCTGGCCGGCCGGCCCGCGGTGTCCCTGAGCGTGTTCGACGCGGTGGGTCCGGCAGGCGGCCACTGGCCGTGGCTCCGGGCCGTGATGGAGGGCCCCGGCGGGCCGAAGCCGCTGGGCCCCTGCCGTCTCCTCGCCCGGTTCCCGGACGGCTGGAGCCGGTGGGCGTGGGTCAGCCGCAACGGCCTGGCCCGATGGAAGGGGCCGGCCGATTTGCCCCCCGGCCCGCACCGGTTCCGGGTCGGCATGCCGGAAGTGCACCCGCGTCTTGACGTGGCGGCGTCGGCGACGGCCTGGATATGGCCGCGCGGCACGCCCGTCTTCTGGGTCGATGCGTCGGCCCTGGTTCCGCCGGCAAGGGGGCCGGCGTCCGTCGGGGACGTCACGATGCCGCCGCCGGCGGCCCGCGCGGGCTTCGAGACGCTCAAGACCCTTGCCCCGCGGTGCCGATGCGTGTACCTTGTGGCGGAAGAGGCGAGGGGATATGCCGCGGCGCGACATTGGCTGAAGTGGAGGGTCGCGCCGGCGGGGCCGGCTTTCTGGGTGATTCCCGGCCGCGCCGCCGGCCGCCTCAAAGGACTGAAGGGCGTCTGGCCGACCGTCCGCGGCGCCGTGGTCGCATCGGATGACCTGGCCGACGCCGCCCGGCGCCTCGAGGTTCCGCTCGTGCGGGTGCCGGCGGCCGGGGCGGAAGCCGATCCGCCGGCCGTCCGGGCCGCCTGGCGCCGCGTGCGGGAGCGGTTTACGGCCCCGGTCCAAACGGATTCCAGTAACGGGAGGTGACGTGTCTCGACGAGCCGCCGTTCTCCTGAGCGTTCTGGCGGTCGCCGCGGCGACCGTGATGGGATGTTCGAAGGCGCAGCAACTGACCCAACGCCCGCCGGTGGCGGTGAAGGAGGCGTTTGCGTACAAGACCTCGCCGCCGACCGAGCCGGTCCGGCCGGCGCCCCGGTCGTCCAGGCCGGCGGTCCATCGCCCGCGGACGCCGCCTCTGCCCGAGCACGACCCCGCGTGGGAGGTGGACGGGGCCGTCCGTCCGTGGCGGTTCATCGTGATCCATCACAGCGCCACCCACAAGGGCAACGCCGCCGTCTTCGACGCCTGGCACCGCAACCACAACGGGTGGGACGAACTGGGGTACCATTTCGTCATCGGCAACGGGACGTACTCGGCCGACGGCCGGATCGAGGTCGGCAGCCGGTGGCCCAAGCAGAAGCACGGCGCCCACTGCAAGGTGGGCCAGGACGAGACGTACAACGACGTCGGCATCGGCATCTGCCTGGTGGGCAATTTCGAGACGGACTGGCCGACCGAGGCCCAGCGGCGGTCGCTGGCCCGGCTGGTGGACTACCTGTCGGCCAAGTACGAGATACCCGACGCCCGCATCATCGGCCACGGCGACGTGGACGACACGAAGTGCCCCGGCCGGCACTTTTCGTTCGAGGACCTGTTCGAACGGCTCCGGCGCCGGCGGGCGAAGCGCGAGGCCGCCGCCGGCCGCCGGGCGATGTAGACCGTCGCCCACGCTTCCGCGGAAGCGGCCGGGCGTCCGCATCCGGCGTGGCGCGTGCCGCGGCCGCCGATAGCCTCGTCGAACGAAGGAGGGACCATGCCGATGCGTAAGGGAACCGATGGCCTGACCCGCCGGCGGGTTCTGAAGGCCGGCGTGGGCGTTTTGGGCGCCGCGGCCGCCGGCGGCGCCCTGCCGGCTCCGCTGGGCTGCGCCACGGCGGCCGGCCGGCCCGCCGACGAGCGGCCCAACCTCCTCCTCATCCTGGCCGACGACCTCGGCTACGGCGACCTGGGCTGCTACGGCCAGCGGCGGCTCCGGACGCCGCACCTCGACC
>CAYTJE010000205.1:0-4008 GCA_964437855.1 uncultured Anaerolineales bacterium | reverse complement strand
CGGGGGATGCGATTCACGGACCACTACGCCGGCTCCATGGTCTGCGCCCCGTCGCGGTGCGTCCTGCTGACGGGCCTGCACACCGGCCACGCCCGTATTCGCGGCAACTCGCCCGGCCTGTTGACGGAGTCGGACCGGACGATCGCCCACCTGCTCAAAGGGGCCGGCTACGCGACCGGCTGCGTGGGCAAGTGGGGCGTGGGCAATCCCCCGCCCCTCGACGACCCCGCCCGCCGGGGCTTCGACTATTTCTATGGCTACATCAGCATGTGGCACGCCCACAACTGTTACCCGGCGTTTCTCATCCGCAACGGCGAGCGGGTGCCGCTGCGGAACGAGGTGGCCGATAAATGGGCCGACGGCGACGGCCGGGGCGTGGCTACGCGGCGGGTCCAGTACGCGCCGGACCTCATCACCGACGAGGCCCTGGCGTTCGTCGACCGGCACAAGGGCGGACCGTTCTTCCTGTACTGGTCGCTGAACGTCCCGCACGCCAACAACGAGGCGGGGAAGCGCGGCATCGAGGTGCCCGACCAGGGCCCCTTTGCCGATGAGGATTGGCCGGAGCAGGAGAAGAACTTCGCCGCCATGGTCCACCGGATGGACCGCGACGTCGGCCGCATGCTGGCCGAACTCGACCGGCTGGGCCTGGCGGAGAAGACGCTGGTCCTCTTTACGAGCGACAACGGCCCCCACCAGGAGGGCGGGCACCGGGCGGACTTCTTCGACTCAAACGGCCCCCTGCGCGGCAAGAAGCGCGACCTGTACGAGGGCGGCATCCGCGTCCCGACCATCGCCTGCTGGCCCGGCGCCGTCCCCGCCGGCCGCGTGACCGGCCACGTGAGCGGGTTCCAGGATTACGTCCCGACGTTCTGCGAGTTGGCCGGCGTCGAACCCCCCGCGCCCGTTCAGGTCCCTCCGGGAACGGGCGGCGTCTCGATGGTCCCGGTGCTTCTCGGCCGTCCCGGCCGCCGGAAACAGCACCCGTACCTGTACTGGGAGTTTCACGAGCGGGGCTTCTCGCAGGCCGTCCGCCTCGGCCGATGGAAAGCCGTTCGCAACCGCCATCGGGCGGCCGCGATTGAACTTTTCGACCTCTCGAAGGACCTCGGCGAGACCAACAACGTGGCGGCCGACCATCCCGACGTGGCGGCGAAGGCGGCCGAGGTCTTCAAGACCGCCCGGACCGATTCCGACCTGTACCCCGTCCGGGAGCGCCGGCCCGGGGGCAGGCGGCGGGCCGCCGGACCGGCCCCGAAGGGCCCCGAACGGACCTGAGGCCCGCGAGGGTGGGGCGGCCGTCCGAAGGGCCGCACGAAACCCCGAGGGGCGGTCAGTCGATGACGACGCGGCCGGACTTGCTCCGCCGCCAGTGCGCCACCTCGGGATGGTCGCGCTCGATGTCGTCGAGGATCTCGGCCTGGCGTTCGGCCAGCGACCGCCACTCGTGGAGTTCGTAAGAGAGCAGGTCGCGGATCGAGATCATCCCGAGGGGGGCGCCGTCCTCGACGACCGGCACGTGGCGGACGCTGTGCGCCGACATCATCCGCCGGACCTGGTCCAGGCTCGAATGCAACTGGCAGGTCACGACGTTCCGCGTCATGATGCGCGAGACGGACAGTTCGCCGGGGTCGGCCCGGCGGGCCACCACGCGGTTGATGACGTCCCGCTCGCTGACGATGCCGACCACCTGCCGGTCGCTGCCCAGGACGAGGAGGCAGCCGATCTCGTGGTCGGCCATCTTCCGGGCGGCGGCCGCTACCGTCTCGTACTGGTCAATGGTGAGGATCGGCTCCAGGCGGCGGGTGCTCAGGTCCGTCTCGCGGATCGATGCGACGGTGGCGTTGTAGGTCATACGGTCCCCCGGCCATGACATAGGATAGGCCTCCAGTCCTTTATCGGGGCCGCCGGCGGCCGCTTTAGCGAAAAAACGAGCCATCCCCCTTTCGGAGGCGTGGCAGCATATGTTGGGGGGGCGACGACCGCGCCGGGCCGGGCGACGACCGCGCCGGGCCGGGCGACGACCGCGCCGGGCCGGGCGACGACCGCGCCGGGCCGGGCGACGCCTCGACCGCGGCTTTGCCTCGGTCCGGACCATCGGTATAATACAGGGGCGCCCAAACCGTGACGAACCATGGCCGACAACGACCGACATGTGGCCGTCTGCGACCTGCGGCTGAGCGTGTACCTGCGGGCGCTGCACCCGGAGTTCTTCGCGATCCGGGCCCGCCGGCCGTTCGACGGCTTCGCCTTCGACGGCCAGATGTGGCTGGTGGACGGCGGCCACGTGGTGACCTTCGTGGACGGCGCCGACGCCGTGACCGAGGTCATCGCGCCGAAGGGCCTGGACCTGCCGAAGCGCGGCCTGGCCCGGGCCCTCGACCTCTCCGGCAGCCACGAGTGCCGCGTGGAGGCCCGCGGTACGGTCCTCTACCAGATGGCGTACCAGGTGGACGCCTGCTCGCCCGGCCGGTACGTGCGCGAGGCGGAGGACCTGCTGGCCTCGACCCGCCGCGACCATCTGTACGCCGAGGGGGCCGAGCCCGGCGACGCCCGCTCGTTCTCCTACGCCGTCCCGGAACCGAAAGGCCGGGGCCTGCTCGTCCACGCCTGGCACGGGTTCGCGGCCGAGCACACCATCCTGCGAACGCAGACGCTGATTGAACGGGTCTGAGCATGCGTCGGCTTCTCCTCGTCCCGGTGGGGGTGCTCCTGGTGGTGGCCGCGCCGGCTGCACGGGCCCGCGCGGGGGTCAGTTTCGGCACCATCGAGGAAGCCCCCGACGTCACCCACGAGAAGTGGCGGCAGTCGGCCGAGGAGGCGTACAAACAGGGCATGGAGGCCCGGGCCGCCGGCAAGAAGGCCGACGCCGTCAAGTGCCTCATGCGGGCCTATCGCATCGGCCGGCGCATGCGCATCGACTCGCCGTACCCGCAGAAGGCGGCCGATGTGCTGACGGTCCTTTCCAAAGAGGGCATGCGGGAACTGGACGTGGCCCGCGACCTGGTCGGCGGCGAGGCGCCGGCGGCCGGCGTGCTGGAACTGAAGCGGATCATGCGGACCTACCTGGGGCTGCCGCCGGCGAAACTGGCCGGGGCGCTGTGCCGGCAACTCGAGAAGGACCCCGCGTTCCAGGCCCGGCTTCGCGCCGAGCACCTGGCCGAGCAACTCGCCCGCGCCCGGGCCCTGGAGGCCAGGGCCAAGACGCTCGCCAAGGCGCGCCCGTCGGCGGGCGGGTCGCCCGCCGCGGACGAGGCCGCAAATCCTGATGCAGTCAACGAGACGTCGGACGGGGACGAGTGTCCCGGCGCGTCCGCACCCGGCTCGGGCGGCGTGGCGACCGCCGACGTGGACCGCCGACCCTTGACCGAGGCCGAGCGCCGGGCCCGCCGCCTGGACCTCCTGGCCGAGGCCCATGCTATCTACAACCGCGTGGCGGAGGAGGGGCCGGGGACCGACGTCGGCAAGGAGGCCGAGGCCGCCCGCCGACGCCTGGAGGCCGACGCCCGGCTCATGGCTCGCATCCGCCGCGCCCGCGCCCAGGAGCAGGCCCGGCAGTGGCTCGGCCTGGGGCTGAATTACATGCGGGCCGGCCACATGGACAAGGCACGGGCCTGGTTCCGGAAGGTCCTGGACGAGTGTCCCGACACGGCCCAGGCCCGGGAGGCGCGGGGCTACCTGGAAGGGATGAGCGAGTAGGGACGACAACGCGATGGTCTGCGCGGCGGGTCTCCGCACCCGCCGCGCTATCTCTGGGTGCGCCAGGCATGGCGCGAGACTTGGAGGTGCAAGTCCTCCACGGACCTTGGTGACAGGAACCGTTAGCCGAACGGCAACGGCTGCCGCCGCGAGGCGGGGTCGGAAGGAAGCTGCAGGCAAACCTGCCGCCCGACGAACAGGAATCGCATACGAGGCGACGTCGCGCGGGCGAGGGGCCTAGTGCAACGCCTCACAAACTCTGGTACAGTTCATAGGCGGTCCGTGCCGATAGAATCGGCATGGACATTC
>CAYTJE010000204.1:0-6279 GCA_964437855.1 uncultured Anaerolineales bacterium | reverse complement strand
CGAGGGGGTCTGGGGGAGATGGAATCTCCCCCAGGGTGTGCCTCGCCGGAACACGCCGGAGGGGCCATGGGCCACTCGCCCCCACTTCTGGGACGATACCGTAGCATTGTAGGACTAACCTCCCAGATTTGGGCCAGGAACCGGGAAATGCGGTTGACAAGTTCGCCGCGCCGAACTATGATTCCTCCGCCGAACTCACCCAGCGGGCCCTCTTCAAACGCCCGCGGGAACCCGAAACAGGGGTTGCAATGCCGGAAACGGCCCTCAGCGAGAGCCTTCAGGACTACCTGGAGACCGTCACCCTGCTGGTCCAGCGGCACGGGGTGGCCCGGATGAAGGAGATCGCCGGCCTCGTCGGCGTCGGCAAATCGAGCGTCACGGCCGCGGTCCAGACCCTGGCGGAGCGCGGCCTCGTGCACTACGAGCCCTACCAATACGTCACCCTGACGGAGGAGGGCCAGCGGCTCGGCCGGGTGCTGATCCGCCGGCACCGGATCCTCAAGCGGTTCCTGATGGAGGTCCTGGGCGTACCGGAGGCGCAGGCCGAGGCCATCGGCTGCAAGATGGAACACGTCATCAAGGGCACCGTGCTCGACCGCTTCGTGCAGTTTCTCCGCTTTGCCGAGCAGCGGTCCGCGGGCAACGATGGATCCCTGGCACAAGCGTTTCGGCAGTTCTGCGAGCGCGGCGGCGAGGCGGCACCGGACCCCGCAGCCGACGAGGAGACGCCATGAGTCCCGGCCCGGCCGACCATCCCAGCCCCACCGTACCGCTCAGCACCCTGCCCGACGGCGCGACGGCCCGGCTCGTCACGGTTCAAGGGGGCGCCGGGTTCCGTTCTCGGCTGATGGCGATGGGTCTGCGGCCGGGGGCACTCGTGCGGGTCGTCCACAACGGCGGGCGCGGGCCGTTCGTCCTGGCCTCCGGCGAAGCCCGCATCGTCCTCGGCCGCGGCATGGCCCGCAAGGTCCTCGTCGCACCGGACGGCGAAGGGTAAGCCCGCCACGCCACCTTGCGACCCCCGAACGGACGCCACCATGGCCGATACCCATCAACCCGGCGAGCCTCGCGTGGCCGAGAAAGGCCGGCCGGCGGCGCCCGGCGATGCCGTCCGCCGGTTGACCGTGGCCCTGGCCGGCAATCCGAACTCCGGCAAGACCACGATCTTCAACGCCCTGACGGGCTCCCGCCAGCACGTCGGCAATTACCCCGGCGTGACCGTCGAGAAGAAGGCCGGCGTCCGCCTGCACCGCGGCGTCTGGCTCGACATCGTGGACCTCCCGGGCACCTACAGCCTGACGGCCTACGCCACCGACGAACTCGTGGCCCGGGCGTTTGTCATCGACGAGCACCCCGACGTGGTCGTCGACGTGCTCGACGCCTCGAACCTGGAACGCCACCTCTACCTGGCCGTCCAGTTGATGGAACTCCAGGTGCCGCTCGTGCTCGCCATGAACATGAGCGACATCGCCGCCGCCCGCGGGTACGTGTTCGACCTGGACCAGTTATCCCACCTGCTCGGCGGCGTGCCCCTGATTCCCACCGTGGGGAACCGCGGCGAGGGCATCGAGGACCTTCTCGACGCCGCCGTGGCGGTCGGCACCGACGTCCGCCACGAGCGGCACGTGCCGATCACCTACGGGCGGGAAGTGGACCGGGAACTCGACCGGCTGGCGGCGCGGCTCGAGCCGGAGGCGGACCGCCTGGCCCCGCGACGGCCCCGGTGGGTGGCGCTGAAACTGCTGGAGAACGATTCGCGCATCCGCGAGCACGTCGAGGCCGACTGCGCCGCCGCCCCGGACAGTCTGGCCGCGGCCGATGCCGCCGTCAACCGGCTCCGCAGAATCCTCGGCGACGAGCCCGAGATCGTCATCGCCGACCGCCGGTACGGATTCATCAGCGGCGCCTGCCAGGAGACCGTCCGCTCGACGGTCGAGTCGCGGCACACGCGGTCCGACCAGATCGACGCCGTCATCACCCATCCCGTGCTGGGGCTGCCCATCTTTCTCGGCCTGATGTACGTGGTCTTCTGGGCAACGTTCCGCCTGGGCGAGTACCCGGCGTGGGGCATCGAGATGCTGTTCCAGTGGTTGGGCGGGGCCGTGGGAGGTCTCTGGCCGGCGGGCGCCGACAGCATCATCCGCAGCCTGCTCGTCGACGGCGTGATCAACGGCGTGGGGGCGGTCCTGGTGTTCCTGCCCTACATCCTGATCCTGTTCCTGGCGATTGCCGTCCTTGAGGACACCGGCTACATGGCGCGGGCGGCGTTCATCGTCGACCGCTGGATGCACAAGATCGGGCTGCACGGCAAGAGTTTCATCCCGATGATTCTGGGGTTCGGGTGCACGGTGCCGGCCATCATGGCCACGCGCGTGCTGGAGAGCCGGCGCGACCGCCTGACCACGATGCTCATTCTGCCGCTGATGAGTTGCAGCGCCCGATTTCCCATCTACGTGATGTTCACGGTGCCGCTTTTTCCGCAGCGGTACCACGCCCCCATCTACTTCGGGCTGTACCTGCTGGGGGCCGCGGCCGCGCTGGTGGTGGCGCGGCTGCTGAGAAGCACGGTGCTGGCCGGCGAGAGCGAACCCTTTGTCATGGAACTCCCCCCGTACCGTCTGCCGACCACCACGAGCGTCCTGCTGCACATGTGGCAGCGGGGATGGCTGTACGTGCGGAAGGCCGGGACCGTTATTCTCGCCATCGCGATCGTCATGTGGGCCCTGACCAGTTTCCCGAAGCCGCCCGAAGCGCCCGGGCCGGAGGTCTCGCCGGGGGCGGCCCGGCAGGCGGCCCTCGCGTACTCGGCGGCGGGGCGCGCCGGCCGAGCCCTGGAGCCGGTCACCGAACCCCTGGGGTTCGACTGGCGGATCAACACGGCCCTGATCGGGGCCTTCGCCGCCAAGGAGATCTTCGTGGCCCAGATGGGGATCGTCTTCTCGCTCGGCGAGGAGGTGGGGGCCGAGAGCGAATCCCTCCACGCCGCCCTCCGCCGCGAGTACTCCCCCCTTCAGGGCATGGCCGTCATGGTCTTCTGCCTGCTCGGATTCCCGTGCATGGCCAGCCTGGCCGTCATGTGGCGCGAGAGCGGGTCCTGGAAGTGGGTCGTCTTCCAGTGGCTCATGCTCGCGGCGATAGCCTACGTGGCGGCGCTCGCGGTCTATCAGGTGGGCTCGCTGCTGGGGTTGGGCTAGCGCGCCTCTCGGGTCGAAGGGTTGAGGGTCGCGGCAGGCCCCGCGGTGGTTCCCAGCCCATAGACTTCTGCCGGGCTACGTCCGTTCCCGGCAGAACGCCGGGCTCCCAGGGCACGTCGGTTGACGGCGCCCTTCGCCGCGGGCAGAATGGGGCCCGCGGGATCGCGTCCACCCGCACCTGCAAGACGATTCGTTCTTGGAAGGAGAAGCCGATGCGGCGTGTCAACGAGAGGCTTGCACCGCTGCTGGCGACCGCGTGTGTGGTGGCGGCCGGATGCTCGGTGGGTCCGAACGTCCTGCGCACCAACCGGGCCGGCTACAACGTGGCCGCCCAACGCAGCGCCAACGAACAGTTGCTCCTCAACATGGTCCGCCTGAAGTACCGCGAGCCGATGCTCTTTCTCCAGATCGGCTCGATCTCGTCGCACTTCAACTACTCGGCCAACGCGTCGGTGTCCGGCACGTTCCCGGAGGGGGCGGCCGACACGCACGCCGCCGGCCTGGGGGCGAGCATCAGCGAACAACCCACGCTCACCTACACGCCGCTCGACGGCCAGGCGTTCGCCAACCGCATCCTGACCGAGACCGACATGGGCACCTTCACGCTCCTGGTCCGCGGCGGATGGAGCATCGGCACGCTCATGCGGATCATGGTCGAACGTCTCGGGCCGCTGTGCAATTACCCGTCGGCGTCCGAAGCCGGCCAGGAACCCACGTCCTACGAACGGTTCATTGAACTGACGCGCCTCTGGCAACGGTGCCAGCGGGCCGGCGACCTCCGGTTCCTCAGCCTGCCCGGCCAGCCCGTCACCGTAGCCGACAACGTGCCGGCCGAGGAGGTGGACGTCTCGGCCATCATCGCGGCCGGCGAGGCGGGCTACACCCTTGAGCCGAAGGTGGGCAACCGATTCCGGCTCCAAGCCTCCGGTACGCCCGCGCTGGTCGTGGAGATCGTCTACCCGGACGCCGAAGCCGCCGACCGGGCGGACCGCCTTCTCGGCATCGAACCGGAGCGGATTCTCCGCGGCGACGGCACGGTGGTCCAGCGTATCCGCCTGGTGGCCTCGCACACCTATTACGGCCGGGAGGAGGTGGGGGCCGACGAAGTCCCCATCCAACTCCGCTCCTACAGCGACCTGCTCTACTATGTGGCCCAGGGCATCGCCGTGCCGCAGCAGCACGAGGCCAAGGGCCTGACGAAGGTCTACCGCGACCTGGAGGGCCACCCCGTGGACCGCCGACGGTTCACCCGCGACCTGCTCGACGTCCGGTGCAGCGCGATGCCCCCCGCCGGGGCGTTCGTCGCGGTCCCGTACCGCGGCCGGTGGTTCTACATCGACGACTCGGACACGGCGTCGAAGGACGCGTTCACGCTGATCAGTATCATCTTCGCGCTCCAATCCGACGAGCAGAAGGCCATGCCGCTGCTGACGCTGCCTGTCTCCGGATGACGGCCGTCCGAGGACGAGGCGCGGCCGCGTATCCCCACATCATCCGAAAAGGACACACGATGAGGCCATCAGCACGGGTGCTCCTGTGTGCCGCGCTGCTGGTGGCACCGGGATGGGCCGCCGAGGAATCGTCCGCCGCCAACCGACACGCCGACACGTCCGGCCGGGCGGGCAACACGTCCCCTTGGCACCGCGAAACGCTGACCGACAACTGGTTCGGCGCCGGCGAGGCCTTGGCCGAGAAGGGGTTGACGCTCGCCCTCAGCGCCACCCAGGCGTACCAGTTCAACGTTGATGGCGGCCTGGCCACCCACCGCCACGCCGGCCGCTGGGCCGGCAGTTACGACCTCGAGGGCGAGTTCGACCTGGAGCGGCTCCTCGCGATTCCCGGCGGCACCTTCTTCTTTCTGGCCGAGGGCAGTTGGTCCGACGGGCTCGACGCCTCCTCGGTCGGCAGCCTCATGGGCACTAACGACGACGCCGGCGGCGACCGCTCCATCGACGTGACCGAGGCGTGGTACGAGCAGCGCCTGGCCGACGGCCGCCTTCGCCTCCGCCTCGGCAAGATTGACCTCACGGGCGGCTTCGAGTGCCGCGGGTGCCCCGTGGCGTTCGACGGTAATGCCTATGCCAACGATGAGACCACGCAGTTCCTCGCAAGCCCGCTGGTCAACAACGCGGCCATCCCGTTGCCGGACAACGGCATCGGCGCCGCCGGCTACTGGGAACCGGTGGACGGCTGGTATCTGGCGGCGGGCGTGGCCGACGCCGAGGCCGATGCCCGCGAAACCGGCTTCAACACGGCATTCGATGGGCCGGAACGGACCTTCAGCATCTACGAGACGGGGGCGGCGGTCAACCTGCCGTGCGGCGAGCGCCGGCTGCCTGGGGCCTACCGCGTCGGCTTCTGGATCAATCATTATGCGGAGTATCTGGACGGCCGCGGGTCCCGGCGCGACGTGCCGGGCCTGTACGTCAGCCTGGACCAGATGGTCCTGAAGGAGCAGGCCGACCCGGAGGACGGGCAGGGTCTGGGCGTCTTCTTCCGCTATGCCTGCGCGGACGAGGACACCAGCGAGGTCTACCGGTTCTGGAGCGGCGGCTTCCAGTACCAGGGGCTGGTGGCCGGCCGGGAGGAGGACGTGCTGGGCTTCGGCTTCGCCCACGGTCGGCTCGCCCCCGACGCCGGGTTCACCGCGGACCACGAGACGATTTACGAGGTCTATTACAGCGTCCAGGTGGCCCCCTGGATGGCGGTCAGCCCGCACGTGCAGCACGTGGTGAAGCCCGGCGGGGACGATGCGGTGGAAGACGCCACGGTCGTCGGCGTGCGTGTGCAGGTGTCGTTTTAGGCGGCCGCGGTCACTTCAGGAACCGCCAGGGCCACCACAATCCGCCCAAAGTGACGATGTCTGGGGCACTTCCCACGCGGGCCGCCTTTTGGGCTTGACAACGGCCCGCTTCGCGGGAAAATGTTGTGTCTGCAAGTGGATGCCGGAGCCGATAATAGTCGTGGTTCGGCTGGTCGGCCGGTTACATTCGCTTACATTCGCCTGGATGGACGGGGGCGTAGCTCAACTGGTTAGAGTACCGGACTGTCGATCCGGTGGTTGCGGGTTCGAGTCCCGTCGCCC
>CAYTJE010000203.1:0-6306 GCA_964437855.1 uncultured Anaerolineales bacterium | reverse complement strand
TTGTTGAAGTCGTGGGCGATGCCGCCGGCGAGTTGGCCGACCGCCTCCATCTTCAGGGCCTGCTGGAGTTGCTCCTGGAGATGCGCCTGTTCGGTCACGTCGCGGACGATGGCCTGGACCGCCGGCCGGCCCTCCCACAGAATCCTCCGCGACCGGTACTCGACCAGGGCCACGGATCCGTCGGCCCGCAACCCGTGGTACTGCCGGCTGCCCAGTCGCTCCAACGTCCCGTCGAGGATGCCGTGGATACGTTCGGCGGCCGCGGCGCGTTCGTCCGGACGGAGCAGGTCGGTGCTGGGCGTGCCGATCAGGTCCTCGACGCGTCGGCCGTGGATGTCGGCGAACGCCCGGTTGGCGCGAACGACACGGCCGTCGGCCACCACCACAATGCCGTCGAGGCTCTGCTCGAACAGGAGACGGTAGTCCTCTTCGGACCGCCGCAGCGCCTCCTCGGCGTGCTTACGGTCGGTGATGTCGCGGCCGACGCCCTGGGTTTCCAGGAGGCGTCCGCGGTCGTCGAAGATGCCGCGGGCCGTCCACTGCTGCCACCGGACCTCGCCGTCGGGCCGGAGAACGCGTTCCTCGACGGTGACAACGGGGTTATCGGCCGAAATCCCCTCCAGGGCCCGGCGGACACGTTCGCGGTCTTCCTCGACGATCAACGGGGCGTATTTCTCGCCGACCAGTTCCTCCCGGCTCTTTCCGAAATATCGGGCATAGGCCTCATTGACAAACGTGAGGGTATGGTCGGGCCAGAACCGGCAGACCAGTTCGGTCTGGGCTTCGACGACCGCGCGGTATCGGGCCTCGCTCTCGCGGAGGGCCTCCTCGGCGCGCTTCCGGTCGGTGACGTCGCGGATGGTGGCGATGAGGCCCTGAACCTGTCCCTCGGCGTCGCGGATGACGGCGGCGCTGATCTCGCCGAGGAATGTGGATCCGTCCTTCCGCACCAGCGTGTACTCGATGTTCCGAGTCAGGCCCAGGCGGAGTGTGGCCTCGAAGTTCTTCTTTAGGCGGGGCACGTCCTCCGGGCAAAAGAACTCGACGATACTGCGGCTGAGCACCTCGTCCGTCTTCGCGTAGCCGAACATCCGGTAGGCCTGGTCGGAGGCCGCAAGGAGACGGAAATCGAGGTCGGCGGCAGCGACGGCGTCCGGCGAGGCCTCGACCAGCGCCCGATACATTTCCTCCGACTCGCGCAGGGCTTTCTCGGTATGCCAACGGTCCGTCACGTCCTTGACGTGTTCGATGGCGCCGACAACCTCGCCGCTCTCGTCGGTCAGCGGAAACGCCGTCAACTCGAACCGGCCGCGAGCGGCATCTTCCGACGGATACGGCACGATGCAGCTGTGGACCTCGCCGGTCTCCATGGCCGGAATGGCCGGGCACCACGGACACGGCGTCTCGCGCTGCTGGAACGCCCGGTAACACTTCTTGCCGACCAGGGGCATCCGGTCGGCAAACATCTTCTCGATCCAACGGTTGACGCGCAGCAGGGTGAGGGTGCGGTCGCGGACGGTAACACCATCCTGGATGCCGTCGAAGATGGTCTGGAGAAACCGCTCCCTTTCACGGAGCGCCTCTTCGGTCCGTCGACGGGCGGTGACGTCGCGGGAGATACCCAGCAGGCCGATGACCCGCTTGCCGTCGCGGATGGGTGCCGCGATGAACTCGTAGACGCCCGCCTCGCCCTTCGCGGTCCGGCACTCGACCTCGTTCGGGCCGACGCATTCGCCGGCCATCACCCGCTCGAACCGCCGCCGCGACGCCTCGCGGTCGCCCCCCTGCACCAGGTCCAGGTAACTCAGGCGGCCGTAATCCGCCTCGGTGATGCCCGACCGTTCGCGGATGACCCGGTTGACGAACCGGACGCGGCCCTCGGTGCCGACGACGTAGAACCCGTCGGCAAAGGCGTCGGCCAGGGGCCGGAGGCACGCGATGGCCGCCTCCAGCGGGTCCGCGGCGGGCGGCGGGACGCGCCCGGTCCGGCCCGGCCCGTCTTCCGTATCGTGGGTCACGGCCCGTCTCCCAGTCACCCTGGCGGGCGCCCGAGCCGGCTTCGCGTCCCTTCTGCCCTGCCGGAGAGGGCGTCAGGCACCGGCCTCGTAAAACGGGGGGCCGGAAACCAATGCGCCCGGCTCCCGCCCCCCGCCGGCCGACCGACGAAAAAGGTTCCAGGAGTCTTTTTCCGTGCCGCCATCTCCCTAGCCGGGGCGCCGATGCCGAAAAAGGCTCCGGAAAAAGACTCCTGGTACCTTTTTGCCAGCACCGCGGTCACGCCAGGCCGAGCAGGATCTCCGTCAATCGCTGGTCGATTCGCTCGTAAAGGAGTTTGCGTTTGGCGAGCGTGTCGGGCTTGAAAGCCTTCTTGCGGAGTTTCCGGGCGCCCTTGGCGGAGTAGCCGGCCAGCACCTGGTTCCAACTCGTTCCCGGCGCTTCCTGGAGACCCTCGAGCATCTCGCAGAGCGTGGCGTCGGCGTTGACTTGTTCGGCCTTGACCTGGAACGCCTTGTACGCCCGCATGCAGCGGTCGACGAAGTCCCACGGGTCCGCCTCGGTCCGGTAGGGGTGGGCGTCGAACGACTTCGTGCCCGCGTAGCCGTAATCCTCGAGGAGTTTGACGAGGAGGAGGGCCTCCTTCGGGTTGTCGCAGCCGAAACTCATGTCCTGATCGTACCGGAGCGGCTTCTGGCCGTTCAGGTGGATATCGACCAGTTTTCCCGCCTCCAGGGCCTGGGCGATCTCGTGCAGCGGGTTCAGCCCCGCCATCTTCACGTGGGCCAGTTCCGGGTTCGTGCCGACCATCTCCGGATGGTCGAGTGTCTCGATCATGGCCAAGGCGTGGCCGGCGGTGGCCAGGTACGTGTCGGACCGAGGCTCGTTGGGCTTGGGCTCGATGGAAAAAACCATCCGGTAGCCCTGGTCCAAGACGAACTCGCACAGGAAGTTGAGGCACTCGCGGAAGCGCTTGAGGGCCTCGACGGGGTCCTTGCCGATGTCGACGTCGGCGCCCTCGCGTCCGCCCCAGAAGATGTAGACCTCGGCCCCGAGTTCGGCGGCGGTGTCGATATTGGCCATCGCCTTCTGGACGGCGTAGGCCCGGATGCGCGGGTCGTGGCTCGTGAACGCCCCGTCCTTGAACACCGGGTGCGTGAACAGGTTCGTGGTGGCGGCCGTGCACCGGATGCCGGTGCCCTTCATGGCCTTGCGGGCCTGGCGGACGGCGGCGGCCTTCTTCTGCGGACTCGCGTCGATGGGCCAGAGGTCGTTGTCGTGATACTCGAACCCGTAGACGCCCCGCTTGCCGAGGCCGCGGATGGCCTCGACGCCCGTCATCTCCTTCCGGGTGGCCACGCCGAAGGGGTCGGCCCCGGTGTTCATGACGCACCAGAGACCGAAGGCGAACTTGTCTTTCTTCAGCGGCTTGAGGGAGGGTTTGGGTTGCCTCTTGGCCATGGCGGTTCCTTTCGCGGATTGTCGATAAGCGAGGCGGCAAGGCGATTCCCGCGCGGCGGGTCTCCGGCCCGCCGCGCGACTCGTCCGCGACGATGATACCCCGGCCCCGGTGGGGGAGTCAAATGGTTATGAGGCCGGTCACGCCGCAACGGAGTGACGGAGTAACGAAGACGCGGCGGGGCGGTGCCGCGAATGTTCCGGGACCGCTCCACCTGCGCGGGGCTGCCCGTGTTCGCCGGCCGCCTTGGCGGCCGCGCCGGAAACCGGGTGGCATGCTTTCGCGCCTTTGCGAAAGCATGCGCGCCGTGCCGCCCCGCATGGGCGGCGAGACGGTCGCACCGGGCGTCAGCCCGGCGGGCCCCCTCCGCCCCTGTCACTGCACCCTGGCCGTGAAGGGAAACAGCATAATCTGATAGTTGCCATCGATCTTGGCGACCACGATGTTTCGGATGGAAGGAAGTTCGGTTTCGCCGTGGGCAAGGGTAATTGAGACCCGCGCGGTGGCCGACACGGGAATGCCGTGTTGTCGATGATCGCCTGAAAATAGGCGCGGACGACGGAGTCGGGCGTCGGGAACTCGCCCGGTCCAGCGTGCGGAAACGTCTTGAGCATGGAACGGAAGAACGCCACGTTCTGGTCCTCGGGCGGCGTTGCCTCGCACGAGGTAAGGACGAGCGCCAACACGACCGGCAGGAGTTTCCGCACGGTGCCCCCCTTTCATCAGGCTCAACGTGCCAACACGTCCCGGCCGGGCAAGACCGGCCGGGCCACACACGACCATGACGCCGCCGCTCCGCCTGCGTCACTACGTTACTTGCTTTGCTGCCGCTTCTGAATCCGCGCCCACTCGTCCCGCAGGCCCACGGTCAGGTTGAAAACGGGGCGGCCGGGCGAAGAGTCCGGGTCGACGATGAAGTACCCCTTCCGCTCGAACTGGCACCGGTACCCGGGTGCGGCGCCGGCGAGGGACGGTTCCACCTTCGCGTCGCGAATGACCTCGAGGGAATCGGGCGCCAGGCCGGCCTTCCAGTCCTCGCCTTCCGGCACGTCCATCGGGTCCTCGGCGGCAAACAGCCGGCCGTACATCCGCACCTCAGCCTCCAGGGCCTCTTCGGCCGAGACCCAGTGCAGGGTGGCCTTCGGTTTCCGGCCGTCGGGCGCATCACCGCCGCGCGTCGCCGGGTCGTACGTGCACCGCAGTTCCGTGACGTTGCCCGCCTCGTCCTTGACGATGTCCGTGCACGTGATGAAGTAGGCGTACCGGAGGCGGACCTCGCGGCCGGGGGCGAGGCGATAGAATTTTTTCGGCGGGTCCTCCATGAAGTCGCCGCGCTCGATGTAGAGGACGCGCGAGAACGGCACCTGCCGGGTGCCGGCCGAGGCGTCCTCAGGATTGTTGACGGCCTCCAGTGTCTCGGTCTCACCCTCCGGGTAGTTCTCGATGACGACCTTCAGCGGCCGCAGCACCCCCATCACGCGCGGGGCGACGGTGTTCAGGTGGTCGCGCACGCAGTGTTCCAGCAGGCGCACGTCGACAGTGCTCTCGGTCTTGGCGACGCCCACGCGGTCTAAAAAAGCGCGGATGGCTTCGGGCGTGTACCCCCGCCGCCGCATACCGCACAGCGTGGGCATCCGCGGGTCGTCCCATCCGCTGACGAGCCCGTCGCGCACGAGTTCCGCCAGCCGGCGCTTGCTCATCACCGTGTGGGTCATCTCGAGGCGGGCAAACTCGATCTGCTGCGGGTGATGGACGCCCAGCGCATCGAGGAACCAGTCGTACAGCGGCCGGTGGTTCTCGAACTCCAGCGAGCACAGCGAGTGCGTGATACCCTCGATCGAGTCCTCCAGCCCGTGGGCCCAGTCGTAGGTCGGGTAGATGCACCAGGCGTCGCCCGTCCGGTGGTGCGACGCATGGAGGATCCGATACATAACGGGGTCCCGCATGTTGAGGTTCGGCGAGGCCATGTCGATCTTGGCGCGGAGGACGCGGGCGCCGTCGGGGAACTCGCCGGCCCGCATCCGGGCGAAGAGGTCGAGGTTCTCCTCGACCGGCCGGTCGCGGTAGGGGCTCTCGCGCCCCGGTTCGGTCAGCGTGCCGCGAAAGCGGCGAATCTCCTCCCCCGAGAGGTCGTCCACGTAGGCGTCGCTCTGCTTGATGAGTTGGACGGCATACTCATACATCTGCTCGAAGTAATCGGAGGCGTAGCAGAGGCTGGCCCACGCGTAGCCCATCCAGCGGACGTCTTCCTGGATGGCCGCGGCGAAGGCCGCCTCCTCCTTCATGGGGTTCGTGTCGTCGAACCGGAGGTTGCACGTGCCGCCGAACTCCTCGGCCACGCCGAAGTCGATACTGAATGCCTTGGCGTGGCCGATGTGGAGGTAGCCGTTGGGCTCGGGCGGGAAGCGGGTGCGGACACGGCCCCCCCATTTGCCGGCGGCGACGTCGCGGGCGACGATCTCGCGGATGAAGTCGCTGGGGCGGCCGGTGGCGTTTTCGGTCATGGTCAGGCTTCCTTGCGATTCGGTTGTTAACGCAGAGAGCGCCGAGAGCGCAGAAAACGGCGGGCAACAGCGCAAGGCTGGTCAAAAGCGTTGTCATTCTGAAACCCTCAGGGCCGACGACTATCGCCGTGCTCCGCTCTCTGGAGCGGCCAGTCTACCGCCCGGAGGGCCAAGACGCAAACACGTGCGCCCCAAAGTGCCACGCGTGCCCAAAGGCACCCTACCCATGGCACACGAAACTACGGAAAGGAAACTTGATTCGGCTTGTGCTAAAAGCCTATCCGACTAGGTTCTGTCTGACGAATCCGTCGTCGGCCCGAGAGCGAGCGAATGCAGCCGCTCGAAGCC
>CAYTJE010000202.1:0-6308 GCA_964437855.1 uncultured Anaerolineales bacterium | reverse complement strand
ACGACGGGGCACCGCGCCACGGCCTTTGTGGATGATGGCGAAGTTGACACAGTAGGGTTAGGCAAGGGCCTCGTCCAGGGCGGCCTTCAGATCATTTTTGGCCGTGACACCGACGAAACGCTTGGCCACCTCCCCGTCTTTGAAAATCATGAGCGACGGAATGGCCGTGATGCCCAACTTGCCGGCCGATTCGCGGTTCGCGTCGACGTCGAGTTTGGCCACCTTGGCCCTGCCTTGGTACTCGTCGGCGAGTTCCTCGATGACGGGGGTGACCATGTGGCAGGGGGCACACCATTCGGCCCAGCAGTCGACGAGGCAGACGCCGTCCGCCTGCTCGACTTCCGCCTCGAAGGTTCCGTCGGTCAGTTCCAGGACGTTTCCAGCCATCTGCTTTCTCCCATAGGATTAGAGGCAACACGGATGTCAGTAGCCCTGGGCCGAGGCCCGCTCGGCCCGCATCCCGGTCCAGGCCTGGGGATTGCGCAAGTAGTCCTTGGCCCGCAGCGCCGCCACCGTGCCGTCGGCGCAGGCCGTGACGAGTTGCATGGTGGCGCCGGTCCGGCAGTCGCCGGCCACAAACACGCCCGGCACCGATGTCTGCAACGTCTGCGGGTCGCTCAGAATGCGGCCGCGGTCGTCCATCGCCACCGTGCCCCGCAGGAACTCCGTGTTCGGCACGGTGCCGACGAGGATGAAGACCCCGTCAACGGCAAGGGACTCGGTTTCGCCGGTTTCCACGTTTTCCAGGACCACGTGGTCGATGGCGGCGCCGGCGTCGTCCGCGGCGATTTCCTTGAGCACGTAGGGCAGTTTGACGTCCAGGGCCCGGCTCCCGGCCGTCTCGTAGAGTTCCTCGACCAGGATGCGCTCGGCCCGGAACTCGCGCCGGCGGTGGATCAGGGTCAGCCGGCGGGCGAACCGGGACGCCAGGAAGACGGCGTCCTCCACCGCCGTGTTCCCGCCGCCCACGACCAACACGTCTTTGTCGCGGTAGAACGCCCCGTCGCACACGGCGCAGTAACTGACGCGGCCGGCCTGGCGCAGTTCCGTCTCGCCGGGGACGCCGAGTTGGCGGTGCCGGCTGCCGGGCGCCAGGATCACCGCCCGCGCGCGGTACGGCAAGTCGGCAGACTCGACGGCGATCTCCAGGAGCCCGTCCTCCCGACGCCGCAGGCCGCTGACGGTCCGGCCGGTCAGAATCTCGGCGCCGAATCCCTCGGCCTGGTTCCGCATGTGCTGGATGAGGTCCGGCCCGGTGACGCGCTCGTGGCCGGGGAAGTTGACAATCTCCCCCGTCAGCATGATCTGGCCGCCGGGGAACGGATTCTTCTCGAGAATCGCGGTCTTGTAGCGGTCGCGAGCGGCGTAGATGCCGGCAGCGAGACCGGCGGCGGCCGCACCGACGATGACCACGTCGTACGTCTCCGGGTTGCTCATCCCGGTCGTTCCTTTCGGCTGTAGCGAAGGGATTATAGGTGTCGGCTTCGCGAGGGGTCAAAGCAAAAAGCCGTCAGCGTCGGCCCCAGAGGCCGCGACGGTGCCGGCGGGCGTCGTGCTCCAGCATCTGGAACTCCGCCCGGTACCGGTATCCGGGAACGGGGTCCACCCGGGCCAGCCCCTCGCGCACGAGGACCGCCCCAAGCAGCCGCGACTCCCCGTACGGGAAGCGCTCGGCGGCGTCGGCCCCCGGCGGCGGCAGAAAGACCGAGGCGGGGTCGGGCCCGTCCTCGGCTGCGGCAGTCGGCTCCGGCTCCACGTACACCCGCGTGCCGGACGGCGCCAGGGCTGCCAGCCGACGCCGCAGGCGGTCGCGCTCGGCCGGCTCCGACGGGTGAACGAGGCCGGCCAGCCGGACCACGCCCAGGCGGCGGAGCCGGAGCGCGGTCGGTCCCGCCACCTCCGCCACCGTGTCGTACGTGCCGAAGGGAGGCGGGTCCCTCCGCGGCAGGCCCGGCGGCGTATGCGCATGCCACGCGTGCCAGGCCCAGACGGCCAGGGCGATCCAGCAGACGATAAGGGCCGCCCAGAGGAACCAGGGCCCGGAAGAGGCGCCGGAGGATGGACCCGGCGGGCGGTCGGGCGCGTCGGACACGGCGCCCCCTAGCGTTTGAGGAAGTACTCGAGGAGTTCGTGACCCACGGCCACGTGCATGCCGGTCTTGCGGGCGGCGGTCTCGGTCATGACGGGCCGGCCGCGGCCGGGTTCCAGGCCCTCGCCCATCATGGCGAAGGGGACCGGCTTCCGCGCGTGGGTCCGGACCTCGAGGGGGGTCTCGTGATCGGGCGCGACGAGGATGCGCCACGGCTCGCCGGTCGCCTCCAGGGCCGCCAGCACCGGGCCGACGATCTGGCGGTCCACGTTCTCCAGGGCCCGGACCTTCTCTCGGGCGTCGCCGTTGTGGCCGGCTTCGTCGGTGGCCTCCACGTGGACCACGACGAGGTCGTGGTCGCCGAGGGCGCCGGCGGCGGCCTCGGCCTTGCCGGCGTAATCGGTATCGTAATAGCCGGTGGCGCCGGACACGTCGATCACGTCCCACCCGATAAGGCGTGCGATGCCGCGGACGAGGTCCACGGCCGTAATCGCCGCCCCCGTCAGCCCCCACCGCTGGCGGAAGGGGGTGAGGGTCGGTCGCTGCCCCTGGCCCCACAGCCAGACCTGGGTGGCGGGGTTCTCGCCGAGGTCCCGGCGGATGCGGTTGACCGGGTGGGGGTCGAGGACCTCGTGGGAGCCGTCCATGATTTCGCGGAGCCGGCCGGCGCCTTTCCCCCTGGGCAGGTGCTTCCGGACGGCCTGGCCCATGATATCGTGCGGCGGGGTGGTCCGGACCTTGAACGACTCGCCGCGGATCACCAGCAGGTGGCGGTACCCGACGCCCGGGTAGAAGCGGAGCGCGTCGCTGCCGAACTGTTCCTCCAGGGCGCGGATGAGGACCTCGGCCTCCTGGCTCTTGATGTGGCCGGCCGAGTAATCGACCATCTCGCCCTCGGCCACGGTCACGAGGTTGCAGCGGAAGACCCAGTCCTCCGGCCGGGGCTCGATGCCCTGGGCGGCGGCCTCCAGCGGCGCCCGGCCGGTGTAGGACGTCGTCGAGTCGTAACCGAGCAGGCTCAGGATGGCGACGTCGCTGCCGGGTTCCATGCCGGGAGGCACGGTCTGGACGGTTCCGAGCCGGCCCTCGGCGGCGATGCGGTCCATGTTCGGCACGCGGGCGACCTCCAGTGGGGTCCGGTCGCCGAGGGTCTCGGTGGGCCGGTCGGCCGCACCGTCCGGGATGACGATGGCGTACTTCATGCCTCAGCCTCGTGCCGGTGGTCGATCATGCGGATGCGGACCGCCCGGCCGGTAACGGTCGGCAGGTCCTGGATCTGGCGCATGGCCGCGGTCATGTTGCCCTCCCGCGCCTCGTGCGTGGTGATGACCAGCGGGACCATGTCGGGGCGCGTCGGCTCGTGCTGAAGGACCGAGGCGACCGAGATGTCGCACCGGCCAAGCGCGCCGGCAATATGTGCCAGGACGCCCGGCTTATCCACCACGTCGAACCGCAGGTAGTACCGCAGCAGCAGGTCCTCGACGGGCTGCACCGGAAGGGCCGGGCACCGGCCTGCCAGCCAGGCCATGTGCCGGAAGGTAATCTGCGCCCGCCCCAGCGCCGCGTCCACGATGTCCGCCACGATGCTGCTGGCGGTGGGCATCCGCCCGGCACCGGGACCCCGGTAGAACGTGTCGCCGGTGGCGTGGCCGGTCAGAAGGAGGGCGTTGTCGGCGCCGGCTACCGAGGCCAGCGGGCTTTCCGACGGAACGAACGTCGGGTGGACCCGCAGGCTCAGGGCGCCGTCCTGCCGCTGGCCGATAGCCAGCAGTTTCAGCCGGTAGCCGAGTTGGGCGCCGAAGGCGATGTCCTCCGGGCTGATGTCCGCGATGCCCTCGACGTACACATCCGACAGGCTGACCGACGTGCCGAAGGCGAGGGCCGCCAGGATCGCCAGTTTGTGCCGGGTGTCTTCCCCGCTGACGTCCAGGCTGGGGTCCGTCTCGGCGTAGCCGCGGGCCTGGGCCTCGGCCAGGGCGTCGGCGTAAGCGGCGCCGGTCGTGGACATCCGCGTCAGGATGTAGTTGCACGTTCCGTTCAGGATAGCCGTGATGGCCGACAGGCGGTTCGCGATGAGGCCGTCACGGATGGCCCGGATAATGGGGATGCCGGCGGCGCAGGAGGCCTCGAAATTGATGCTCCGGCCCGCGTCCCGGGCGGCCTGGAAGAGTTCCGGGCCCCGCTGGGCCAGGGCCGCCTTGTTGGCGGTGACCACGTCCTTGCCGGCGGCCAGGGCGCGCTGCGTCAGGTCGACGGCGGCGGTGGTGCCGCCGATCGTTTCCACCACGACGTGCACGTCGGGGTCGGCCAGGCAGTCGTCGGCGCTGGCTGTCAGGAGGTCAGGGGGAACTTCGACGTCGCGAGGACGGTCGAGGTCGGTGTCGCAGACGTGGCGGAGTTGAAGCCGGCAGCCGGCGGCGTCGGCCAGCCGGTCGCCGTCCTCCAGCAAGAGCCGGACCACACCCGAACCGACGGTCCCGAACCCGATGACCGCAATTCCGGTCGTTTGCATGGTGTTCCCCGGCGACCTCACGAAGCCCGAATCGTGAAACCATACGGTCGCCGGCGCGAACGTTCAAGCGAAAAAGGAACCACCGGGCCGGGCGATAGGATGACGATGTCCGGAACGGGTCGCCGCGCCGGGATCGATCTCCGGCGGCTCACGGGGACCGGCGTCAGCCCTTGTCGGCCTGCGCCTTCTCAACGGCCTCCAGCAGCGTGCGGATGGTATCCATGCGGCTCTGCTGCGGGTGACGCCAGTCTTCGGGGAAGGCGATGCCCGCCTTCTCGCAGTCGGCTTTGAGTTTTTCGCGGACGCGGTCGATCTCGGCCTGGGTCTCCTGGTAGGTGTGGCGCAGTTCCCGGGAGGTGTGGAACTCGCCCTCGAAGGCCACAATGCCGTGCTTGTACCGGACCGGTTCGGGCACGGCGAGAAGGGCCTTGGTCAACGCCTCGACACGTGTTTCGACGACCTCGATGCGGCGGTTCTGGGCGCGGACCTGGTCGGTCACCCGTTCGGACTGGCGGCGGGTCGGGGCGCCCTTCTCCTGGTACTCGGCCTCGATCTCGTCGAGTCCCTTCATGTACTTCTTGACCTCGGCCTCGAGTTTCGGCACGGCCGCCTTGGCTGCATTCTGCTTCTTCTGGTACGCCTGGAGTTCGCGCTGGTACTGCTTCATCTTGGCCTCGTTCTGCCGGCGGATGGTCTCGCACTGCCGCTGCCACTCGCGGCGGGCCCTCTCGTACCAGCCGCTCCTGCTGTCATAGTCGTCGGAGTCGTGGCCGGACGACGGCCGGCGAGGCGCGGACGGCAGGCGCTGGAGTTGCGGCTTGGCGGGCGGGTTCAGATGCAGGATGCGGTTGCATTCGCGCAGTTCGTTTCGGGCCTTGGCGAGTTCCCGGCGGACGGGCTGCTGCTCCTGCCGGGCCTCGCCGCGCATCTGGGCCATCTCGCGGTGCAACTTCTCCAACTGCTCCTGTTCGTCGGTGCCCTGGTGACGGATCCGGCGGAGTTGATCGCGCTCGCGCACGTACATCTTGAAGAGTTTCTCGATGGGCATCCAGGTGCCGTCGTACCTGGCCTCGCCCTTGGCGTAGTGCTCCTCGGGGCTCAGCACGGGCTCCGACTCGGCCGGCGGCTTGGCCTGGCCGCCCTCGGTCGCCGCGCCGCGGGCCGGGCTGACGCTCGCGCTGAGGACGAACACCACGAAGGCAGACGCCGCCAGAAAGAGCGCCCATCGTGTTGACCGCATGGCTGGCTCCCTCCTTCACACCACTTTCCCTCGATCGTTTATACGATTTCGTCGGTTCCGTGACAAGGCTATTTGCCTCTTGCGGCAGGCGGGATGCGGTGTGGCCCGGCCGGTCTTGCCCGGCCGGGGGCCTTCGCGACTCGTGGCGGGGGCCTATCTAGCCTCAAGGGGTGAATCGCCTTGAAACGGGCTTCGGCCCGACGTATAAGAAGGCGGGACCGGTCGGGGCGTAGCGCAGCCTGGCGAGCGCGCGTGCTTTGGGAGCACGAGGTCGCGGGTTCGAATCCCGCCGCCCCGACCATCTGCAGGCGCCCTCACATCTCCATCACGATGGTCACGGGACCGTCGTTGACGAGGGCGACGTCCATCATCGCCCCGAAGACGCCTTTCTCGACCGTCAGTCCCTCGCCGGCGAGGGCGGCGCAGAAGACGTCGTACAGGCGGTTGGCCTCCTCGGGCGGGGCGGC
>CAYTJE010000201.1:0-6367 GCA_964437855.1 uncultured Anaerolineales bacterium | reverse complement strand
ACCCGGCGCCCGGGAAGAAAGGAGGCTCGCGTGCGTCAAAAGTAGCGGAGAGCCAGAAAAAAGCGCGGCGGGCCGGTCCATACGGAGGCGTATGCCGAAGGCCGCCGCGAGGGAATGCGACCGCTTCCGCGCGGTGTACCTCCCGGTGCACCGCGCGTCGTGGCGCGGCGGGCCGGTCCATACGGAGGCGTATGCCGAAGGCCGCCGCGAGGGAAGGGCACATTCACACCCGGGCTCACGTGCTCAGGAAGATGGTGACGCGCCGGTTCCTGGCTTGGCCCTCCTTGGTCTCGTTGCTGGCGATAGGCTGGCCGGCGCCCATTCCCCTGGTGGTGATGCGGGCGTCGGGCACGCCGGCGGCGGTCAGGATGTCGGCGACGGCCTCGGCCCGGGCCTCGCTGAGGCCCTGGTTATTGGCCGACTTGCCGAGATTCGTCAGCATCGTCTTGGTGGCCGCCCGCTTGACAGGAACGGGGTCGGTGTGTCCGATGATGCTGGCCTTGACGGTCTTGGCGGCGTCGGAGGCCAGGATCTGGCCCAGCCGGGCGATGGCGGTCCGGGCGTTCGGCTTGACCTGGATGGAGGCGAAGTCGAACGTGATGTCGGAGGCGAAGCGGAGCCGGCCGGTCTCGGCGTCGAACTGGAAGAGTTCGGGATACTCCTCGGCGAGTTGCTGGATGGAGAGGGCGACTTCCTCGGGCAGTTTGCCCGCCCCGACCGGGGGACGGCCGGCCCATTTCACATAGGCCTCCTTGAGTTCGTCGAAGGCCTTTCGGACCTCGTCGCGTTCCTGCATGACCGAGGAGAGGTGCGCCTCCTTTTCCTGGAGCATGCGTTGGGCATCCTCGGCGCGGGCCTGGAGGGCGTCGACCCGCTCGCTGAGGCGGGCGATGTCGGCGTCCTTCTCCTGGAGAAGTTTCTCCTGCTCCCGGTTCCTGAGGGCAAGGGCGTCAAACCGGTCCTGGGACACGCAGCCGGTAGAGGCCAGGGCCATCCCAGTCGCCAGCACCATCACGATGACCGCCGAAAAGCGTTGCATCTTGCGCTCCTTTCCTGGGTCAGACGCTCGACATCTGGTACGCGGACGCGTCCCCTCTGCGGGCGCCGCGACGGGGCCGGCCGGCCCCGACAGCCGTCAGCCGCCGATGGCTTCGCGGGCCGCCCGCTGCTTGTCCAGCACATACCCGACCATGGCACTGATGCCGATGATGACGGCGCCGCCCGCGATGAGGATGAGCGGCGTGTTGCCGCTCGTCACCGCCTCCAGGGCGCCCGGCACGGTCCCGCGGAGCAGTGCGACGGCGGCCAGCACGACCAGCCCCAGCGCCGCCGCCGCCAGACCCAGCATGAAGGTGAACTGCGCGTGATGGGCGGGCGGTTCCACGAGGGTGACGATGCGTGTGCGGCTCGGGGCCACGCCGGAGGGCCCCCCGCTGACCACGGAGGCGGCGCCGCTTTCGGCGTCGATCGCGATGACGGGTTCGCCGAACTCCTCTTCGGTTCCGGCGGCGAGTTCCTCCTCGCTGAGGACGGCCCCGAGGCTCGATTCATCGGTCTCGGGACTCAAGGCCAGCGGGGCGGGCTCGGTCTCCGGGGCCGCCATCGCCTCCTCCATGCCGCCGAGTTGCTCCTCGCCGCCCGCCTCGCCGGGGAACACGCCCTCGGTATCGGCGGCGATCCAGGTTTCGGCGGCGCTGTCGGCGGGCTGCTCCTCCTCCTCGGCGAAGAGGATGTCGGCATCGATGCTCATGAGGGTATCGCCGGCGCTCTCTTCCTCTGCCTCCTCCTCGCCGGCGCCGCCCTCGCCGGCGCCGCCCTCGCCGGCGGCAGCCCCGCCGGCAGCGGCCTCACCGGCGGCGGCCTCGCCACCTTCAGCGGAGGGGGCCGGGCCGCCCGCCAGGGCGTCGATGTCCTCCTGTCGGAACTTCAGCGCCCCTCCGTCGCGGAAGACCCGAAGGTCCCCGCTATCGATCATCTGCTGAAGTTCCTCGCCGCTCTTGCCGAGCCGCTCCTTCGCATCTTCGAAACTGACAAAACCCACGGCTCAACCTCCTGTCGTCCCCCTGGCCGCAGGGAGCGGCCTGTCACGGTTCCTACTTCATTATACGAGGCCGCCTACGGCTACGGCTCCCGGTCGGCGGCGTCGTCGGCGGTTTCCTTCCATTTCTCGACGCGCTGGCGGATGTCCCTGGGCAGCGGCGGGTCGTTGTTGTAATCGCTCAGGGCCCAGTCGGCTGAGATGTCGCGGACGGCCAGCAGTTTCAGGCGGCTGCGTTTGCCGTCGGCCAGGTACACCATCAGCCGGTCGCGGCCCGTGTCGAGGAGGCAGACGAGGACGCGGTCGCCGCCCATCGTCGTGGCCGACAGGAGGGTCTCGCCCGGGGCCGGGGCCTCGGTCCGAGCGGCCCAGACGGCTGCGTGTTCGCGGCTGCCGACCGCGATTCCCAGGCCGAGCAGCACCACGGCGGTCCCCAGCCCGGCGAGCGCCAACGCCCATGTTCGGCGCAGGTTCACACCGCCCTCCTCGCTTTTCGGCCAGTGTCCCACTTCGCGCGCCTGGTGCGCATTGTAGGAGACACATCATCCAATGCAACCGAATTCTTGCCAATCCGGAAACAAGCGCCGGCCCCTGAACCGGACCGCCCGCAAGGGGGTGTGACAACGATTTCCGGCGAGTTTCGACCATACTCGTAGCGCCGGGGTTTACCCCCGGCGCATGCCCAAGACCCCCCGGCCCCGCGGCCGCCGGGCATAAAGCCCGGCGCTACAGGCCCCTGCCAAAAAGGGCGACCAGGTGGCCATCCGTTTTCGCTGGACAGGCTCTCGGCGGCGAACTTATGATGCGCACGTGCCGTCCTCAGCACCGGGGAGTGCCTTGGACCCGACGATCCTGGCCAAGACCGAGGGACCGCTGGCCCCGCTGGTCGGCGTGGCTGCCGGTGCCGCCGCCACCGGTATCCTGTGGCTCCTGGGCTGGCACCGGGGTCGGAAGGGCGTGCCGGTCCGCTTTCTCGGGGCGGCGACGGCCACCTGGACGGCCGTGTGCCTGGGCTATCTGCTGGCCCGGCCGGCCGGGGGATTCCCGGCGTACCTGGGAACCGGCCGGCTGCCGACCGCCATCATTGCGGGCGTGGGCGCGGGGTTCTACGTGCACGCGCTGGCCCGGTTCCGGCCGGCGGAGCGGCGCTGGCGGCGGTCCAGCGGGCTGCTGGCCGGCGTCGCCCTGATGACCGGGGCGTTTCTGCGGGCCGCTTACCAGCCGGAGATCGCCCTCTGGGTGCAGGCACCCCTGGCCATCCTGCTGGTCACCACAGTGTGGCGGTTCCAGGCCGAGCCGCTCGTCTACCTCTCCATCCTGGGTCTGGCGGTGATGGTGGTCCTGGGGACGCAGAACCACCTGGCGACCGTCTCGGACACGCCGGCCACGGCGTGGAGCACGTCGACGGCGGCGGGGGTGTCGCTGGCGATGATCCTGGCCGCCGCCCTGCTCGCCCTGCATCCCCGGCAGGAGTTGAACGTCAAGTGGTACCGCCAGGGCCTGCTGATTGTGCCGCTGGTCGTCTCGAGCCTGGCGGCGATGGGCGCGGGATACGTCGGCGCCTGGTACGGCGCCTCGTGGCACACGGTCTGGGCGTTGGCGGTGTGGTGGGCGGTGCTGCTGGTGTCGGCGATCGGGCTGAAGCAGCCGGACCTGTTCGGGTTCTCGTGCGTGGGGGCGGCGTTGGCGGCGGCGGTCGCCTTCCCGATGCTCGACGAGGGACGGGCCGTGGGCTGGTGGGGGCGGTACCCGTCGGTCCTTCTGCTGCTGGCGTTCGGGGCGGCGGCCCTGGCAGGGCTGCTGGCGCTGGCGCTGCGTCGGCGGCGGACCTACGGCTTCCCGCGGGCGCTGTACCTGGCGGGCGTGGCAACGGCCATCGGGGCCCTGGCCCTGGAACCGTTCGGGACGGAGGCGAAATACCTGGGCGTGGACCTGCTGATCGCGGCCGGCGTGCTGGCCCTGGCCCACGCCCACCGCGCCCCGCGGTGGGTCAACTACCTGGTGGCGGCCCTGGCGACGGGCGGCCTGGCGGCGCTGACGTGGGTGGGTCCGGAGGCCCCGGCCGAGGCCTGGCATCACCGGTTCATCCAGGTGCTGGCGGTGGTGTCGGTGGGGTGGCTGGTGCTGGCGATCCTGCTGCGCGAGGTGCTGAAGCGGACCCACTCGGACCGCCAGGCCCGACGCGAGATCGAGCCGTTCACGGTCGCCGGGATGGCCGCCACGGTCGTCTTTGCCGGGTACCTGTCGGTCCAGCAGGTGCGGGCCTACGCCGAGTTCATGGGCACCGGCCGCAGCAACACGCTTGGGCTGCTCGGACCCGATTGGGGCCTGGTCGGCTGGGTGGCCGTCCTGGTCGCGTTCTTCATGTCGATGTGGCTGTTCCGGCACACGGTGCGGACCTTTCTGTTTTACGGCGTGGGGATCATGGCGACGGCGTATCTCGGGCTGTTCCGGCACACCGACGACCTGTACCGATACCTGATTTACGCGGTGGGAGGCTACGGGGCGGCCCACCTGCTGGTGTACCTGTACGAGCGGCGGTTCATGGACCTGCTCTCCCGGACCTGCGCGCTGTACCGGGACGAGCGGCGGGCCTCGACCACGATCTTCACGCTGGCGGTGATCTCGACCTTTATCGCGGCGATCCTGGCCATGTTCCGCCTCGAGAGCCCGGAGGCCCTGATCATGCTGGGGCTGATGGCCGTCGTCTTCCTCGGCTGGTCGTTCGTGTGGCTGAGGGGCGAGATGCTCTACCCTGCGGTCTTCATGGTGACGCTGACGGTGCTGGCCATCTGGCACAACACCGCCCACCCGGCCGAGTGGAACCCGTACCGGCTGAGCATGAACGCGCTCGTGATGAGCGCCTCGGCGGTCATCTGGCTGGGGTTCGGCAACCGGCTGCACGCCATCCGGGGCGAGATTTTTCAGTTGGCGGCACCGGCGCGGGCGTGCTCGGTCATCCTGGGACTCATCGGGATGGGGTTTGCGGCGGCGCTGGCCGTCTCCCCCACCTTCGGGGTCGAGGTGTGGTGGCAGACGCGGCCCCTGAGCGACTGGGCCCTGGGCCTGGCCACCTTCTCGGCCCTCATCCTGTTCTTCACGTGGGCGGGGTTCGTCTTCGAGCACCGGTTCTACAGCGTGATGAGCGGCGTGGGGGTCCTGCTGCTGGGGCTCTACGTCGGCTTCTACCTGGGCGCCCGCGTGGCGGGGGGATGAGGGGGACGGCCGGCGCGGTTCCATTCCGGCCCCAACAGGGCCTATGCATACTCAAACACCGGCGTCTCAATCACCCGGTCGGGCTTCTTGCCGCCTTTGATGAGTTTGTGGATCCGTTCGACCGTCTCCGGGGCGAAGTACTGTTCGCCCGTCTCCTGGCATACCCGTGCCGGCACGTGCTCGATCACGTACAGTCTACCGGCATGCTCCACCGTGTACGTCACCTTAGTCTCGACCATGGTCTCTTTCATGGCTCTGCCCCACCTACTCTTGCTTCCGCTTTCGGACGTCCGCCCAACGATCCGGGTCCGGCTCGTAGAGCGTTATGATTTTGATGAGCGGCCTGCTCGGATAACTGCATTGTACATGAAGCGGCCGCCCGGCCTTCGTGAATCCGAGAATCAGGCAACTGGCGCCGTACTTATCATCCGGATAGTCCTCGATGACTTCGCTTCCGGCTTGGATCGCCTGTTCCACCTCGGCCACCCGAATACCGCGCACAATACTCTGGTCGACAGCATGCCGGGGAAACTCATACTGCCTGTGCTGGACCTTTGTCCGGATGTCGTCGAGCAGGGGCATCCATTCCCCCTCATTGCCTGAGAACCACGATACCCACAAGTCCCTGCCGCTGCAAGCCCCACCGCTGGACGGTGTCCGGGAATTGTCTGCCCCATCACTAGCCGGTTGCTTCCCCGCCCCCCTGAGCCTATGCTTACGGTGACAGCGGCGACAACGTCCCCCGCGCGGTGGCCAGTCCTGGGCACCGCGCATCGATCGCGGCGGGCCGGGAGACCGCCGCGCAGGAACCCGGAATCATGGACCGCGACGCCCTCATCGAGAAGGTCAAGGCCCTGCCGAAGCAGCCGGGCGTCTACCTCATGAAGGACGCCCGCGGGCGGGTCCATTACGTCGGCAAGGCCGTGGACCTGCGGAGCCGGGTGACCCAGTACTTCCAGCCCTCGGCGGACCTGGGGCCCAAGAAGGCGCAGATGGTGGCCGAGACCGCGGACGTCGAGTGCCTCCCGGCCGAGAGCGAGGTCGACGCCCTCCTCACGGAGGCCCGCCTCATCAAGGACATCCATCCCCGCTACAACGTCCGCCTGACCGACG
>CAYTJE010000200.1:0-6376 GCA_964437855.1 uncultured Anaerolineales bacterium | reverse complement strand
GGCGGTTGGGGTCGGCGTCGTCGTCCACGGTCCGCCAGAAGCCGTGCAGTTTGGCATCGATGTTATCGAGATGATGGAGGGCCAGGGCCTCGGCGGTCATCGGCAGTTTGGGACTGCCGAAGGCGTGTTCGCCGTGGTGCGCGAGGACCAGGTGCCGCAGGAGGTGGGCCAGGTCTTCCGGGAAGTCCGTGCCGGCGTCGCGGACCTCGGCGATTGTCTCCTCCAGCATCAGGACGCCCTGGACGATGTGGCCGACGAGTTTGCCCGCGTCGGTGTAGCCGAACGCGTCGGCGTAGGCGAGTTCGCGGGTCTTCCCCAGGTCGTGCCAGAGGACGCCGAGGAGCAGGAGGTCGCGGTCGAGGCGGTGGTAGTGGTCGCAGAGGCGGACGGCGGCCTCGGCCACGCCGAGGGTGTGCTCCAGCAGGCCGCCCAGGTACGCGTGATGGAGTTTGGCGGCCGCGGGGGCACGTTTGAGGTTCTCAACGAGCGCCTCGTCGGCCCAGACGGCGTCCACCAGGGCCCGCAGGGCCGGCCGCTCGACCTCGTCCAGGATCTCCTTCAGGCGCGCCAGGTGCGCCTCCGGGTCGCCGGGGCCGGTGGGGAGGAAGTCCGCCAGGGTCACCTCCTCGCCGCGCGCGGGGCGCATCGCCTCGATGACTATCTGGGGCGCGTCGTTGTACGTGTCCACGTGGCCTTTGACCAGGGCGTAGCCGTCCTGGGGGATGGCGGCAAAGAGGGCCTCGGTGGCGTCCCAGCAGACGGCGGGCATCTCGCCGGTCCGGTCGCGCAGGCGGCCGATGATGAAGAGGCCGCCCTTACGCGTGGTGCGGAGGCTCTTCTCGGCCACCTGGAACACCTGCTCGACCGTCGTGCCGGGGACGGTCAACTGCTTGATGAAGGTTCGGGGCATGGGGGCCTTTCGAATGGTGCTGCAAGAACACGGTGCCGCGCGGCCCGTACGGGCCGCGCCGACGGCCAATCAGGCATTATAGGCGAGGCCGGGACGAGCCGCCATGGTATTCGGGGGCGAGGCTCCGTCGCGCCGCTAGCGTCCGAGCCGCGAACGTGAGTTCGCGGGTACCGGGTGGCGCGATGCGCGCGAGCGAGAGGCGCGCCAGCGCTCGACGGTACCCCGCTGCTTACGCAGGGGGCTCGAACGACACGCGCGGGGTTTTGCTTGCCGGTCGCCGCCGGCAAACGTATCATCCTCACCCTATGGCCAGCGAATACGAAGAGGTGCGGCGCAGCAAGGCCGAGGCCCTCCGCGGGATGGGCCTGGACCCGTTCGGCGGCCGGTTCCCGGACGCGATCCCGGCGGCCGAGGCCCGCCGGCGGTTCGAGGCGGCCGGCGAGGGCGCCCCGGCCCGCGTCGCCGGCCGGCTGACAGGCCTCCGGGCCTTCGGCAAACTCGTCTTCGCGGACCTGGAGGACGCCTCCGGCCGCATCCAACTCGCGTTCCACCGGAAGACCCTGCCGGAGGCCGAATGGGCCAAGGTCGACCTGCTGGACCTGGCGGACTGGGTGGGCGTGGACGGCCGACTCGTCACCACCCGCACGGGCGAGATTACGGTCGAGGCGACCCACCTCGCGATCCTCACCAAATCGCTCCTGCCCCCGCCGGAGAAGTGGCACGGCCTTCAGGACGTGGAGGCCCGGTACCGGCAGCGGTACGTGGACCTGTTTGCGAACCCCTCGGTGCGGGACCGCTTTCTGGCGCGGTCGCGGATTCTCGCCCAGGTCCGCCGGTTCCTGGCCGAGCGCGGATTCGTGGAGGTCGAGACGCCGGTCCTCCAACCGATCTACGGCGGTGCGGCCGCCAGACCGTTCGTCACGCACCACCACACGCTGGACGCCGACTTCTATCTGCGCATCTCGCCGGAACTGTACCTGAAGCGGCTGCTCGTCGGCGGGATGGGCCGCGTCTTCGAGATCGCCCGCGTCTTCCGCAACGAGGGCATCTCGACCCGGCACAACCCCGAGTTCACGCTGCTCGAAGCCTACCAGGCCTACGCCGATTACACGGACATGATGGACCTCGTGGAAAGAATGGTCGAGGGCCTGGCGAGGACTGTGACGGGCGGGTCGACGGTCGTCCCCTGGCCGGCGCCGCCGGGCGAGGGTGAGCAGGAAGAGGGTGGCGCGGAGGGTGCGGAGGAACATGGCGCGGGGGGTCGCGAAGAAACTGGCGCGGGGGGTCTCCGCCCCCCCCGCGCCTCGCGCACCCAGGCCTCACGCGCGGCCCGTACGGGCCTCGCTTCAACGGGTGGCGATGAGGCAGGTGAGGGCGGCCGGAAGCCGATCGCGATCGATTACGCCGCCCCGTGGCGGCGGGCCACCTACGCCGACCTCCTCTCGGAGCACGCCGGCCTCGCCCTGGGCGACGAGCCGGCCATCCGCGCCCGCGCCCGCGAGTGGGGGCTGGAGGAGGCGAACAAGCACCTCGACGTCGTGACGCACGAGATCTTCGAGCGGACCGTCGAGCCCCATCTCCTTCAGCCGACCTTCGTGATGGACTGGCCGGCCGGCCTCTGCCCGCTCACCAAGCGCAAGGCCGACGACCCCTCCATCGCCGAACGGTTCGAGCCGATGGTCGCGGGGATGGAGATCGGCAACGCCTACACCGAACTGAACGACCCGGACGTGCAGGAGGCGGCCCTGCGGACGCAACTGGCCGGCCAGGACGAGACGATGGCCGTCATGGACACCGACTTCCTCCAGGCCCTGAAGCACGGCATGCCGCCGGCGGGCGGGCTGGGCATCGGCCTCGACCGGCTGGTGATGCTGCTGACGGGCGCCCCGAGCATCCGCGACGTGCTGCTGTTCCCCGCGCGGCGGCCGGAAGGGTCGGCTTAGGATCAAGCCGCGTGCGTAAGCACGCGGGTACGTGCGATTTGGCATGTGCGCACCGCGCCGCGGATGACAGTACCCGTGACCTTACGGTGGCGGCTCGATAAGGCGGACGGCGCGGCTGAGAAGGCACTCTCCATGCTTGCAAGCGTGCTGGCCTCGGCGTGGGCGATCCCGGCGCTGGTCGGCGCCGCCGTGGTGGCGGTGGCGGTGCTGGCGGCCCTCCTGGCCACGCCCGTCTACAAGCACGTCATGTGCGCGAAGTACCTGTTCTGCGGCTGGAAGGCCGTGGTGCCGATGGTCTCGGCGCTGCCGGCGGCCGTGGGGGTGTTCCTGCTGATTCTCGTGTTTGCCATCATGGACGGGTTCGTGCACGACACGCGGTCGGCGGTTCGGGGGACGCTGTCGGACGTGATCGTGGACGGCGGGATGGGGGGCATCCCGTACTACGACGCGTTCATCGGTCGGATCGAGGGGATCGAGGGCGTCGCCGCCGCCACCCCCGTGGTGCAGACCTGGGGTGTAGTGCGCATCAAGCCGCGGTTCGGCGGGGTTCAGCCGCTCGTCCGGTTCTGCCAGTTGTGGGGGATTCGTCCGGGCGGCAAGGCGCGCATGGGGCGATTCCGGCAGTACCTGACGTACGTGCGGGCCGCCTCCATCGGCGAGGAGATGGTCGGGCCGACCGACGTCCCGGCCGACCGGCTCCTGGAGGTCCCGGCGCCGGTCGCGCGCCAGCGGGAGACCCTCGGCCGTCGGCCGCGCCCGGCCTGCGTGCCGGGGATCGCCCTGATCAGCGGGACCATCGAGTCGACGAGGGAGCGGCACCTTCCCCGTGCCATGGGCGAGCGGGCCGGCGCGTGGGCGGCGGCCGCCGTGCTGGCCGTCGCGGCGCTGTTCGTCTGGCGGGCCGCCCGACGTCGTTCCGGGCGACGGGGCTGGCGGCTGGCCGTCTGGGGCGCCGCCCTGCTGGCGTTGGCGGCCGTCGGGACGGCGGTGACTCTCCAGGCGGTCTACGGCGGCGAGCGCCGCACCGTCCACGAGACGTGTGTCCTGGAGGTGCCGCTCGTCAACGCGCTCGGCGAGGTGGTGGTCACGACGGTGCCCATCCGGCCGTCCGGGGCGCTGGAGATGGACGTGGGCGGCATCCCGAAGGCCGAGACCCGCGCCTTCGTGCCGGTGTACGCGTTCCGGAGCCGTTTTTACGAGTCGGATTCGCGTCACCTGTACGTGGATTTCGAGACCGCCCAGGAGATGGCGGGGCTGGGGGCCCGGCCCGCCGGGGGCGATCAGCCGGCCGTCCCGGCCCGGGCCAGCCAGATCCAGGTCCGCCTGACCGACCCGTCGCGGACGGAGGCGGCGTGCGGACAGATCCGCCGCGCGTGGGACGCCTTTATCGCCCACCGCCGGCAGACGCTGCCGAACCAGGAGGTGCCGCAAGTCGAGGTCCAGCCGTGGGAGCGACACGTCGGACCGATCCTGGGCGTGGTCAGCATGGAGCGGAACATCACGGCCCTGATGCTGGGGGTGATGTTCATCGGGTTCGGCGTGCTGATTGCCCTGATCTCGTACGTCATGGCCTACATCAAGAGCCGGGACGTGGGCATCCTGAAGGCCCTGGGCGCCCGCGACGCCGGCGTGGGGAGCCTGTTCCTGGGATACGGGTTTCTCATCGGCGCCATCGGGGTGGCGGTCGGGATGACCGGGGCGCTGCTGATGCTCCACCATCTGGACGTCATCGAGGTCTACGTCAACCAGGTGGGCCGGGACCTGAGCGGGAACCCGGACTGGGCGGTCTTCCCGAAGACGGTGTACTATTTCGACCGCATCCCGCGGAACGTCTCGCCGGCCTGGTGCGTGGGGGTGGGACTGGCGGTGCTGGCCCTCTCGACGGTCGCCAGCGCCGCGGGGGGGCTGCTGGCGGCCCTGAAGCAGCCGGTCGAGGCATTGCGATACGAATGAAGCCGGAAACCGGAAGTCGGAAATCGGAATAAAAGCGAAAAGGCAAACGGCGCAACCGCGATGTCATTCTGAGGCCTCGCTTGTCCGGTACGGACCTGTATGGGCGAGGCCGAAGCATCTCGCCGTGCGAAAAGCGACAAGGCGAGATGCTTCGTCGCCCTCACGGGCTCCTCAGAAAGACAACCTCGGCGCCCGCGTCCGTCTACGCTGTTCTGAGTAACGACCCATGACCGACCCGATCCTCCAGGCCACCGGCCTCGTCAAGGACTACGAACTCGGCGCGGCGCGGCTGCGGGTCCTGCACGGCGTGGACCTGCGGGTGGCCCGCGGCGAGTTCCTGTGCATCCTGGGGCCGTCGGGGTCCGGCAAGTCGACGCTGCTGCACCTGCTGGGCCTCTTGGACCGTCCCACGGAGGGGCGGGTCCGGTTCGAGGGCGCCGACGCCTTTGCCCGGCCCAAGCGGTGGCGCGACCGGATGCGGAACCAGGCCGTCGGGTTCGTCTTTCAGTTTTACCACCTGATGCCGGACCTCTCGGTCCTCTCGAATACGGTGCTGCCGGCGATGATCCAGACGCCGGCGCTCCTCTGGCCGGTGCGCCGGCCGGCCCAGCACGCGCGGGCCCGCGAGGTGCTGGCGCGCCTCGGCCTGGCGGAGCGCGTCGATCACCTGCCGCGGGAACTCTCCGGCGGCGAACGGCAGCGGGCGGCGCTGGCCCGGGCCCTGGTGCACCGTCCGCGCATCCTGTTTGCCGACGAGCCCACCGGCAACCTGGACTCCGCCACCGGGGCCGAGATCATGGGGGTCATCGAGGGGCTGAATCGCCGCGACGGCCTGACCATCGTCATGGTCACCCACGAGCAGCGGATGGCCGACCGGGCCGACCGCGTCCTGCACCTCGTGGACGGGAAACTCTTGCACGCGCCGTGAGCGGCCTGTACAGTCTCCCGGCTGTCGGCTGGACCAGGAGAGACTCCGCGCGGTGTATCTCCTGATGCACCGCGCGGTGGCACGGGCGGCATGCGGCGGGCCGGGAGACCCGCCGCGCGGAACGTGACGAGGAACGCATCATGGGGAGGCAAGTCTGGCTCAACGGTGACCTCGTGCCACGGGACGAGGCGAAGATCTCGGTCTTCGACCACGGCGTCCTGTACGGCGACGGGGTGTTCGAGGGGCTGCGGTCGTACAACGGGAAGGTCTTCCGCCTGGAGGCCCACGTGCGCCGGCTGTACGACTCGGCCCGGGGCATCCGGCTCTCGATCCCCATGACGCAGGAGGAGATGGCCCGGGCCATCACCGATACCCTGGAGGCCAACGGCCTCCGGGACTCCTACCTCCGCGTCGTGGTCACCCGCGGGGCGGGGACGCTGGGTCTGGACCCGAACCGGTGCACCCACCCCAACGTCTTCATCATCTGCGACAAGATTACCCTGTATCCGCAGGAACTGTACGAGAACGGGTTGGAGGTGGTGACGGCGGCGACGATGCGGAACCATCCGAACGCCGTCAACCCGCGCCTGAAGAGCCTGAACTATCTGAATAATATCCTGGCCAAGATCGAGGCCATCGACG
>CAYTJE010000199.1:0-6435 GCA_964437855.1 uncultured Anaerolineales bacterium | reverse complement strand
CGGCGGCTGCTCGTCAAGGGCGCCCCGGACGTGGTGCTGCCGCTGTGCAGCCGGCGTCTGGCGGCCGACGGCGAGGCTGCGCCGATGAACGAGGCTGCCCGCGCCCGGGCCCGCGAGGCGATGGACGCCATGGCCGAGCAGGCGCTGCGCGTCCTGGCGTTCGCCTTCAAGGACCTGGATGGCGCGGCGGCGGTGAGCGAGGCGGACGAGGCCGACCTGGTGCTGGTGGGCCTGGTGGGGATGCGCGACGCCCCGCGGGCCGAGGCCGCCGACGCACTCCGCGCCGCCGACGGCGCCGGCATCCGAACGATCATGGTCACGGGCGACAACCTTCGGACGGCCGAGGCCATCGCCCGCAACCTCGGCATGCTCGACGCGGGCGACGAGTGCCTGACGGGCAAGGAACTGGACCGGGTGGACGAGGCGGCCCTGGCCGGCCGCATCCGCCGGGTCCGGGTCTTCGCCCGCGTCTGGCCGAAGCAGAAACTGGTGATCGTCCGGGCGCTCCAGGCCGAGGGCGAGGTGGTGGCCATGACCGGCGACGGCGTCAACGACGCCCCGGCCCTCCAGCAGGCGGACGTGGGCGTGGCCATGGGCCGGGCCGGCACCGACGTCGCCCGCAGCGCGGCCGACGTCGTCCTGACGGACGACAACTTCGCCACCATCGTCGAGGCCGTCCGCCAGGGCCGCGTTATCTTCGACAACATCCGCAAGTTCGTTACGTATCTGCTTGCGTGCAACCTTGGCGAGATCCTGGCCGTCCTGGTGCCCGTGCTGATCGGCCTGGGCACACCGCTGCTGCCGGTGCAGATTCTGCTCATCAACCTGGTGACCGACGGCCTGCCGGCGCTGGCGCTGGGCATGGACCCGCCCGAGCCGGACATCATGGCCCGGCCGCCGCGGCGGACGACCGAGGGCATCCTGACGCCGGGCCTGATGGCCGTCATCGGCTTCAACGCCGCCTTCATCGGCCTGGCGCTCGTCCTCTCGTTCTGGCTGGGGCTCGCGAGCGGCGGCCTGGAGGTCGGCCGGACCATGGCGTTCGTCACGCTGGCGATCTCGGAACTGGTCCGGGCCCTGGCGTCGCGGAGTGTCCGGCGCAGCGCCTGGCAGATCAACCCGCTGACCAACCTGTACCTGGTGGGGGCGTGCGCGGCCTCGGCGGCCATCCTGCTGGCGGCCGTCCTCGTGCCCGCGGCCCAGGGCGTCTGCCACACGGTGGACCTGACGTCCGGCCAGTGGGCGACGGCCCTGGGGCTGTGCGTCATCCCGCTGGCGGCGATGGAGATATGGAAGGCCGTGCGGCGGCTGGTGAAGAAGGACGCCTGAACCGAGCCGCGTGCGTGAGCACGCGGAGACGTACCATGCGCCGGCGCAGGCCTCGCGCCGCGCATCGAATGCACCCGCCGCCTCTCGGCAACGGCTCGGAGGGCGGCGGCACGAACCGCTGCACGCGACGGCCCGAGGCCGTATAATGGAAGCCCCGATGCTCGCCAACCTCATCCCGGACGCCTTCTTCGAGCAAGGCGACGCCCTGCTCTGGCTGTACACGGCGGGGAGCATCGTCTGCCTGGTCCTCGGCGCGGACCGGGCCGTGACGGGCGGCGCCCGTCTGGCGGCCACGCTCGGCGTCTCGAAGGTCATCATCGGGGCCACCGTCGTCAGCGTCGGCACGACGAGTCCGGAGGTGTTCATCTCGGTGCTGGCGGCCGTTCAGGGCGAGCCGGACCTTGCCCTCGGCAACGCGGTGGGGTCCACCATCTGCGACACGGCCCTGATTCTGGGCCTGAGCCTGCTGCTCGTGCGGCTGCCGCTCGACCGCTTCGTGCAGAACCGTCACGGGTGGCTGCACCTGGGCAGCGCGGCGCTGCTGGTCGTGGTGGCCGGCGTCGCGGCCCTGGCGTATGGCGGCCTGGAGGAGGCGGTGATTCCGCGAGCGGCGGGCATCGGATTCCTCCTCCTCCTGGGCCCGTACATGGTCCTTTCGGTCCGGTGGGCCCGGCAGCACCCGGAGGCGGTCCCGGTGCCCACGGCGGTCACGCCGGCCACCGACCGCCCCCATCCCGGCTGGGCCGTCGGATGGAATTTGCTCCTGGTGTTCGGCGGGCTGGGCGTGGTGGTGGCGGCCTCGCAGGTGCTGGTCGGCTCGGTCAGCACGATCTGCACGCGCCACGGCGTGCCGCCCGACATCCTGGCGGTCATCGTCGTGGCCTTCGGCACGAGCCTGCCTGAACTGGTGACGGCCATCGCCTCGATCGCCAGGGGGCACCCGGAGGTGCTGATTGGCAACGTCATCGGGTCGGACGTGTTGAACGTGCTGTTCGTGGCGGGGGCATCGGCGAGCGCGGCGGGGCCGCTGGCCGTGTCGCCCACCTTCTTCTACCTCCACTTCCCGGTCATGATAGCGGCGGTGGCGTTGGTTCGGATTTATGTATGGACGAGCGGTGATCGCTTCAAGCGTTGGCACGGACTCCCGCTATTGGGGCTTTTCGTGGCATACTATGCGCTGCTTACCGCCGTGGCCAAATTGCCGCTGCACGGCACCCAGTAACACCCGAGCGAGATGGCGGACCCGGCCTTTCCGTTTTCACGGTGGAGAGCCACCTCCTCACGCAGGTGATCGAAGAAAGGCATCCTCACGCGCGGAACGCCGCGGAGGCGCGTTAACACCACAACGCCATGTCAGCGTTTTGCGCGGCGGGTCTCGGCACCCACCGCGGGCGAAGGGGCGACTTCGGCTGCGCGGCCCGTACGGGCCGCGCACAAGATCGTGTTGTCGTGTTAACCCCGCCGCGCCAACCGCGGCCCTCCCCGCGCCGACCGCCGCCCCCGCGTCGGCCAAGGCCGCGCCCCTCACCGCCGCGTCCCCGGCCGACGCCATCGGGCCGGTCGGCTGCTGGGGCTGCACCTCCGCCTTCCGCGCTGGGCGCTGGGCGTTCAACGGAGGCGGCCCCCCGGCCGCGACCCTCGCCGTGACCTTCACCGCGCCCAACGGAAACGACCTCGGGCTCCACAAAAGCAGGAAATGCCATCAGAGCCGCCACCAGGACGAGCAGGGCTACGGCCAAGGCCACCCGGACGGCCCCGCTCCCAACCATCCTCCGCCAGATGCCGACCACCTGGCCCCAGTGGAGCGCGACGTGCAGGACGAGCAGGACAAGCAGGGCGATGCCCAGGACCAGGTGCACGTCGCCCCACGCGTGCCGGTCCAAGCCGAGCCAGTACAGGTCCGGCTGGCCGCCATAGACCGCCGGCCGCTCCTTGCCGGGTATGAGCACCCAGTTGATGAGGAAACCGAGGCCCGCGATGGCCGCCATCACCACCGCCATCAGGGCGTCGATGAGAAGATTCAGCCGCGCTCGCGTCATGTCGGTTCCTTTCAGTGGTGTTCGGATGGCGGATTATACCACGCCCCCCTGGAATGCGAAAGTGGACAGGAGCATGGCCCCTGCTCCCCACTGCACGGCGGTCGAGTTTGTCCGCCGCGGCGCCGACGCCGGGCGAAGGGGGCGCTCGCGGCCCGGCCTGCGCCGTTGCCCGTACGGCCGCGCCTCTCTATAATGCCCACCATGACGTGGAAACGCCCCCTGCTCCTGTACCCGTACGGTCCCGAGAAGCGGAGCGAGCACCTGTACGGGGGCCTGGCCATCATCAACCCGATTGGCCTGGAGATCGTGGCCACGGCCGTCCGGCCGGTGGTCGAGGACCTCCTGCTGGTCGACATGCGGATGGAGGACCGGCCGCTCGCCGAGATCCTCCGCCGCTTCCGCCCGGACCTGGTCGCCGTCAGCCTGATGTGGGGCCGGGACGATTACGCCGACCGGCTCATCCGCGGCCTGCCGGAGGGCATCACCCTGGTCATGGGCGGCCTGTACGCCACCCGCCACCCGGACGAGATGCTGGAGGCGTACCCGAACCTCGATATCCTTTCGCTCGGCTACGGCGACGAGACGATGCGCCGCCTCCTGGAGGCCGGCTCCCCCGAAGGCCTGGCCGGCTTCTGGTACCGCGACCGGCCCACGGCCTACGCGCCCGATGGGCGATCGCGCGACGAGCGCGGCGGGTCTCCGCACCCGCCGCGCCAATCCGATGACCCGCCGCGCAAGCCTGCTGTGGTTCCTCCCGGCCGGGCAAGCCGGCCGGGCCACACGAAGGCGGGTCACGCCGAACCGGGCCACACCAAACCCGACGCCCCCCTCGTCAAAAACGCCCTCTACACCGGCCGCAGCGTCGAGAACATGCGCATCAACCGCTCCATCCGCCGGTACGAGTACCCCTGGCTCACCCTGAAGGGCGACAACATCATCACGAGCGTCGGGTGCCCGATGGTCTGCGCCTTCTGCAAGTGGCGCGAGAACATTTTCGGCGAGCGCCAGGCCTGGGTCGGCCGGACCGCCGAGGACGTGGTCGAGGAACTGGCCGAAACCGACGCCCCCATCGTCCACCTGGTGGACGCCAACTTTGCGGCCGACACCGACCGCGTTCATCGCATCTGCGACCTGCTGATCGAGCGCGACATCCGCCACCTGTACGCCTGCGAGATCCGCGTCAACCCGCTCTACAAGAGCGCGGACCTCGTCAAGAAGATGGAGCGGGCCGGCTTCTTCATGTTCATGGTGGGGCTGGAGTCGTACCAGCCCCGGCTCCTGAAGGCCATGCGCAAGGGCTACACCGTCCGGATGGCCCGCCGGGCGTTCGAGCACCTCGCCCGGACGAAGATCCTGACGCTCGGCAACTTCCTGATCGGCAACCCGGGCGAGACCGAGCCGGAGATGCTCGCCGTGGCCGACTACGCCGCCCGCCTCGGCGTCGACTTCATCAGTCCGAACAAGATTTACGCATACGAAGATACGGATTTCGAGCGGTGGGTCCTCGACCAGCCGGGCATGAAGGTCGTCGGCCGACGGCGGTACGTCGTGAGCGACGCTTATGGCGTGGAGGACCTTCGGCGGATTCAGGCCCGTATCATGCTGCGGTTCCTGGCCAGGCATCCCCCCTGGATCCCGTACCAGAAGGCCCTGGCTCACCCGATGGTGCAGACAATCGGCCGCGAACGGATTCGCCGGGCCATGCTCCGCAGCCTGTGGAACCACCTGGCCGACCCGTCGTTCCGCCGGCGGGCCCTCAAGCGGCTGGCCAAGCGATTCCGGACCTCGGCCCGCGCCGCCGCCACGTAATAACCTGCGAGCCGCGCAAGCGTGGCGGCGAACGGGCCCATTGACCGCCGTGAGGGCTTTTTCCTTGACGCTTTGCCGGCCGCGCCGTCTAATAATCTTGAGGCTCCAATCACATTGAGCGGGTCGCCGATAGGATCAGGTGCCGCCTGAGGGAGGGAAGGTTATGCTTCGGTTCGCGATCACCCTGTTTGTGTTGGCCACCGTGACCGTGTATCCGACCGACACGGCCCGGGCCCAGACCGACGAGTTCGAGTTGCCCCCGGTCAAACTCAAGCCGGACCGGCCGAGCAAGGCGAAGCCGATTCCGCCGACCCCGGACGAGCGCGAAGTCGAGCCCTCCGAAAAGGACGTCGAGGAACCCGATAAGGCCCCGCCCGTCAAGGAAGGCGAGGAAGGCGAGAAGGAGCCGCCTAAGCCGCCCGAGGCCGAAAAGCCCAAGCCGCCCGAGCATGTGCCCCTGAAGCCGGAAAAACACAAGGAGGGGGAGCCCCCCACGCCCGCCGACCTCCCCATGCCCGAACCCGGCGAGCCCCCCCCGACGCCCGCGCGAGAGACCATCGCCCTGCCCGAACGCGAGGAAACCCCGCCCGGCCCGGAACCGGCCGAGGCGCCCCCCGGCGAGGAAACCGAACCCCGTCCCACCGACGTCCAGGCCGAGGCCGTGGAGGCCCAGGTCACGCCCACCGTCCAGCCGGACCTTGCCGGCCTGGGCGAGGTCGGGCTCGTCGAAGCCGTCGCCACCGCCCGCAAGCAGTACGAGCGGACCCTCGAAAGCCTCAAGACGTACTACGAGAAACGCGGAAACGACGGCAAAATCCAGTGGGTCACCTCCGAAATCCAGGGGTTCCAGCGTACCCCCAAGCCCCGGTACCTGCTGGCGGCGGAGATCGCCAGCCCGGACCTTCGCCCCTCCGACCGCATCGAGGCGGCCGACCAACTCTACACCGAGGGTCTCCACTACAAGAACTACCCGGCCTTCCCGCCCGGCAAGAAGGACTACCTGAAGATCGCGCTCGAGAAGTTCCGGACCGTCATCGAGAAGTACCCCCAGAGCGACAAGATCGACGACGCCGCCTTCCGCATGGGCGAGATCTACGGCGGGTGGTACTTCCAGGATTACGCCCGGGCCGTCCAGGCCTACCAGCGGTGCTGGCAGTGGAACCCCGACACCGAGCACCCCGCCCGCTTCAATGCCGCCAAAATCTTCGAGGAGCGGCTCAAGAACCGCGCCAAGGCCGTCGAACTCTACAACGAGGTC
>CAYTJE010000198.1:0-6469 GCA_964437855.1 uncultured Anaerolineales bacterium | reverse complement strand
TCGCGTGTCGGCCGATGGGATGGTCATACCCTCTCTATCGGCCCACCCACCCCACTGACGCCAACATTTCCGCAAAACGCTCTAGCGTTGTAGTTCTACTCGTTCCGCAGGGCCGCGAGCAGCGGGCCCCGCAGGGCCAGCCGCGTGGCCAGGTAGGTCCAGAGCAGACCGCTCGCCCCCACCGCCAGGACCGTCGCGGCAAGCGAGAGGACCGGCACGGGCGAGGCGCCGGCGACGATGACGGGGGCCACGGCCACCACGGCCGCCACCGTCCCGCACGCCAGCCCCATGGCCAGCAGGCCCCAGTGCTCGACGAGGATGAGGCGGTACAGCCCCCGTCGTCGCCAGCCCACGGCCCGCATCAGGGCCAGTTCGCCCCGCCGCTGGAGCACGTTCCGCAGGACGACCACGCCCAGGCCCACGCTGCCCAGGACCAGGCCCAGGCCGCCGAGCGTCTGGAAGATGGCCAGGTACGTGTTCTGCATCGCCCCCAGGTCCGCCAGGCGCCGGGCCGTCCGCGTGACCGCCAGGCCCACGTCCGACAGTTGCCGCGAGAGGACCCGCGACACCGCCTCGGCGTGGTCGGCCGGCGTGTCGACCAGGAACATCCGGTAGCCGGTCTCGGCGGGGAACCGCTCGCGGAAGGCGTCCTCGCTGATGAGCAGGGCCCCCTGGAGGATGGAATCCGCCACCGCCCCGACGATCTTGAGGCGGAACGGCCGCCCCCGCCCGTCGGTGTAGGGAATCGTGTCGCCGACCTGCTTGCCGAGCGACCAGCGGATGGAGTTGACGTCGCCGATGGCCGGCACCACGTCCCGGCCCAGGTCCTGCTCCAGAAGCGTCCAGGGGCTGGCGTCGCCTCGGTGGGAGCCGTCCATGCGGACCCGTTCCGTAAAAGGGTCGCGGTCCACGGCGGGGTCGGTGGCGGTCTCGGCAAAGGTGAAGGCGCCCCGCCGGGCCAGGGCCTCCGGCCGGACGCCCACCAGCCGCGGCGTCTGCACCCGGTTCAGGTTCAGGCACGAGGCCTCGTCGCCCTCGTGGACCCGCATCGGGACGAGTTGGTTGATTCGGGCCGGCAGGTCCTTGGGCAGGGCGAAGTGCACCAGGCCCCGCTCGCTCAGGAGATCATAGTGGACCGGGATGGTCGTCTCGCCCAGCAGGCGGAACCCGCCCGTGCCGGAGGCGCGTGCGCCGGGGTCGGACACGGGCGTCCGCCGGTTGGCGCCCACGGCGATGACCAGGAACGCCCCGAAGGCCACCAGGGCGACCGTCGCCAGGCTCCGTCCGCGCCGCCGGGCGGCGTTTCGCAGACCGAGCCCCGTGGCCGAGAGCCGCCGCACGGGCTGGGTTGCGCGGCGGGTCTCCGCACCCGCCGCGCCCTCCCGCGGTGGATGTTGCCGGGGCGTGCCCGGTGGGTCTCCCTCCGATGTGCGCGGTGGGTCTCCGTACCCACCGCGCTGCGCATCGGCTTCGCGCGGCGGGTACGGAGCCCCGCCGCGCTTGGTTCCTGACCTGCCGCGCTCTTCCTCCACAGAGCGCGGTCGGTCGGGAGACCGACCGCGCCGGAAGATTTGGCTCCCGCGCTCCAGGCGGCCCAGGACGGCCCAGGCGGCGGCCAGACCGGCGAGGAGCAGCAGCGCCCCGGCGCCGAAGAAGACGCCCACCCGGCCGCCGCGACCGGCCAGGGTCACCCCGCCGACCAGCGCCGCCGCGGCCAGGGCGCCGGCGCCGGCCAGGGTCCAGGCGATCCAGGGCCGGGGCCGTCTGGGGCCGGCCGGCCGCAGGTCCGCCTCCGCCCCGGAGGCCAGCAGTTCCCGCGCCGGCGCCCGGGCCTGCCGGCGGAGCGTCAGCCAGATGGTTGCCAGCGCCACCACGATACCCGCTGCGGCCCCGACCGCGACCGTGGCCGCCTCGGCGTGGAAGCGGATGTCGCTCGACCCCACGGCGCTCCGCCACACCGTTGCCAGGCCGTAGAGCACCAGGCGCGTGTACCCCAGGCCGCCGGCCGAGCCGACCACGGCGCCGAGGGCCACGATGCCGGCCCCCTCGGCCAGCATGAGCCGCCGCACACGCCGCGGCCGGAACCCCATGGCCAGCAGCGTGCCCGTCTCCCCGGCCCGCTGCTGGGCGCTGAAGGCGAACAGCAGGCCCGTCAGCACGAGGGCGGCCGCAATCAGGAACGTCGAGAGCCCCATGAACAACTGGCCGAAATCCAGGGCCTGGCCCGCGGCCGCCCGGGCCCGCTCGCGGACCGGCTCCACCACCAGCCCCAGGGAGGCCGGGGCCAGCGCCTCGCGAAGCGCCGCCCGGACCGCGCCCGCGTACGCCGGATCCGCCCCGCCGACGAACCGGACGGCCGTGGCGTCGCCGAAGCGGTTCGCCCAGATACGCCGGCCCGCCGGGAGCGTCAGAAACGCCTTCGGCGTGCCGCCGTGGGTGTCCCAGTAGGCCTCGTCCTTGTCGCGGATGCGCGCCAGGTCGATCGGCACGCCGGGTTCCCACTGCCGGCAGTCGTCGGTATCGGAGACGCCGGGGAAGGCCGGCATGAGCGTGTCGTCGGCCGCCGGCCCCTCCATCGGCACGACGCCGCCCACCCGGAACGTGGCGGAGGCCGTGGTGAGGCGGCCGCCCTCGCCCGGCACGTAGTAGGTGAGCGTCAGGCGGTCGCCGACGCGTGCGTCCAGGTCGCCTGCGAGCCAGGTGTTGATGAGGATCTCGTCGTCGGCCAGGTCGGCCAAACCGTCGGGCAGGTGCTTGGCCAGTTCCTCGCGCGCTTCGGCCGATTCTTTTGCTTCGGCGGGTCCCGCGGACGGGTCGGCGGCCAGCGGCCCCATGGCCGTCACCATCGAGTACGGCGTCGCGCGGTCGCCGACGCGCAACTCGTTCACCAGGTACGTCAGGATGCCGAGGGCGTCGCGGCGTTCGGCGGCGGCCTCGGCGACGGGCGGGTCCAGGAAGACCCGGCGGGTCGTCAGGTCCACCGCCCCGCGCTGGGGCCGGGGCGTCAGGTCGAGCCCGGCGTCGGCGAGTTGCCAGACGCGCCGCAGCGCCGCCTTGGCCTCCGAGGCGGTCGGTCCGGCGCCGTCTTCCCGGCCGCCGATGAGCACCACGTTGGCCTTGCCCTCGAGTCCCAGCACCGTCTGGAGCCGCCCGAGCGGCAGGAAGACGTTGTGCGGCGGGACCTGGTCCGCGGCCAGGCTGAACCGGCCGAAGCGTTCCGGCCCGGCCACCGCCCGGACCGTCGGCCGCAGGGCAATCGGCGTGCCGCGGGTGCCCGACAGGGGCACGTCGGCGGGCACCGCGTCGGCCTCCGCCAGCCGCAGGACCAGTCGGTCGCCTGCGTCGAGTCGGAGCCGGCGGGCGGTCGGTCGGGCCACGGCGGCGTCGTCGCGGCCGGCCTCCGGCAGGAGCGGCTCGGCGCCGCCCAGGCGCCAGAACGCCTCGTCCACGCCCAGCACCTGGGCCCCGCCCACGCGGGCGGTGCCGTCGGCCCGGCCCGCGATGCCGCGCACCTGCACCAGGGCCGCCGCGGGCGCGCCGAGGTCACGCGACAGGTCCGCCGCCAGGCCGGCCCGGAAGAACCGGGACCCGCCCACCAGGGCCAGGCGCGCATCGCCCAGCCGGGCCCGGGCCATCCGGTCGAGGCTCCAGCGGACCGAGTCGCCCACGACCAGCGCGCCGACGAGGACGGTGACGGCGACGGCCGACCCGAGCCCCACGCCCAGGTGGCTCCGCCAGTGGAACCGCAGGCTTCGCGCGACCAGTCGGGCCAGGGTCATGCGTCCGGCTCCAGGGGGGCAAGGGTGCCGTCGCGGAGTTCCAGGACCCGGCCCATCCGCCTGGCCAGGGCCACGGCGTGCGTGACGACGACCAGCGTGACGCCGTCGTCGCGGTTGAGGGCCACGAGGAGGTCGGCGAGCCGCTCGGAGGCCTCGCGGTCGAGCGAGCCGGTGGGCTCGTCCGCCAGGAGGAGGGCGGGCTGGTTGATGAGGGCCCGGGCCACCGCCACCCGCTGCCGCTCGCCGCCCGAGAGGTGCCCCGGCCGGTAGGCCATCCGGTCCGCCAGGCCCACGCGCTCCAGCAGCCGCCGGCCGCGGTCCGCCACCTCGGCCGGGACGGCGGCGGTCTCGGCCAGCGCGGGGACCAGCACGTTCTCCAGGGCGGTGCACTGCGGCAGGAGGTGGTGCAACTGGAAGACGAAGCCGAGGCGGCGGGCGCGGACCTCGGCCAGGGCCTCCGCGTCCATGGCCGAGAGGTCCCGCCCGGCCAGGCGGACCCGGCCGGTCGTGGGCCGGTCGAGCGTCCCGATGAGGTTCAACAGGGTGCTTTTGCCGCTGCCGGACGGGCCGACGACCGCCAGGGCCTCGCCCTCGGCGACGGCGAGCGTGATGCCGCGGAGGACCGGCTGTCCATTCGGATCCCTTCGGGAGCCGTCCTCGCCCCCGGGTGAGGGGTACCGCTTCGTCACGTCGTCGAGTTCGACGAGGGGTGGTGTTTCGGCCATGGTTTGATTCTCCGATCGCCGAACGGCCCGCGCCCCGTACGGGGCGGCGAACTGGTGCGCGGCGGGTCTCGGTACCCGCCGCGCAGCCTACTCGGAGCGCGGTGGGGGCGGACCGCGCTCATCCGCCGCCCGCGCCGTCGATGACCTCCAGCACGCGGCCCGCCGTGCGCTCGACGGTAAAGCGCTTCAGCACGGCCTCGCGGCCGGCCCGGCCGCCTCCAGCACGTACAGCCCGAACGCCGGTCCGCCCCGGGCCGGGACCGACAGCACCGACAGCGACCGCAGCAGCGGCCGGGCGTCGAGCACGCGGTCCAGCCACCGCGGCGTGTGCCGGAACAGCGCCGACGTCTGCTGGAGGTACACGTTGATGCCGCCGAAGAAGATGGGCACGTCGTCGGGGGGCCCGGGGCCTTCGGCCACCGGCGGCAGGTAGAGAGGGACCATGAGGGCCCGGTGCCCCCGGCGGACGAGTTCGCGCACCAGGGACGCGTCGCGCAGGCAGTTCTCGCAGTAAAAGTTCGTACCGGCGCCGGGTGTGATCTGGATGAGGTTCATCGAACGTCCCGTGTGCAATGACACGTAATCCGCCGAACAACAATGATGAATGATCAACGCTGAATGATGAACGCGGGCCACGGGGCGCCGCCCCGCGCCTTCATCATTCGCCATTCATCATTCCATGTTCATTATTGTTGTTTTTCTCCCGGCCCGAAGCCGTACACCGTGCCGTCCTCGGTGCCGATCACGACCCGCCGGCCGGCCACGGCGGGCGAGGCCGTGACGGGCGCCCCCAGGTCGTGCGCCCAGACCTGCCGGCCGTCGCCCGCGCGGACCATGTACAGCCGGCCGTCGGCCGAGCCGAACAGGACCGTCCCGCCGACCACGGCGGGGGCCGAGTCCACCTCGCCGCGCGTCGCGAACGTCCACCGGACCGTGCCGCCGGCGCGGTCGACCGCGTGGACCCGTCGGTCGCGCGAGCCGATGAAGACGGCCGTCTCGCCCACCGCGGGGGAGGAGAAGAACTGGGCCTCCTCCGGCTCGTACCGCCAGCGGACCCGGCCGGCCGACGGGTCGGCGCACAGCAGCCGGCCCTGGACGTTCCCGGCGTAGGCGAGGCCGCCGGCCAGGGCGGGCGAGGCCGCCACGTACGCCCCGGCCTCGATGGTGCGCTCCTGCCGGCCCTCGGCCAGGTCCACGACGTGCAGGAGGCCGTCGCAGCCGCCGAAGACGGCCCGCCCGCCGGCCACCGCGGGCGTCCCGTTGATGTAGTTGTCGGTCTCCACGGTCCACAGCGCCCGGCCCGTGTCGGCGTCCACCGCGTGCAGGCGGGAGTCGTAACTGCCGACCAGGATGGCGTGGCCCTGGCCGTCCGGTCGCGCGGTGTAGTTGGCGGCCCCGGCGATCTTGTCGTCCGTCTCGTACGTCCACCGGACCGAGCCGTCGGCGGCCGAGAGGGCGTACAGCCGGCCGTCGGTGGACCCGACGTAGACGGTGCCGTCCAGGATGAGCGGGACGGCCTGGACCTCGCCCTCGGTGGCGCGGGACCAGACCTCCGAGCCGTCGGCCAGGGCCAGGGCGTAGACCTTGAAGTCGCCCGAGCCGACGACGACCCGTCCGTCGGCGACGGCGGCCCCGGCCGCGATGGGCCCGCCCGTCTCGAACGTCCAGCGGACCGCCAGGGCGTCGGGCAGGCGGCCGGGCGCGGCGCCCCGCAGGTCCGGCGCCCTGCGGAACATGGGCCAGTCCGGCGGCGGGGGCGGGCCGGACGGACCGGCACCCTCCGGCCCCGAGGGGGCCGGGGACCCGTCGCAGCCGGCCAGGGCCGCTATCGCCCAGGCCAGGGCCAGCAGGGCCGGAATCGTCGGCGGGCGGGGCATGGCGATCCTCTCCGGTTGCGGTGGTGCTCGATCAAGGCTACTTTGTCAACGCTTACCAACCGACAACGACTCTAGCGCGGTGGGCCGT
>CAYTJE010000197.1:0-6516 GCA_964437855.1 uncultured Anaerolineales bacterium | reverse complement strand
ACCGGCACGTGTTGCAGGGCACGTGATGGTTGAACGCGATGCGGTCGCCGACGGCATAGCGGGTGACGCCTTCGCCGCGGGCGACGATCTCGCCCGCCACCTCGTGCCCGAGGACAATGGGGGCCTTCTTCGCGCGGTACCACTGGAGGACGTCGCTGCCGCAGATGCCGCTGGCCTCGATGCGGACCAGGAGTTCGCCGGGGCCGATGTCCGGCACGGGCCGCTCCTCGATCCGGACGTCGCGGTTGCGGTAATAGACGGCGGCGCGCTGCGTGTCGGGGATCTCAACCATGACGGTGACCTGGAGCCTGAGGCCTGCTTCACTCTTTCCGTACCACCTCAAACCCGTTCTCGATAAGCCAGTGATGGAACTCGTAGGTCGTATGGATGCACTCGCTCTTGCAGAGGGCCCGGACTTCCTCGTACTCCTGGGACCCCTCGTCGCACCTGTCGAGCAGTTTCTGGATGGGGCAGTCGACGTCGTGGCAGTACTCGCGGCGGCGGTAGTCGCGGTATCCGGGGACGGCCATGGCGTTCTCCTTCGCATCGTGCCGGGGCCATGATAGACCGGTGCGCGGGAGGCCGCCAGCGAAAAGGTGAGCCGTTCGAGCCGGCTGCGGAAGCAGCCGGGCATCCCCGTCCGGCATGGCACGTGTCCCGGCAGATGGGAATGACCCGACGCTTCCGCGCCGGGCTCGAACGCCGCGGCTTGTCAGGCGCGCTTCACCCTTTCCCGTCGATGAGGGCGGCAATGGTCTCCGGCGACAGGTCGCGCAGGGAATCGACAACCAGGGCGGCCCGCGGCGCGAGGGCCTCGCGTGTGGTCGTGCCCGTCAGGCCGACGGCGGCCATGCCGGCCCGTTTGGCCGCTTCGACACCCGCTACGGCGTCCTCGACCACGGCGCAGCGGGCGGGCGGCACGGCGAGTTTCTCGGCCGCCGTCAGGAAGACCTCCGGCTCCGGCTTGCCGCGGGCGACTTGGGACCCGTCGACGGTGGCGTCGAAGGCGCCGGCGCGCTGGAGGCCCCGGAGGCAGGCGGCCACGTTCTCGGGCGGGCCGGACGAGCCGACCGCCAGGCGGAAGCCGGCGGCCCGGAGGGCGTCGATGAGTTCCCGCGCCCCGTCCATGGCGGGGAAGTCGCGCAGAAGGATCTCGCGGTACGCCGCCTCCTTCCAGTCGCTCCAGGCGGGGACGTCTTCCGGGGCGACGGCGTCGCCCCACAGGTCGTGCATGAGGTCCTCGTTCCGCCGGCCGAAGGTGGCGGCGAACCGGGCCTCCGGCAGGTCGCGGCCGAGGCGGCGGCCCAGGGCCCGCCACGCCTCGAGGTGGGCCTGGTAACTGTCCACCAGGACGCCGTCGGCGTCGAAGATGACGGTCCGGGGCAGGGTGGGGGGCGTCGCCTCTGCCATCTACCTCTTTCTCCTTGCCTGAAAAGGCGGTCCGGGTGCGTATGATGCCGTGTTTAACCCCGTGAATACAGTGTTTTCCGTTTTCCCGGTGAGGAGACCGTTCAGCATGCGCCACCTGGCCCGCCGCGAATTCCTGAAACTGGCCGCCCTGGGTGTGGCCGGAACCGCCGTGGAGCATGCGGCCGGCGCTCCGCCCGCGCCAAGGAAACCGCCGAACTTCCTCGTCATCGTGGCCGACGACATGGGCTTCTCCGACGCCGGCTGCTATGGCGGCGAGATCGCCACCCCCAACCTCGACCGGCTGGCGGCCCGCGGCGTGCGATTCACGCAGATGTACTCCACCGGCCGCTGCTGGCCGTCCCGGGCATGCATCCTGACGGGCTACTACGCCCAGCAGGTCCGGATGGACCCGCCTCGCGGCCGGCTGCCCGCCTGGGCGCGGGTCATGCCGCATTACCTCAAGCCCCTCGGCTACCGGTGTTATCATTCGGGCAAGTGGCACCTGAAGGCGGCGCCGAAGCCGGTGCGCGACGGCGGGTTCGACCGGTCGTACCACCTGAAGGACCAGCACCGTTTCTTCTCCACGACGAAGCACTTCGAGGACGACCGCCCCCTGCCGCCCACATCGCCGGACTCCGGCTGGTACGCCACGACGGCCATCGCCGACCACGCCATCCGTTGCCTGAAGGAGCACGCCGAGGCCCATGCCGACCAACCGTTCCTGGAGTATCTGGCGTTTACGGCCCCGCACTTTCCGCTGCACGCCTTGCCGGAGGATATCGCCCGCTACGACGGCCGGTACACGGTGGGCTGGGACGCGGTGCGCCGGGCCCGGCACAAGCGGATGCGGGAGATGGGCATCGTGGACTGCGGCCTCTCGCCGCTGCACCCTGACGTCAAGCCCGGCTGGAACCTCTCGCCCGAGGCGCTGGCCGAGCGGATCGGCCCCGGCGAGGTGGCCCGCGCCGTCCCCTGGGACGGCCTCTCGGAGGTCCAACAATCGTTTCAGGCCAGGAAGATGGCGATACACGCGGCCATGATCGATCGCATGGACCGCGAAATCGGCCGCGTCCTCGACCAACTCCGGGCCATGGACGCCTACGAGAACACGGTGATCCTGTTCGTCTCGGACAACGGGGCGAGCGCCGAGCAGATGATCCGCGGCGACGGCCACGACCCCTCGGCCCCTCCGGGCTCCTGGCGGACGCACCTGTGCCTCGGTCCGGGCTGGTCGACGGCGTCGAACACGCCGCTGGCGCTGCACAAGTCGTGGGTGCACGAGGGCGGCATTGCCTCGCCGCTCATCGTGCACTGGCCGGCGGGCCTGACGGCGCGGGGGGACCTGCGGCACGCGCCGGCCCACTTCATCGACCTGCTGCCGACGCTGCTGGACCTGGCCGGCGGCACGCCTTCCGCCACATGGAAGGACAAGCCCGTCCCGCCGCTCCCGGGTCGGAGCCTCGTGCCGGCCCTGGGCCGCGACGCGGCGATTCCGCGCGAGTTCCTCTACTTCCACCACATGGCGAACCGCGCGCTCCGCGTGGCCGATTGGAAACTGGTGGCGGCCGGCGCCGACGGGCCGTGGGAACTCTACAACCTCCGGGACGACCGCTGCGAGTGCCGCGACCTCGCCGACCGCCATCCCGGGAAGGTCCGCGACCTGGCGGCACGCTGGCAGCGTCACGAGACCGCGTTCCGCCGGATGGCCAAGTCCGACACCTGGACCCCCGAGGGCGACCGCAGCCGGGCCGCGGCTGACCCCGGCCGCGCCACCAGGCCGCCGGCGGCTGCGTCATCCATCTGCGGCAACTCCCTTTCATAAAACCCCCGGTATCCGTATCATCGTGCCGGGTTTGACCGGAGGACTACCGTGTTTCTCTCGGGGCCCGACCCCACGACCCGCAGGAGGGGAGACCATGAAACGCTTCGCCCGACGTGATTTTCTGAAGGCCCTGGGCGCCGGCGCCGCCGGCGCGGGACTGCTCGGCCCGACCCTTGCCCGGGCCGCCGCCAAGGACCGCCCGAACGTCCTCTGGATCATCTCGGAGGACACCGGCCCGGAGTTCGGGTGCTACGGGTACCCGCTGGTGCACACGCCGAACGTGGACCGCCTGGCCCGCGAGGGGGCGCGGTTCGCGAACGCGTTCACCACGCATCCCGTCTGTTCGCCCAGCCGGTCGGCGTTCATGACCGGCATGTACCAGACGACGATCGGCGCCCACCATCACCGCTCGCACCGGGGCGACGGCTACACCCTGCCGGACCCCGTCCACGTCTTCACCAAGTACTTCCGCGACGCCGGGTACTTTACGGCCCTGTGCGGCAAGCGGAAGACGGACTGGAACTTCAAGCCGACCATCAAACCGTACGACTCGCACAAGTGGGCGGACCTGAAAGGCCACCAGCCGTTCTTCGCCCAGGTCCAGTTCAGCGAGACGCACCGCGGGTTCAAGCACTGCAAGGCGCACCCGGTGGACCCGGCCAAGGTCACCCTGCCGCCGTACTACCCGGACCACCCGGTGGCCCGGCGGGACTGGGCCCTGTACCTGGAGACCGTCAACGTCCTGGACGAGAAGATCGGCGGGGTGCTGGAGCGGCTCGAGCGGGACGGCCTGGCCGAGAACACGATCGTCTTCTACTTCGGCGACCACGGCCGGGCGCACGTTCGCGGCAAGCAGTGGCTGTACGACGGGGGCATCCACGTGCCGCTCGTGATCCGCGCGCCGGGGCTCATCCGGCCCGGGACCGTGGTGGACGAGGTGGTGAGCGCGATCGACTTCGCGCCCACGTGCCTGCGGCTGTGCGGCATCGAGCCGCCCGACCACATGCAGGGCCGGGTGTTTCTCGGCCCGGACCGCGACGAGCCGCGCGAGTACATCTTCGCCGCCCGCGACCGGTGCGACGAGACGGTCGATCGCATCCGCTGCGTCCGCAGCCGGGGCTGGAAATACATCCGCAATTTCATGCCCGAGAGGCCATGGACCCAGCCCAATTACTACAAACTCCGTTCGTACCCGATGCTGGGGCTCATGCACCGGCTGCACAACGAGGGGAAACTGACGCCCGAACAGGACCGCTGGTTCGCCCCCCGCAAACCCGACGAGGAACTCTATGACCTCCGGCACGACCCCTGGGAGGTGAAGAACCTGGCCGGCGACCCCGCCCACGCCGACCGCCTCAAGCGCATGCGCCAGACGCTGGAGGACTGGATCCGGCGGACCGACGACAAGGGCCGGCAGCCCGAGGACCCGGAGGCGCTGAAGCGGTTCCTGGAAAACCGGCGCAAGCGCGGCCGGCTCAACTACGACAAGTTCGAGTTCCTCAAGTAGCGGCCGGTGGCGGCGCGCGGTGGCCCTCCTGGGCCACCGCGAATGCCGCCCGGTGGTCCTCCTGGGCCACCGCGAATGCCGCCCGGTGGTCCTCCTGGGCCACCGCGCAAAAGACGCCGCGGGCGCGGCCCGTACGGGCCGCGCGGGAAGCCGTCTACCGGCTCGCGCCCGTGCCGGTGTTTTGCTTGACGGTGCGCGGGCGGTGGGCCTAGAATCGCCGCCGGCGGGCCCCGCCGAGCGGGCCTGTCCGAGTCTTTCGCCTCCGGGAGCGCCGCATGACCCAGATGCCCACCGCGCCCGAACCCCGCGACCGCTGGGACAGCCGGACCGCCTTCATCATGGCGGCCATCGGCAGCGCCGTGGGACTGGGCAACGTCTGGCGGTTCCCCTACACGGCGTACCAGAACGGCGGCGGCGCGTTCTTCATTCCGTACATTGTGGCCCTGGTGACGACCGGCATCCCGCTGATGATCCTGGAGATGGGGGTCGGGCAGATGTTCCAGGGCTCGGCGCCGACGGCGATGCGGCGGGTGAACAAGACGTTCGAGTGGGTCGGCTGGTTCGCGCTGGGGACGGCCAGCATGATCGCCTTCTACTACGCGATCATCATGGCGTGGTCGTGGCATTTCCTGTGGGACTCGTTCCGCTACGCCTTTGCCGACGCCCTGCCCTGGGCCGAGGACGCCGAGGCCTACTTCAAGCAGAACGTTTTGAACCAGTCGGACGAGGCGGGCGAGCGCTGGCAACTCGTCTGGCCGCTGGTGGCGGGCCTGGCGGCCACGTGGCTGGCGGTCTTCGTGATCATCCACAAGGGCGTCCACCGGGTGGGGCGGGTGGTCCTGGTCACGGTGCCCGTCCCGGTTCTGCTGCTGGTGGTTCTGGCGATTCGCGGCCTGACGCTCGAGGGCGCGGTAGACGGCATCGAGTACTACCTCCGGCCGGATTTCGAGAAACTCAAGGACCCGCAGGTGTGGCTGGCGGCGTACGGGCAGATCTTCTTCAGCCTGTCGCTCGGGTTCGGCATCATGATCGCCTACGCCAGTTACAACAAGCGGCGGGGCGACATCACGAACAACGCCTTCATCACGAGCCTGGCCAACTGCGCCACCAGTTTCCTGGCCGGCTTCGTGGTCTTCAGCATCCTGGGGTTCCTGGCGCTGACCGAGGGCAACGTGCCGGTGGCCGAGGTCGTCAAGGGCGGCCCGGACCTGGCCTTCGTGACGTACCCGCTGGCGATCTCGAAACTGGGCGAGTTGGGCCGGTTCTGGCCGCCGCTGGTGGCCATCCTGTTCTTCATCACCCTGCTGACGCTCGGCATCGATTCGCTCTTCTCGCTGGTCGAGGCCGCCGTGGCGGGCCTCCACGACCGCTTCCCCCGCCTCTCCCGAAACGTCATCACCACCGGGATGTGCCTGGGCGGATTCCTGGTGGGCCTCCTGTACGCCACGCGGAGCGGTCTGGCCTGGCTCGACGTGTTCAACCGATGGTCCAGCGACTACGGCCTGGCGCTGGTGGGGCTGATGGAGTGCCTGGCCATCGGCTACTTCTTCCGCACCGCCAGGCTGCGGGAGTACATCAACAACGTCTCCGAGATCCACCTGGGCGGCTGGTGGGAACTGTGTATCCGCCTCGTCACGCCCATCCTGCTGACGGTCCTGCTGACCGACCAGATCCTGGAGAAGGAACTGACCGCCGGCACCGGCGACTGGCGGGCCACCGTCGCCAAACTCTTCTTCCTCGGTCTGCTGGTGGCGGCGTTCCTCCTGGGCCGGCGGAA
>CAYTJE010000196.1:0-6534 GCA_964437855.1 uncultured Anaerolineales bacterium | reverse complement strand
TGGCGCGCGGCGCTGTTCGAGCCCGCGCCGTTCGAGCCCCGACCGTGAGGTCGGGGGTACCTCGACTGGCGTCGCGAGTCGTGCACGTGGGGATCGCACTGCACCGTCGAGTCCCCGCGATCTTACCCGCCTTCGCCGAGGCTTCGGCGGGCAGGCGATCGCGGCTCGGCCGACGCCGACCTCGCCGAAACGGCGCTTGACATCCGCCGCCGGCCTGGGTATAGTGGATTCAACAACCGAATACGGAGCCGGGAACAGGGAAGGCGGTGCAAATCCGCCGCGGTCCCGCCGCTGTGAGCGGGGACGAACAGCCCGACTTATGTCACTGCCCCGATGTTCGGGGCGGGAAGGCCGGGCCCAGTAGACCGATCCGCGAGCCAGAAGACCTCTCCCGGCCGGACGCGCCAGGTGTTCCTCGCGGACAGGGAACCACCGGCACGAAGGCAGACGACCTTCGGCCTCCTCCGCGGGGCCGGAGGTTTTTTCATTCGGTCCCGCCTCGGCCGGCCTCACGGCCGTTTGCCGCAATGTCGCACCCGGGGAACCAGGAATGCCTGTACCTATCACATGGGGGGTCTGCGCCGTCCGGGACGCGCCGCGGCGTCGCCGGTGCGCAGCCCGCCCTCAGCAAGGAGGAAGGACAGTGAAGCATTTAGGAAGATGGATGATTTTGGTTGCGTTGGCCCTCATCCCGTGGGCGGTTGCCGACGCGGAAGCCGGTGTGTTTGCCACGGAGGTGGTCTCCTACGACACGGGGACCTCCGCGAACCCGCCTGAACTGGAGCACCCCACCTACGTCAACCCGCTCATGGCGTTGGGCGAGCCGACGCGGTCCACGGCCGGGTGGCCCCCCGGCACGTCGGCCGATGTGACCCCGTTCAACGGTCCGTGGCAGGCGACGGAACTGGTGTCGATCGGCCGCGGCGGGTGGTTGACCGTCAAGTTCGATTCCCCCGTCGAGGACCACCCGCAGAACCCGTTCGGCGTAGACCTGGTCGTCTTCGGCAACGCGGCGTTCATGGACACCGCGTGGCCGAACGGCGTAGCGGGCACCCCGGCCGCCCTGTTCGGGGCCGAGACCAGTACGGTCAGCGTCAGCCAGGACGGCCTGACCTGGGTCAACGTTCCCGGTGCCGATGCCGACGGCTGGTGGCCCACGCTCGGCTATACCGATTCGAGCGGCCCGTACGCGGGCGACGGTACCGTGCCGACGGACTTCACCCAGCCTGTGAACCCGGCGGCCGACGCCGACGGCAAGACCTTCGCCGAACTGGTTGCCCTCTATGACGGGTCCGGCGGCGGGACGGGCGTCGACCTGGCCGGCACGGGGCTTGACTGGATTCAGTACGTCCGGGTGTCGGTACCGGCGTCAAACGCGTTCGACGTGGAGATCGATGCGTTTTCCGACGTGGCGCCCGAGCCGGCGACGCTCGGACTGCTGGCCCTCGGCGCCGCCGCGGCGCTGCGGCGACGGCGGCGGTAAGGATGACTTTGGACGCCCGCCCCCGGCTCCTGAGGGGGCGGCGGCTTTCACAAAACAGAAAAGGAGATTAAAATGAAGCACGGTATTCCGATAGGTTTATTGATGGTGTCGGTCCTGACGCTGGCGGGGGGCGCCCGGGCCGCGCCGTACCTTTTCGGTGCGAACGGCTGGGTCGAGGTCGATTACTGGACCGGCACCGGGGCAAACGAGACGATCCTCGTCATCGACTGGAACCAGACGAACGGGCCGTATGTCTCCGAGGCCCACGCCTGGGGGTACCGGTGGGACGGCAGCGAGTACCTCTCCGACGCGCTCGCGGCCGTCGATGCCGCCGGTGCCCTGGACGTCACTACCGGCTACGGCGGGGGGTTTCTGAGTGACGCCACCTACGCTGACGCTGACGGTGACTCCCACACCAGCGCCGGCTACACCGGCTGGTGGTGGCTCGGCCAGACGACCAACGGCGGCGCCACGTGGACGGGCAATGCGGTCGGCATCGACCAGGAGCCGCTTGCCGACGGCAAAATCGAGGGCATGAACATGGACGCCGGCGCCTGGACCAGCGATACGCTGACGGTGCCGGTGCCGGAGCCGGCGACGCTCGGCCTGCTGGCGGTGGGCGCCGCGGCGGTGCTGCGACGGCGCCGGCGCGCGTCACACGCCAAGCCGGTTGAGCCTGCTGCGTGAGCGGTCCGTGTGGCCCGGCCGGGAACGGCGGCCGGGGCTGAGGCGCGGTACCCGGCCCTGGGCACCGCGCGGCGCTCGTCCTGCGGGTGGGGCAAGTAGTGGTGCTTCCATGAGACGGCGAGGAACGGGCTTCACGCTGCTGGAATTGCTGATCGTCATCGTGATCATCGGCGTGCTGGCGGCGATGCTGGTGCCGGTGGTCTTCGAGGCGTTGAAGGTCGCGGACGCGACTGCGTGCGCCTCGAACCTCCGGCAGTTGGGCATCGCCATCAAACGGTACTTGAATGACAATAATAGCCTTTTTTTCCCGATCCGGGAGCCCAACGACCCGACCACGCCGGAAGACGAGCCCCGGCTCTGGTACTTCGGTTACGAGACCGGGACCCATTGGGGCGAGACGGCCGAGGGCGAACGGGTGCTCGACAAAACCTACGCTAAACTCTACCCGTACACAGACGACTACGCGGGGATCGAGATCTGCCCGGCCTTCAAGTATTTCGGGTCGTACAAGGCGAAGTTCCGCGGCAAGTGGTGGACCTACGGTATCAACAAGGAACTCTCGCCGGACTTGCTGCTGAACCCCACGGGCCGGTGCCGGAGCCTCCTCGAAATCCCCGGTTGCGACGCGTCGCGGACGGTCGTGATGGCCGACGCCGCCCAAGTGAACACCTTTCAGGCCCCGGCCTCGCCGAGCCATCCACTCATCGAGGAATGGCATTACGTCCAGCCACCGGGCGGCCGGTTTGCCGACTATCCGCACGTTCATTTCCGGCATCGGGTCCGGGCGAACGTCCTGTTTGCCGACTGGCACGTGGAAGCGTGCCAGCCGGCAGCCGGCACCTTCGACCCGCGCCTACCGAAGGCCAGGATCGGCCACCTGGACCCCGACCGCTACCTCTACGGGCCGCGCGGGAAGTAGCGTCGTAGTATCAGGTGCGCGCCCCGCCTTGCCGGCCGGCCGTTTGGGTTGGCCCTTCCGCGGCTCCCCTGCCGATAGTAACGCGCGCCGGCGGACGAGGTCCGTGCGCCGTCGCCGCACCGGAGGGAGCCGACTCCATGACCGCCCGCTTGTTCCAAACCCTGGCCGGCCTCCTGGGGGTGGCGCTGCTGGGGGTGGCGCTGCCGACGTTGTCGGCGGCCTCGGCCCCCGGGCCGGAGGCGGACGCCCCGGCCGTCCGCGTCCGCCGCATCAAGCAGGTCGTGGACGTCCCCGCCGGCGGCGCCCCGGGCAGCGAGGACGACCGCCGGACCGTCGACGCCGTCGTGCTCGAGAACGCCTATCTGTCGGCCACGGTCGTGCCGGTGCTGGGCGGCCGGGTGACCCGGCTCGTCCACAGGCCGACCGGGCGGGACCTGCTCGCCGCCGGCGAGACCGGGGGCGGCTGCGGGTTCCGGTTTCCGTTTCCGGATGCCGCCCGGCGGCCGGAGGAGGCGGGCCCGGCGTGGCGGATCGTCCGCGACGCCGACGGCACCGTGACGGTGGCGGTGGACCGCCGGTTCCGCCGGGACGACGGGGACGGCCCCTCGGTCGTCTTGCCGCTGCGGCTCGGGGTGCTCGTGACGCTCCGGCCGGACTCGCCGGTCCTGGAGGTGACCGGCCGGGTGGACAACCGGCTGCCGATCCGTGTGGGGTTTCGGCTGGGGTGCGGGGCGCGGTTTCCGGCCTCGGCGGGGACCCGCGTGCTTCTGCCGGCGCCGGCGGTGGCCGATGCGGCGCTGGCGACCGTCCGCCCCTGGCCCGGCGCCGAGGCCGTGCCGCTGGACCGGCTGGCCGGGGCCGGCGGTCCCGTGTGGGCGGTCCAGGCGGCGGGGGACTGGGTGGGCGTCTACGACCCGTCGGCCGACGTGAACCATCTGCTCATCCGCCCGCGCTACGCCGCACCGGGTGCCATGGTGACGGCCGCAGGTTGGGCTGCGGAGGAGGGGCGCAGCCTTCCGAGCCGCCGTCGTGAGACGGCGGGTCGTTCAGGTGCGCCGACAGAGCGTCTTATCCTCGTGCCCCCCAACGCGATTGAGGCGGCCGTCGGCTCCTGCGCCACGGGCGCCCATCCCGGCCACTACCTGCAACCGTTCGGGGCGTACGTGATGCGGGCGCGCCTGGCCCTGGTGCGGGGCATCGGGCCGGTCGCCTGGGCGGACCGGCGCCTGGCGGTCGGCCTGGAGCGGACCGACGCCGGCACGACGGTGCGGGTCGTCGGGCTCGGGCCGCCGGAGCGGGTCCGGCTGGTGGTCCGGGCGGGGCCGGAGCGGCGCGAGATCGACGGCCGCCTGCGGCCGGACCGGCCGCTGCGTCTCCGGCCCTTTTCCGGCGACCCTTTTGCCGCACGGGTCCGTATGGACGGGTCCCACGGACCGGCGGGGTCGCATGCGCGGGTTCGCCTGACGGTTCTGGATGCCGACCGCCGCCTCCTGGCCGACGTCACGGTCCCGCCGGCGGCCGGCCCTTTTCCGGCGACCCTTTTACCGCACGGGTCCGTATGGACGGGTCCCGCGGAGCCGGCCGACGAGACCGCCTTGGCGGGCCTCCGCGCCGAGATGGAGCCGTGGGACGGGTTGGCGATGGAACTGGCGGGGTGGTATCCGCCCGCCGGCGCCGGCGGCCTGGGCGAGGCCGTCCGGGACCTGACCCGGCCGGCCGACGCCGGGAGGACGGATCGGCTGCTGGCGGCGGCGCGGGTCCTGATGCGGGCGTCGCGGCCGGGGTCCGGCCCGTGGCAGGCGGTCCGGGGCCGGCTCGCGTTCCGGGCCGACCGCGGGAACCATCAGGCCGCCGCCCACGCCTACGTGGCCCTGATGCTGGCGCTGGAGGCGGACGGCCGGGTCACGCCGGCGGCCTTGCAGCACGGGGTCCGGGGGGCGCCGGTGCCGGCGGGTCATTACGTGACGGCCCTTGGGGCCCTGGCGCGGGGCGACATGATGGGCGGGCTGCGTCACCTGAGACGGTGCACCGAGCAGGCGCCGCCCATCGCGATGGGGCTGGGCGAGCGGGCCCTGCCGGGGGGCGACCGGCTGCATCCGGCGGCGGTGGTGGGCGGCCAGTGGCCGACGCTCCTGCGGGCCGTGGTGCGGCTGGAGATCCGCCAGCCGCGGCGGGCCCGGGCGGTGCTGGAGCGGCTCCTGCGGGAAGACCCCTCCCGGCCGGAGGCCGTGGCCCTCCTGGCCGACGCCTGCGACCGCCTGGCCGAGGGGCCTGGCCCCGAAACGATCGCGCACCGGCGGCGGGCCCTGGCGCGGCGGGAGGCGGCGGAGGGGATGCTGGAGGCCAGCCCGGCCCTGGGGGGGGCGCTGGACGGCCTTTACAAGGAGGCCCGTCTGGGTCGGTGGACGGTTATGCACTCCCCCTAGCACTACAACGCTAACTCGTGCGCGGCGGGTCTCCGCACCCGCCGCGCAGCCCTAAAAAGGGCGTTTCGAGCGCGGTGGGTACGGAGACCCACCGCGCAAAACGCCGACTTGGCGTTGTAGTACTAGTGGTTCCGACGCAAACAGCCCCGGCATTTTGGGGTGTGCCACAAGGCTGTCGCCCACCGGGCGGATTCGGTGTTTCCGCGTTATTGCGGTAATAATCCCTGAATCCTTTCTTAACGTTTGGCCGATAAACCCATGTGGAACGCCGTCGGGTCTGGCGTTTCCGGGTCGTGTGCGTGGATGGGCACTTGCGCTGGGAGGGCGTGTGGTATGCGGTACCGCCTCCGCGTGCCGGCGGCGGGCATCCGGCTCCACCAGTTTGTCTGTGGGGCGTTGGCCGCGTCGGCCTACCTGTTGGACTGGTCTCCCCCTGTCTGGACGGCCCTGGGTCTGTCGGGGCTGGCGCTGGTGTCGGATCGGCTGGCGCTGGTGGCGTGGATGCTCCGCCGCCGGCCGGATGCCCCCGGCGAGGAGGACGCGGGTCCCCCGGCGGCCCTGTATCGGCAGGACGAGGGGGTCCGGGTGCTGCTGCTCGGCACCGGCCTGGCGCTGCTGATGGCGGGCCGGCCGATCGGCTGGCTGCCGGTGCTGGCGGCGGGGGCCACGTCGATCCTGGAGGGGACGACCGCCTTTTCCTTCAACCTCCTGCTCTACACGGGGTGGCGGCTGGCGGTGCGCCGCCTCCGGGGCCGCCCGACGGATGCCGGCCCCGGCGGGCCGGCGGCCGGGAACCCCAACTGCGTCATCTGCCGGGCGATCGAGGCGGCGCCGTACAGCCGGTGCCGATGGTGCCGGCTGCCGAGTGTCCGCTGGTGCTGCGGGCTCCAGACCTCGATGCTGCTGGTCCTGCTGCTGGTGATCGCCTTTCTGTTGAACGCGACGCTGGAGCCGGTCATCACGAAGTTGCTGGTGGCGATGAGCATCGTGGGGGTGGTGGCGCTGTCGCTGGCGATTAC
>CAYTJE010000195.1:0-6536 GCA_964437855.1 uncultured Anaerolineales bacterium | reverse complement strand
TGGTGGACAACCCGAACACCGACGCCGCCAAGGACGTGATGGCCGAGTTCGGCCTCTCGGTCGGGGATATCTTTCGCGAGTTCAGCCTGTTCCAGGGCATCTACGACGGAGTGGCGACGAAGGCGTAACATTTGGTTCATGCGCACTTTTCGGGGGAGAAAGCCTCGGCCTCGGCTCCGGGGCTACCAGGGGGCTCCAGGGGCTTGAGGGGTCTGCGAGGTGACAACGCCCCGCGTGCGTTGGGCTTGGGCCGAGGGGGTCTGGGGGAGATGGAATCTCCCCCAGGCGCACGGGCGTGGCGGCCTGGAGGTTGACGGGCCCCACCACCCCCGGAAATGGCCCATGAACCTAACATTTAGCCGCCCGTACGGGCGCGTCCGTAACAGGAGTGACACGCGCATGACCCAGGCCGCCAAATCCATGGACGTCCGCGTCGATTACGTGACCCGCGTCGAGGGCCACGGCAACATCGTCGCGAAGGTCACGGACGGCGAACTGACCGAGTGCCGCATGGAGATCACCGAATCGCCCCGCTTCTTCGAGGCGATGCTCCGCGGCCGCTCGTGGCAGGACGCCATGTTCCTCACCACGCGCATCTGCGGCATCTGCGCGTGCGGGCACGGCACCGCCAGCCTGCGGGCCACCGAAGACGCCATGGGCATCCCCGTCAGCGAGCAGACCGAGCGGCTCCGCAAGATCGTCCTCCACGCCGAGCAACTCGAAAGCCACTGGCTCCACTGTTACTTCCTGGTGGCGCCCGACTTCTTCGACGCCCCGAGCGTCCTTCCGCTGGCCAAGACCCACCCCGACGTGGTGCTGCGGGCCATGCGCCTGAAGGGCCTCTCGCACGAAATCTGCCAGGCCCTCGTCGGCCGGCACACCCACCCCATCAGCATGGTGCCCGGCGGGTACATGAAACTGCCGACCGCGGGCGGCCTGAAGACACTGCGCGACCACATCGCGGGTTTCGAGGAGGACGTCCAGGCCACCGTCGACCTCTTCGCCACGCTCACGCCGCCCGACTTCCACCGCGAGACCGAGTACGAGTCCATCACCCACCCGGACGAGTACGCCTTCTTCGCCGGCGACCTCATGACCAGCGACGGCGACAAGGTGGACGAGCACGACTATCGCGACATCGTCCACGAGACGGTCGTCCGGCACTCCTCGGCCAAGCACGTCCGGAACCAGCGCGAGAGCCTCATGGTCGGGGCCCTCGCCCGCTTCAACAACAACCACGGGCAACTCCGGCCCGAGGCCAAGGCCGCCGCCGGGAAACTCGGCCTCGCCGCCCCCGCCACCAACCCGTTCCACAACAACACGGCCCAGATTGTCGAGACCGTCCACTGTTACTACGATATCCTTCGATTGCTCGATGAGTTGATCGAGGCCGGCATCCGGGACGAGAAACCCCCGCTCGCCTGGCCCGAGGGCCGCAGCGGCTCCGGCGTCGGCATCGTCGAAGTGCCCCGCGGCACCCTGGTCCATCACTACGAGTATGACGAGAAGGGCATCGTGACCGGGGCGAACCTGGTCATCCCCACCAACCAGAACCTGGCCAACATCGAGGCGGACTTCCGCGCCTTCGTCCCGCAACTGATGGAAGACGGAAAATCGCAGGACGAGATTACCCACCTCCTGGAGAGGCTGGTCCGGGCCTACGACCCTTGCATCTCCTGCTCGGCCCACCTCGTGGAGGTGGAGTTCGAGTAGGAGATTTCGGCGCGCGGCCCGTACGGGGTTCGCCGCGCGCCGCGCTGCCGCTGCCGAGGGCGCGGTGGCCCAGGAGGCCCGCCGCGCGAGAGAAGGGAAGGCCCGCCGCGCGGGAGAAGGGAAGGCCCGCCGCGCGACGGCGTTCGCACACCCGCCGCGCGGCAAGCGCGCCCGTCCGGCCGCTCAGCCCTGTTGCCAACGCATTCCAAGATGTATAATGGGGCCATGGACCCCCTTTCTGAAGGAGCGCGCCATGAAGGCGAAGCCCTTCCTGCCCGTTGCGGCCCTTTGTGCCGCAGCCATCGCCCTGGTGTTGGCCGAAGCGCCCGCGGCCAAGGCGTCCGTGCCGCCGCCCGCCCCGCCCGCCTTTTCCGCAAGGGTGGTCGACCTCCTGGATGGCGACAGTTTCAAGGTGATCTGCGAGGCCGGCACGGTCGAGGTCCGCCTCTTTGACGTCAACTGCCCGGAGTTCGACGAGCCCGGCGGCGAACGCGCCAAGCGCATCACGCGCCAGACCCTCCTCAGCCGGCGCGTGTGGGTTTTCCCATCCGGGAAACGCCCGAAGGACGCCTACGGCCGACTGCTCGTCCGCGTCTGGACGCGCAAGGGGTGGCTGTCGGACGTACTGCTCCGGATGGGTGCCGCACAACGATACGTCGATCCGGACAAGCCGTCGGTGGGGCTCGTCGGAAAGCCCAGTGCCCAGGCCCCCTCGAAGCCGTGGAACCGGGGCGCCGAACCGTCCGGCAGGAAGGTGCGACCCGGGGACGAGAGCAACCCCCTCGTTTACATCACCAAGACCGGCTCGAAGTATCACCGGGCAGAGTGTCCACACCTGCGGCACGGTGCAATTCCGATCCGCCTGAGCGAGGCCAAAGCCCGCGGCCTGGAACCGTGCTCCCACTGCCGGCCGCCGCAGTGAGTGCCGGTACCCCTCAAGTGAGTGCGACAGAGCGCCAACGGCCTGCATTTCCCGCGTGACGGGCTACTTCGCCGCCTTTTCCTTGGCGGGCTTCTTCTCGGGCCGCTCCTTCGTCGGCTTCCGGCCCAGCGCCTCGCGCTGCTCGGCCGTCAGGACCGTCCGCTCGATCTCCTGGCGCAGGGCGGTCAGGACCGGGTCCTCGCCCGGCTTGCCGCCGGCCCTGGCGAGGCGCTTGGCGGCCGCGTCGGCCATCTTGCGGATGGCGGCCTGCTGCTCCTCCGTCAGGCCGGCCCGTTTGCACCACCGCATCGCCCGGCGATACAGCCGGAAACCCGCCCACGTGGTCATCTGCTCCGGCGTGAGGACGGCATAGATCTGGGCCATCGTCAGCTCGTCCAGTTGTTGGCGTTCGGCCGACAGGGCCTTCACCCGCTGCGTGAGGCGTTTGGCCTCCCCTTTGTTGCCGGCGTCCCTGGCGGCTCTGACGGCCTGTTTGAGATTGGCGGCCTCGTCGGCGTGCGCCTGCTGCCACTCGGCCATGGCCTGCTTGCGGGCCTGGACCCTGGTCTTGAGTTCGGCCTCCTGCTCGGCCGTCAGGTCGCACTCGCTCGCGAGGATGGCGTACTCGCCCCGCAGGCTGCTGCGTTCGCCTTTGCCTTCGCGGGCGGCGCGTTTGGCCCTGCCGCCTTCCCTTTTCGCGGCTTGGGCCGCCTCGGCGGTCACCAGGCCGACCATCATCGCCGCGGCCAGCGCCACCGCGTACCACGTGAGACGTTTCATATCTGGCATCTCCGAACGGCCGCGGGGTTGGATGGGGCGGCGCGCCGGGCCGTGCGGCGGGCCGCCCTTGCGCCGCCGGAGGGGCCCGAAACGGGCACGCGCCGGCGGACGCTGGTTTGAACAAGTCCCGACCTATAATGGACCAGGAAATCCGCCCGCCGCAAGTTTTTTCCGTCGGCCCGGCCGGAGACACGGCGAGCCCCGCGCCGCGGAGGCGCGGGGCCCGTTTCGGTCGGAGGGGCCGGCGAGCGGGTTTTCTCGGACAGGCGGTTACCTCTCGGGGGCGGCCTCGTCGTCCGGGCCTGCGGGTTGGGCCTTTTCGTCCGGCGGGGCGGCCCCCTCGGCCGGGCCGGTCCCGGGCCCGGCGGGCCGCAGCCGCTGACGCTGGGCGTCGGTCAGGACCTCCTTCATGAAGCGTTCGACCATGGCCCGCTGAAGGGCGGCGGACTGCTTCGCCTTCTCGGAAGAGGCTTCCGTCCCTTCCTCCCCCTCCTTCCCCTCCTCCCCCTCCTTCCCCTCCTCCGGCTCCTCGGAGGGCAGGGCCGCCAGTTTCGTGCCCGTGTCGGCGCACAGGGCCCGGGTGGCCTGGCGCTGCGCCTCGGTCAGGTCCAACGGGGCGGCCTGGCGGAGCATCTGGCGGTACAGGACGTAGCCCAACCACTTGCCTTCCTGGTCGGGCGTCAGCATCTCCATGATGCGCTGCTCGTATTGCTGCTGGATGGCGAGGCGGGCCTTCATCAGGGGCCGGGCCTTGGCCAGGGCCTGCTCGAAGGCGGCGCGGTCCCCGCGCTGTTGGGCGACCGCCAACGCCTGTTGGGCCGCCTGGAGCCGGTCGCGGTTTTCCTCCTGCCACGTGGCCATGGCCTTGTCGGCGTCGGCGAGGATGGTGGCGAACTGCTTCCGCTGGTCGGCGCTGAGGCCGACGGCCTTGGCGATGGCGGCGTTCTCGCCGGTCAGGCCGGGGGCGGCCTCCGTGTCGCCGGCCTCGGGGGCCTCGGTCTCGGCGGGGGTCTCGGCGGCCGGCGCCGTCGCCGGCATCAGCACAATGGCCGCCAGGACCGCTGGAATCATCCAACGGGCCAGGGCGGGTAGCGCGCACACGATCTGGGGTCGGGAAGTCATCCTGTCGGGTCTCCTGGAGCGATGGCCGTCGAAAACGCTTCGCTCGTGGCCGGCGGGCGAAGGCCACGCAGGTTGGATGCGGGACGGGACCGAACCCCTTATGCGTGCACGGGATACGTCGTGTAAGCCTATACGCATTCGGTCGGCAAGGCAACCCGAAAACTCGCCGGCCGCGCGCCGCCCCCGAGCCGCGACCGTAAGGTCGCGGGTACACCAGTGCGCGGGGGCGCTGCGGCGCGCGGGGATACCCGCCATCTTACGATGGCGGCTCGGGCGCGCTTGCGCCGGTGGCGCCCGGCGCGCCCCCGAGCCGCGACCGCCCGGCATAGCCGGGGGGCGACGCCGGGTGAGGGCGCGGGTACCTGCGGAGCACAGGCGGCGCCCGGCGTGCCCGCGCAGGCCCCCCGCCACGTTTTGGTTTGACCCGCCGCCTCCCGCCATCTACAAGGGACCCATGCCGCGGACGCTCGTCATCAACGTGGCCGGCCTGGGGCGGGACCTCGTCCCGCACATCCCCTGCCTCCGCGAACTCGCTGGCGCCGGGGCCTTCCTGGACCTGGAACCCGTCCTCCCCGCCACCACCTGCCCCATGCAGGCCACGCTGACGACCGGTGTGCCGCCCGGACACAGCGAGGCCGGCTCCGGGCACGGCATCGTCGCAAACGGCCTTTACTTCCCGGACACGGCCGAGGTGCGGTTCTGGGAACAGTCCGCCCGGCTGCTCGCCGTGCCGCGCGTGTGGGAGAGACGAAATCCGAAATCCGAAACCCGAAATCCGAAACGGGCTTTTCTGTTCTGGCAGCAGTCGATGTACGGCTCGGCCGACGTGCTGCTGACGCCGAAGCCCGTCCACGGGCCGGAGGGGCTCATCCAGGACGTCTACTCGCGTCCGGCGGACCTGTACCGCCGCCTGGCCGAGGGCGACTCGGCCCTTGAGCCCGGCCGACCACGCGGGCCGTTCAACCTGATGGACTACTGGGGTCCCCTGGCCGGCCGCGACCCCGCGGACCCGCTCGGCGGCGCCAGCGGATGGATCGCCGACGCCACCCTGGCCGTCTGGCGCGGCGAGCGGCCCGACCTCCTCCTGGCCTACCTGCCGCATCTAGACTACTCGGGCCACCGCGACGGGCCGGACTCCGGCGCCCATCGCGACGCCGCGGCCGCGTTGGAGCCGCTCCTGGCGCCCCTGCTGGCCGCCGCACGGGAGGACGGCGCCCGCGTCCTCGTCCTCTCGGAGTACGCTTTTCTGCCCGTCGCCCGGCCGGTGGCGCCGAACCGGGCGCTGCGGGAGGCGGACCTGCTGGCGGTCCGCGAGATCGACGGCCGCGAGTACCTGGACCCCGGCGACTGCCGGGCCTTCGCCCTGGTCGATCACCAGGTGGCCCACGTCTATTTCCCCGCCTCGCCGGGCCCCTCCCAAAGGGATCCGAGTGGAGAGGCCGACGTGCGGAAGGCGCGGCGGTGCCTGGCCCGTCTGGACGGTGTGGCCGAGGTGCTCGACCGCTCGGACCTGGCCGAGCGCGGCCTCGACCATCCGCGCTCCGGCCGTCTGGTGCTCCTGGCCGAACCCGATGCCCACTTCACCTATTACTGGTGGCTCGAGGAGGCGCGGGCCCCGGCGTTTGCGCCGACGGTGGATATCCACGCCAAGCCGGGGTTCGACGCGGCCGAGTTGTTCCTGGACCCGGAGACGCGGCAGGTGCCGCTCTCGGCCGAGCGGGTCCGCGGCTCGCACGGGCTGGTCCGGGAGGACCGGCGTGGATGGGGCGTGCTGCTCGCCTCGCCCGTGCCGGACGGTCTCGCCGGCCGCGAGACGCTTCACGCCACGGAGGTGGCGCGGCTGCTGGTGCCCGTTTTCGAGCCGTGACCGGGAGGTCGCGGGTACCTGCGAAGCGCCGGTGCGCCCGGCGCGCGAGAGGCGGCGCGCCCCCGAGCCGCGACCGTGAGGTCGCGGGTACCTGCGAAGCGCCGGTGCGCCCGGCGCGCGGGGCGCTGCGGC
>CAYTJE010000194.1:0-6620 GCA_964437855.1 uncultured Anaerolineales bacterium | reverse complement strand
GCGGACGAGGTCCGCACCCGCGAACTGGTGCTCGTGGACGACGCCGGGCGCACGCGCGCAAGGCTAGTGACGGCGCCGGAGCCGGGGCCGCGCCTGGTCCTGTTCGACGCGGTGGGCAGGCCGGTCTGGTCCGCCCCGTAAGGCTCATGTCGAACGCATGGGAGACGACACGGTCGCCCGACCGAAGTTGGCGAAAGAGCGCGGGGCGCAGACGCACGTTCAGTTCGGGCAGCAGGTACAGGGCCACGACGCTGGCCTCGCTGAAATCGGTGTCGAACAGGTCCTGCTGAAGGAACGTCACGCGATCGGCCACGGCCGCCTTCCGGGCGTTCTCGTGGCATTCCCTGATCCGTTCCGCGTCGATGTCGATGCCGACGCCCTTCCGGACCATGAACTTCTCGATGGCCGTTATCACGATCCGCCCGTCGCCGCAGCCCAGATCGTAAATGACATCGTTCCCGCCCACGTTCGCGGTCTTGAGCATCTCGGCCACGACCTCCTCCGGCGTCGGCACGTATTCGACGTCCGGCCTGTCCCCCTTGCCGTACCCCGCCAGCCACGCGCCCGGGACCACAATCGTTCCGAGGCCGACCCGCCACACACCGCGCCAGGTTAACATGGCTCCTCTCCTTATCCCATGCCCCCGTCCGACGGTCCGCCGAGGACCGTGCGGGGGGCCAGGATGTCTATTGTCCACGGACCGCGGGATTTCAACAAGCCTTCTCCGGCCGGTTCATGGTCTGACCCCGGCCGCGCTCCGTACTGGCCGACACGCGACGCGCTATCCGCACCTCTCTCGTCTGCCGTTCATCTTCAGGGAATTTCCTTCGGGACGATACGCTTTCGAGACAGGGAGGCCATACCATGCGCGCTGCACCGTTACGTTGGGCATGCGGAGCCGGCTGCGGGCTCGCCGTAGGCATCCTGCTGCTGGCCGCCGCCGGGGCCATGGGCCAGACCACCGCCACCTGGACCGGCGGGGCCGGCACGAGCAGTTACAACGATGCGGATAACTGGGACACGCCGGACGTTCCGCTCAACACGCCCACCGAGACGTACGCGGTCGTGATCCCCGACGGCGTGGCGGTCGAGTTCGACGTGGCCGGCGGCGCCCAGGAGGTGACCGACCTCCGGCTCGGCACGGACGCCACGCTGACCGTCAACCCCGGCCGAAGCCTGACCGTCCTGGACTTCGCGGAGGTCTACGGCCAGGTGATCACCGACAACGGCACGTTCAGCGCGCCGGCCGCCGCGGCCCAGTTCCCCGGCAACCGGGCCATGGCGCACGTCAGCGGGGGCGGCGGGATCGACATTGCCGCCACGACGTATTCCTCCGCCGGCCGACGCGAACGGGGCACGTTCACCATTCTCTCGGCCGCGGGCGCGGGGAGCACGCTCGACTTGTCGTCCCTGCTGACCATCATCGACGACCATCACACCGGCAGTTACGAGCAGATTCACGTCATCGCCGGCACCAACGACGGCGTCGTCGATCTCTCCAGCGTCCAGAGCATGAGCGGCCCCACCTACCAGGAGAGCGACCGCCTGGATATCCGTGTCAATACGGGCGGCAACGTGATGCTGGACGCCCTCCAGTCCACCGAGGCCGGCACCGGCGAGGTGCGGTTCGACCTGGACGTGCCGACCTACACGCTGCCGGCGCTGGAGACGGCCGTCAACACCCGGTTCAACCTTGCCGACAACCGGACCCTGAACCTCCCGCTCCTGACCTCGCACAACGGTGAGGGGTACAGCCTGGGCGACGGCGCCACGGTCGACGCGCCCGCCCTGACCAGCCTCACCGACGCCGTCCTCTCGGCCGGCGCCGGCGCCACGTTCGACGCGCCGAACCTGGTGGACATCTCCGGCACGGTGGTGGGCGTCTCGCCCGCCTGGACGCTGACGCGCGGGACGCTGGCGAACCTCGACAACGCCCGCGTCTCGGTCTCGGGCGGCCTCGTGTTCGACGACGTCGCGGCCGCGAGTTACGCCTCGACGGGCCTCCGCGACCGCGGCACGTACACCATCCTCTCGGCCACCGGCACGGGCAGCCTGCTGGACCTCTCGTCGCTGACGAGCCTGGCCGACGACCATTCCACCGGCAATTACGAGCAGGTGCACCAGGTCACGGCTACCGATAACGGCCTGGTGGACCTGTCGGGCGTCCAGGACATCGCCGGACCGTTGTACGAGGATAAGGACCGCCTGGACTTCATCGTGAACTCCGGCGGCCGCATCGACCTGTCGAGCCTCCAGTCCGTCACCACGGGCAACGGCCGGGTGCGGTTCGTCGTCTCCGCCGGAGGGCATTTGACCCTCGGCGACGTGACCGTCACCGACGACTTCAGCCTCACCGTGGCCGACAACACCAGCCTCGTGGAATTCGTGGGCGGCCTGCACCTCGACCCGACGAGCAGCCTGGACATCAGCGGCCTGGCCAAGACCACCATCGGCGGGAACTTCTCCTTCGATTACGACGACGAGACCCGGTTCGCCTGCGACGAGGCCATCCTCCAGTTCGACGGCGCCGGCGAACAGTGGATGGAAGTGGGCGGCGAAGACCTCGGCCCGCCCGGCCTCGCGGGCACCGGCAACTTCGGCATCGCCCGACTCGTCGTCGGCGGCAGCGGCGCCGCCGAGGTGCTCCTCGTCGACGCCATCGACAACGGCAACCGCGCCTCCAACGAGGCCCTGTACCTGTACGGCAGCGGGGGGCTGGACGGCCTGGATATCCTGACCGGCTCCACGCTGGTCATCGGCGACATCCACGTCTACGCCCTGATCGACGGCGAGCAGGTGCACATCAACGAATGGTTCGGCGACGACGTGACCAGCGTCGAGTTCCGCGACGGCTGGGTCGTCCTGCCCGAGCCGGCGAGCCTCGCCCTCCTGGGCCTGGGCGGGGCGGCGCTGCTGCTCCGGCGCCGCCGCCGGCGGTAGCACGTCGACCACGCCCGTGATGGCGCGGCGGGTCTCCGTACCCGCCGCGCCGCCCGAGCGGCACATGCCCGAGCCGCGAACGTGAGTTCGCGGGTACTTCCCGGTGCAACGCGATCGCCGCGCGCCCAAATCGCGCCGCCACTCGGTCGTACCCCGCCGCTTACGCGGCGGGCTCGAACGGCGCGGGCTCGAACAGCAGGTGCGCCTCCCCGCCACACGTCGAACCCCGCCAACTTCCATTCGCGGCCCGGGCCGAAGTACGGTACAATCCCGCCCGAGCCTTCCGCGCCAAGGAGACCTCCTCATGCGCATCGGCATCCTGACCGGCGGGGGCGACTGCCCCGGCCTCAACGCCGTCATCCGCGCCGTCGCCAAGACCCTCATGCACGAGCACGGGGCCGACCTCGTCGGCTTCCTGGACGGCTACGACGGCCTGGTGACCGACCGCACCATGGACGTCGACTGGGAGACCGTCTCGAACATCCTGACCCAGGGGGGGACGATCCTCGGCACCAGTAACATCGCCAACCCGTTCGAGTGGGCCGAGGAGACCGACGGCGAGATGACCGTCACCGACCGCTCCGAGGACGCCCTCGCGGTCTTCGCCAAGCACCGCCTCGACGGCCTGGTCGTCATCGGCGGCGACGGGTCGATGGCCGTCGCCGGACGACTCGCCGACTGCGGCATGCCGGTCATCGGCGTCCCGAAGACCATCGACAACGACGTGCCGCGCACCGAACGCACCTTCGGGTTCCAGTCGGCGGTGAACGTGGCGACCGAGGCCCTGGACCGGCTGCACACGACGGCCAGCGCGCATCACCGCGTGATGGTGGCCGAGGTCATGGGCCGATACGCCGGCTGGCTGGCCCTGCACGCGGGCGCGGCCGGCGGCGCCGACGTCATCCTGATCCCCGAGATCCCGTTCCACTGGGACCCCATCTTCGAGGTCTGCCGCCGGCGGTACCAGGTCGGCAAACGCTTCTCCATCATCTGCGTGGCGGAGGGCGCCCGGCCGGAGGGCGGCAAAATGGTTATCGAGCGACGCGTCGCCGGCAGCCCCGACCCCATCCGCCTGGGCGGCGTGGGCCGGCTGGTCTCCGGCACCGTCGAGCAGCAGACCGGCATCGCCTCCCGCTCGACCGACCTGGGCTACGTCCAGCGGGGCGGGAGCCCCTGCGCCTTCGACCGCGTCTTCGCCACCATGCTCGGCTACCGGGCCGCCCGCCTCGTGGCCGAGCGGCGATGGGGACGCATGGCCTCCTGGCAGCGGGGACGCCTGACGGATGTGGCCCTGGCGGACGTGGCCGGCGGCAGCCGGCAGGTGCCCCTCGACGACCCCCTCCTGGCCGTGGCGCGCAGCCTCGGAACGTGCTTCGGCGAGGCGCCATCGTAAGATGGCGGGTAGCCCGACCCCGCAGAGACCTCTCGCGCGCCAGGCGCCGCCTGCGCTTCGCCCCTACCCGCGACCTCACGGTCGCGGCTCGGGGCGCGCCGGGCGCCGCCGGCGCAAGCGCGCCCGAGGCGCCATCGCCCGAGCCGCCATCGTAAGATGGCGGGTAGCCCGCGGCGCGGGCGCGCCCCGGGCGCGCCAACCTTCCCGCCCGTCGAACGTGCCCCGCTGCTTACGCAGCGGGCTCGAACCTCGACCTCACTCCTCCCGCGCAGCCGGCGCCTCCCGCGCAGCCGGCGCCTCCCGCGCAGCCGGCGCCTCCCGCGTGCGGAAGTAAAAGTCCGCATGGTCGGCCGACCGCGGCGCCACCGCCCGCACCCGCCACCGATACCACGTTGCCGGCGCCAGTTGCCGCATCCCGGTCACCTCGCCCGTCAGGACGCAGCCGGCGGGCGGGTCCCACAGGTCCAGCGGCTCGGCGCCGGAGGCGTCCAGGCCGCTCACGGTCGCCACCCGGCGCTGCCCGGCCTCGTCGGTGACGGGCCTCTCGCCCCGTCCGGCCTCGGCCAGGGTGAACGTGACCCGTCCGCCCTGGCGGAGCGGCTCCGGCAGGGTCCATGCGAACGCGGGCCGGCGGCCGGCCCCGCGGGCCATGTTCGCCGGCTCGACGGCCTCGATGGTCGCCGCCCGCCCCGCCTCGAGGGGCGGGGGCGGGGCGGGCGCCTCGTCCGACCCGCACCCGGCCGCCAGAATCCCCGACGCCATAAGCCATAGATAGCCTCTCATGTTGATAATCTCCTCCACTGCCGCCGGTCCGGCCCCCGCGCGATCCGCCGATACACCGTGTCGCGCTCCACCGGCTCGCACCCGGCCGACCGGGCCAGCGCCTCCAGGTCGTCCACGGCCAGGGCCTGCGGCGTGCGGGCGCCGGCGGCGTGCGTGATCTCCTCCCGCACGACCGTCCCGTCGATGTCGTCCGCCCCGAACCGAAGCGCCACCTGCGCCAGGCCCGGGCCCAGCATGATCCAGAACGCCTTCAGGTGCGGCACGTTGTCCAGGAGGAGGCGCGCCACGGCCATCGTCTTCAGGTCGTCCACGGCCGTGGGACCCGGCAGGTCCGGGAAAGCCGTCCCCGCCGGATGGAACGGCAGCGGGATGAACGACTGGATCCCGCCGCCGGCGTCCTGAAGGTCCCGCAGCCGGAGCAGGTGGTCCACGCGGTCGGCCGGCGACTCCACGTGGCCGTACAGCATCGTCGCGTTCGTCGGGATACCCAGGTCGTGGGCGGCGTGCTGCACCTCGAGCCACTCCTGGCCGGTGATCTTGTTCGGACAGATGCGGCGGCGGACCGCGGGGGCGAAGATCTCGGCCCCGCCGCCCGGCATCCCCGTCAGGCCGGCGCCCTGGAGCCGCCGAAGCGCTTCTTCCACCCCCACGCCGGACTGCGACGCCGCGTGCGCCACCTCCACCGCCGTCAGCGCCTGGATGCACACCTCCGGGAACGCCTCGCGCAGCCGGCCGACCATCGCCAGGCAGTAGTCCAGGTCGACCTCCGGATGGCACCCGCCGACGACGTGGACCTCGGTGGCGCCGGCCTCGACGTCGGGCCGGGCCCGCTCGAGAACCTCCTCCGGCGACAGGAAGTAGGCGCCGGGGTCCTCGGGCGCCGCCCAGAACGCGCACAGGCCGCACCGGTTCACGCACACGTTCGTCGAGTTGACGTGGGTGTTGGCGATGTAGAAGGCCCGCCGGCCGTGCCGGGCCTGCCGGACGCGGTCGGCCAGCGCGCCGAGGGCCAAGAGGTCGTCCGCCCCGTACAGGGCCAGGCCGTCGTCGCGCGTGAGCCGCTCGCCCGCGTCGAGTTTGGCTGCGATGTCGTCGAGAGTCATCGTGTCCACCGTCTGCAAGGCAACCGCCCGATGTCATTCCGCGCGAGGCCGCACGGCTCTCCCAATGTCATTCCGAGCGAGCGAAGCGAGCCGAGGAATCTGGCCGTGGGCGTTCGCTGTCATCGCGAGCGCAGCCGAGGGATCTCGCCGTGGCCTTTGCTGCTATGCCGTTCCTAAACGACCATCAAGGCGAGATTTCTCCACTCGGCGTCGCTGCGCGACGCCTCGGTCGAAATGACAATCTATAGCCGTTACCCCGCCGCCACGTCGTACACCACGCCGCCCAGCCAGACCGCGGCGACCGAGCCCTTGTACGCTCACGCTTCCTCGTTCTCTTTATCCTTCATCCGTCTTTTCTTGCGCGGCCGCATCGGCGCCATGTCCTCCGGCTTGGGAAGATA
>CAYTJE010000193.1:0-6632 GCA_964437855.1 uncultured Anaerolineales bacterium | reverse complement strand
CCCCAGTAAGGGGCGTCGCGGGTGAAGTCCCAGTCCCGCAGCCCCTCCTCGAACCACTCCTGGAGTTTGGCGACCACGTGCGGGTGCAGGTGCTCCGGTCCGACCCAGTCGCGAAGCATGCCCTCGTAGGCCGTGACGAGGAAGAAATAGTGCTCCGACCGGCGCCACGAGGCCGGCTGCCCGCACTGGGCGCACCGCGGGTCGACCACGTCGACCGGGCTGTAGGCCGCGCCGCAGACCTCGCAATTGTCGCCGTACTGGTCCGGTGCCCCGCACCGCGGGCAGGTGCCGCGGATGTACCGGTCGGGCAGGAACATGCCGCAGGCCTCGCAGAACGCCTGCCGGACGGTGCGGGTCTCGACGTGCCCCCTCTCCTGAAGCCGACGGAAGACGGTCTCGGTCAGGACCCGGTTCTCATCGGAATGGGTGGTGCCGAAGTTGTCGAACCCGACGTCGAAGGCGTCGAAGTCGCGGACGTACTCGGCGTGAAAACGTTCGATGATCGTCTCCGGTGGGACGCCCTCCTTCTGGGCCTTCAGCATAATCGGCGTGCCGTGGCTGTCGATGGCACACATGTACCGGCAGTCCCGGCCGCAGGCCTTGTGGTAGCGGGCCCAGATGTCGGCCTGAACGTACTCGACGAGGTGCCCGATGTGGGCCGGCCCGTGTGCGTACGGGAGGGCGGCGGTAATCAGGATGTGCCTGCTCATGCGGGTTCCCCGAAGCGAGGAGGCGGGGCGCCGTGACCCGCCGTCCGGCGTTCAGTGGTTCGACTTGCCCTTGCCCCCGCCCGAGGTGCGCTTGGCGGACGAGCCTTTGCTTTTGCCTCGACGGCCCCGGTCTTTGCCCTTGGAGCGGCGTCGACGTTTGCGGGTCGCCTTCTGGTCGGAGGCCTTCTTCCGGCCGGCGTCCTTGCCCTCGTTGCCCGTCTTTTCGGCGTCATCCGCCTTTGTCTTGTCGGCCTCGCCGGCCGGGGATGCCCGCCCCCGTCGGCCGGTCCCGGCAGCGACCGGGGCGACCGTGCCGGGCGGGGGCGCCTCCTCCGGCGGGACGAGGCTCTCCACCGGCACGGTGACGCGGGTGCCGGTGGTCAGTTGGACGTGGACCATTTGGGTGACAACGTCAGAGCCGACCACGTGTCCGGGTCCCACGGCCGTGCCGACCTCCCGGTTCTTGCGCGGGAGGTTCTTACGGAGTTCCTTATAGGTGGCGTGCTCGAATCGGAGGCAGCACATCAGGCGGCCGCAGCGACCCGAGATCTTCGAGGGGTCGAGGGTAGCCTTCTGAATCTTCGCCATCTTCATCGAGACGGGTTCGAGGTCCTTGATGAAGGCCCGGCAGCAGAGCGGCCGGCCGCACCGCTCGTAGTCGCCCAGGAGGCGTGCCTCGTCGCGGACCCCGATCTGGCGCATCTCGATTCGCGTCTGGAACTCCCGGGCCAGGTCGCGGACCAGGGCCCGGAAATCGACTCGCTTCTCCGCCACGAAGTAAAAGATGATCCGGTCGCCGCCGAACAGGTGCTCCACGCCGACCAGTTTCATTGGAAGGCCCCGGTCGGCGATGCGCTTCCGGCAGAAGTCGAACTCGCGCTGGGCATCCTGCTCCAGGTGCCGTTCGTCCACCTCGTCGGAATGCGTGACGAGACGAAGGACCTCGCCGGTGACCTTCAGGTCGCCGTCCCCCCCGCCGTCGGGCACCCACCGGCAGACGATGGTGCCGATTTCGATGCCGCGGTCGGACTTGATGACGGCCCGCTGCCCGCGGCGCCATCGCTCCAGCGAGTAGGTAAACCGTCCGAGCATGCCCATCCGCCCGTAGCGGATGACCAGGGTGGGCGGCTCCGACCGGCCGGTCGTCTCGGCCTCGGGTGGCGGCCGGGCGTCGGCGTCAGCGTCCCGGTTCGGGCCGGTGTCAGGGGGGGACGAGGAACCCTCGGCCTGGCGGGATTCTTCGCGGCCGGCGCCCGCCTCGCCACTCTCCGGGGCGTCGGCCCGGCGGTTGGCCTCCGCCGGGTTGGGGGCCGATTCGTCCGGCCCCGGCGCGACGGGGTTCGCCGCCTCGGGGGCCAACCCCTTCACCGGGGCGCTGGATTTCGTTTCCGGCGGCGGCGCCGGGATGCGCTGGGCGCCGGTCATATTAGCAACCGTTATTGGCATAGGTCTGGAGGGGCCGATTGTATCCGCTCGGCCTGTGTAGTTCAATCGCTTTCGGCGGCGCGCGCGGGGGGCCGGGAACCTTCCGCCGTCACGGCTCCCGGCCCCGCCCGTCGCACCAGGATGCGCGCCGTCGGCTCACTCGTGTCCGATGGCGTTGAGGATCACGGTCACGGCCCCGCCCTCGCCGGTCCGCACCTCGGCGGCGGCGGTCAGGTGCTGCCGGGCCTCCTCCACGTTGCCGGTGGCGTAGGTCAGATACCCCATGAGGAACCGGTACAGGCCTCTCGTGACCTCGCGGTCGGCATTCCGCTTCACGTCCCGGACGATGCGCTCAAACACATCCGCCTTGGTGTAGACCTCACGGAGATCGGGAACGCGCTTGGCCCACTCGGGATGCTTCGTCAAGCCCTGCTCCAGCACCGTTGCAGCCTGGAGGTACAGGCGGCTGCCCAGCAGGGCGTGGACGCGTCCGAACCAGGCGGCCGGCCGGTCGCGTTCGAGCGCCGCCGCGGCCGCGTACAGGGATTCGGCCCGGCCGTAATCTCCGGCCTTCAACGCCTCGTGCGCCTGGAGAACGTATTGCGCGTAGGCCGAGGTCGGCGCCATCGGCACCGGCGGGCCCGGGGTCCGGCGCAACTCGGCCGGCAAGGGCTCGTCCGTGTCCGCCTCGTCGGCCGGCTCCTGGGGCCAGAGACGCTCGGCGGGCGCCTGGCGGTCGTCGGCGGCCGGGCCGCCCGGGCCGGGCGTTCCCGGCGCCTCGGCCGCCTCCACGTCCTCCTCCGGAAGCACCCAGGGATCGAGATCCGTCGCCTCGGCGGTGTATTGGAGTTCCAGCCTCTGCTCCTGCGGCGCGGTCTCGAGGTCCTTGCCGGGCTTCGCTTCCACATCAAAGAGGTTCATCGGCCTGGTTTCGAACCGCCCCTGGTACATCTCGTATGGAGACTTGAGGCGGCCGGCCTCCTGCTCGGCCTCCCGGTCGGCCTCCGCTTCATCCGCAGGCGCCCCGAGCCTGGTATCCATAAGCGCCGAGTCGAGGAGCCCCTGCGTCGTCCCGGGACCGCCCACATACCCCTGGCCGGGCTCAAGGTCCTCCGGGAGCAGGCCCGTCCAGCCGCCGGTGCTCGTAAACACATTGCCCGGCTCGCGGATCGGCTCGGCGGCCGTCACGTTGTAATTGGGCGGCAGGTAGCGCACCCGGTCGCCGAAACGCTGGTCGTCGAAGCGCCGGCCGGCCGTCCACGGCGTCGTGACGGCGGCCGTGTCCGGGTAGTAGGGCGCGGTGGCCCCGTACTCCAGACCGGTGCCGATATCCTCGATGCCGATCGAGTCCCGACGGAAGTTGCTCAGGGCCGTGGAGGGCAAATCCTGAGTCAGTTGGCCCCCCGACGCCGTATACGGCGTGGACCCCCTGAACGACTTGCCCAGCCGGAGGTTCCCCGTCACGGCCAGGTTGCCGTGGAGCGGCTGCCCGAACCGGTAGGGGTCCGGTTTCCGGTAGGGCGAGAATCGCAGGCTCCCGCTCGGGATGTAGGTGGGGCTCGTGTACCGCAGGTCGTACCGCAGCGGCGTATAATACTGGCCCCACGCGGCCGAGGCGCCCAGGACCCCCCAGGCCACCGCGGCCGCTGTCAGACCGGCTGCAAACCGTTTCATTTCGCACCTCCCCCGCCAGGGGCGGGAGTATAGGCCACCCGATACTGTATCGGCATCCGACTTCGACTTTCCTTCTCTTTATTATACCCCGTCGCATGGGAAAGATGAAAGGTTCCCGCTGAATTAGACGGCTCAACCGGCGGGCGGTTCAGCGGCGATATCGGCGGACCGGCGCCGGGATCGGGGCCTATGGCGCGCCGAACCACTTCGCTCGCGATGGAACCTCCGGTCCAACCGCCCCGTCTAATTCCGGTGGACACAGATCCGGAAAGCGAGCCCACCGACCGTGCGACCGCTCCGCCCGCTGCTGCTTCTTGCTCTTCTTTGGCCGGCCCTGACCGGGTGCGAGGAGGCCGCGCTTCAGCACCACGCCCGCCGGCTGCACGAGGAGCCCATGAAGGCCGAACAGGCCGCCCAGGAACTGGCCGAAATCGGCGAGGCGGCGGGCCCCATCCTCCTGGAGGCCACCCGCAGCCCGCTCCTGCACGAACGCCGGGCCGCCACGCGGTACCTGACGACGGCGTACCGGGACGGCGTGCCGCCGCAGGAGGTCGTCGCCCGCCTCGCGGAACTGATGGAGGACGCGGAGGAGCCGGTCCGCCTGGCGGCCATGGAGGCGGTGAACCGGCATCTGCACGGTTCGCCTCAAAAGTGCCGGGACGCCCTTGCCAAGACCTGGGCGCCCGTCGTGCCGGCCCTGATGCGTGCGGCCCGCGAGGCCGAGGGCCAGACCCGCACGTCGGCCATCGGGACCCTGGGGCACCTGTCGCAGCACCGGATCCGCACGGACGAAATCATCGCCGTCCTGAAGGATTGCCTGGACGGGCCGGACCCGGGCATCACGCGGACCGCCGCCGGCGCCCTTCAACAGGTGGCCGGCCTGGCGGGGCCGGACCTCGCGGGCCCGCTCCTCGACTGCCTGGGCCGGAACGTCTACGACGGGATGTTGGCGCAGACCCTTGTCAGGACACTGATCGCATGCACCCGGGAGGACATCGAGGCCTGGTTCCGCGAACTGGACTCGCCCAAGCCCCTCCGCCGGGCCAGCGCGGCCTATGCGATGGGGCTGGCGTTCTCCCAGCGCGCGGGCCACGTGATTCCGCACCTCCAGCACACCCAGCAGCACACCCAGGAGGCACTCCGGCGGCTGAAGGCCCGGCAGAAGGTGGAAACGGTGGACGAGGTCCGGCTGAGAATCCTGGACGCCATCGGCCGAATCGAATGGGTCCGGAAGTCGGTCAGCGTCATGGCCCGGCCGGGCTGAGAAGCTGGCACCACACGGTGACGCGGCGGGTCGGTCCATACGGAGGCGTATGCCGAGACCCGCCGCGCTGAAAAAGAAAAAGCCCCACGGCGAGATTCTTCGGGCCGTACGGCCCTCAGAATGACAAGACGTAGGGGGTACGGAGGCCCGCCGCGCAAGAAACGGCAGAACCCCCGGCGAGATTCTTCGCTCGCTGCGCTCGCTCAGAATGACAACACGCGGCGAGCGCGGAGACCCGCCGCCTTACGTCCCGTTGTGGACGCCGACGGGCTTCTCGGTGCCGGACTCGGAGGCCTCGAAGTACAGGTGGTCTTCCTTGACGCTGACGGTGATAGTATCTTTGCCCTTGTAGGCGCCGCGGAGGAGTTCCTCGGAGATGTGGTCCTCGACGAGGTGCTCCAGCGCCCGCCGCAGCGGCCGGGCGCCGAAGTCCGGGTCGTACCCCTGATTGATGATAAACTCTTTGGCCTCGTCCGTCAGGACCAGTTCCAGCCCCTGGCCTTTGAGCCGGCCGCGGACCTTCGCGAGTTCGATATCGACGATTTCCTTCAGGTCGTCGCGCGTGAGTTGCCGGAACATGATGGTGTCGTCAACGCGGTTGAGGAACTCGGGGCGGAAGTGCCGCTCCACCTCTTTCATCAGGGCCTCTTTAGTCTGCTCGTAGGTGGCGTCGCCGGTCTTCTTGCGGAAGCCGAGTCCGGCCTGGTTCTTGATGATGTCGGAGCCGATGTTCGAGGTCATGATGAGGATGGTGTTTCGGAAATCGACGCGTCGGCCGAACGAGTCCGTCAGGTTCCCCTCCTCCATGATCTGGAGGAGCATGTTGTAGACGTCGGCGTGGGCCTTTTCGATCTCGTCCAGGAGGACGACGCTGTACGGCCGGCGGCGGATCCGCTCGGTCAGTTGGCCGCCTTCCTCGTATCCCACGTAGCCGGGCGGGGCGCCCACCAGGCGCGACACGTTGTGCTTCTCCATATACTCGGACATATCGATCTGGATGAGGGCGTCCTCGTCGCCGAACATGAAGTCGGCCAGGGCCTTGGCCAGGAGCGTCTTGCCGACGCCCGTCGGGCCGATGAAGATGAACGACCCCATGGGGCGGCGGGGGTCCTTCAGGCCGCTCCGGCTCCGCCGCAGGCTCCGCGACACGGCCGTAATCGCCTCGTGCTGGCTCACGACGCGTTTGTGGAGTTCGTCCTCCATCTTCAGCAGCCGCTCCATCTCCTCGCTTTCGAGGCGCTGGAGCGGCACGCCGGTCATGCGGCTGACGACCTCGGCGACGACCTCCTCGTCGACCACGCCCTCGACCTCGTGGCCCTCCTCGCGCCACTGGGCCAGGAGTTGGTCCTTCTTCTGCCGCAGGTCCTCCACGCGGTTCCGGAGTTCGGCGGCGCGTTCGTAGGCGGAGGCGGCCACGGCCTCCTCCTTCTCCTGGTTCAGGCGCTCCATCTCCTGCTCGATGTGCGTGACGTCGGGCGGCCGGGTCATCGCCCGCAGCCGGACCCGCGCGCCCGCCTCGTCGATCACGTCGATGGCCTTGTCCGGCAGGTACCGGCCGG
>CAYTJE010000192.1:0-6655 GCA_964437855.1 uncultured Anaerolineales bacterium | reverse complement strand
TTGTGTGGCCCGGCCGGGAGACGTTGTTGGTGTGGCCCGGCCGGTCTTGCCCGGCCGGGAGAACACGGATTGACAAGCAATCCGTGGCACCGGCGCCGCGCGGAATCGTGTTTCTTGTGTGGCCCGGCCGGGAGAGGGACGGCTCGTGCTTCGCCATGGGTGATTATGCGCGGTGCCCGGTCTTGGGCACCGCGCGGCGGGCAAGACTGCCCGCCGCGCTGATCCCATGGCCACGCCCGCGTGGCTATGCCACCCCTCACCCTGGCCTTCTCCCTGCCAGAGGAGAGGAAACGGAAACCGCAAGGAGGACCACGTGGACGCCTTGACGCGGACGCTGGTGGAGTCGGCCGTGACGGTGTTCGAGCCGCCCGGCCCGGTGCTGGAGGTGGGGTCGCTCCAGGTCCAGGACGAGGCCGTGGGCGACCTCCGGCCGCTCTTCCGCGGCAGGCGGTTCGTCGGGTGCGACATGAGGCCGGGGCCGGGCGTGGACCTCGTCGGCCGGCTCGAGGCCCTGCCGGCGGCCGACGGGGCCGTCGGCACGGTCCTGTGCCTGAACGTGCTGGAGCACGCGTGGGAGGTCCGGCGGGGGGCGGAGGAGATCCGCCGCGTGACCGCCCCGGGCGGGCTGGCCCTGGTGACGGCGCCGTTCGCGTTTCACATCCACGCGTACCCGGACGATTACTGGCGGTTTACGCCGCGGGCGCTGGCGCGGCTGATGGGCGGGTTCGCGGCCGTGGTGGTCGGCTGGCAGGGGCATCCCAAGACGCCGAGGCTGGTCTTTGCGCTGGGTCTGGCCGAGGCGCGGCCCGACCTGGCCGACGCCGCCGACGAGTGGCGTTACGAGACGCTGCTGCGGTGGAACGAGGATCCGCCGCTCGGCAAACGCCTGCGGGCGGCCGTGGGCGGGGCGCTGTTCGGCCGGCGGGGCTGGCGGCACATCCGCCACTGGCGCGACCTGGCCGTCGAGGTGGCCCGGCCGTAAACATCGCGTGGCGGGTCTCGGCGTACGCCGAGACCCGCCACGCGGAATGCTGACATAGCGTGTAGTCTAACGGCTCTGCTTGTCTGTTCGGGCGATCACGCGGACGCCGGGCGCCGTGGGCAGCGGCGAGCCCGCGTCGGTGCCCAGGCACATCACCTTGCCGTCGGCGGTACAGAGATAGAGCCGGCCGGCGGCGGCGATCAGCCCGTCGAACCGCGGCATGGACGCCAGCCGGTAGGCGGCGAGGTGGCGGCCGTCGTCCGGCGAGACGGCCACCAGGAGCCCGCCGCGCCGGCCCTGGAAGGCGGCGGCCTGCTCGGCCAGCCGCTCCTCCGTCTCCGGGTCGCCCAGCGTCCGGGTCGAGGCCTCCTCGTCCTCGACGTCGGGCGGGCCGGCGGTGAAGAGCGCGTTCCGCGCCAGCACCATGGCCGTCACCTGCACCGGCAACTCGCCGGACCACGCCGGCACGAAGCCGGTGACCGGGCGGCTCCTTACCCCCACCCGTTTGCCTTTTTTCCGGATGGGTTTGCGTTCCGTGCCTATCTGGGTGATCTCCGGCTGTCTGGCGGTGGCGAAGAGGCGGTACTCCAGCGGCGTGGTCCAGCGGTAGAACTTCGGCAGCCGGCCGTAGCCGTACACGTGGTTCCCGTTGAAGACGAGGAGGCGTCCGGCCGGCGTGACCCGCCCGGCCCGGTAGTAGCCGCCCGCGCCGGAGGCGAACGCCCGGCCGTACACCCAGTACGAGCGGTGCCAGAGCGTGTCGTCGAGGAACCCCGTGGGGCAGAACAGGTGCCGGTCGTCGCCCTGCTGCTTTCGCACGTCGACGTAGGTGACGAACTTGCGTTTGCCTTCCAGGGTGAACGGCAGGGACCGCATGTACACGTACGTGCCGTCGCTGGAGAGGATGTCGGGCAGCGCGACGGGCATGTTGAGCCCCTTGATGTGGACCTGGAGGTTCCGGCCCGTCTCGGGGTCGCGGTCGTCCAGGAGGGTCTCGGAGCGTTTTCGGCCGGTCGCCGGGTCGAGCCGGAGCAGCCGCAGGCCGCCGTCGAGGAACATGGACCGGCCGGCCACGCAGTAGAGCGTATCGTTCTGGATCAGGACGCTGCCGTGGACCGGCCAGACGGATTCGAGTTGGCCGAACGCGCCCATCCGCCGGTCCGCGGGCGCGGCGCGATACCGCCAGACGAGTTGCCCGTCGTCGGCGCGCACGGCGTAGACGCAGCCGTCGGCCGAGCCGAACAGGGCCAGCCCTTTCCAGAGGGTGGGGGGCGAGTCGACCCGGCCGCCCGCCGTGAACCGCCAGACGGCCTGGCCGGTCCGGGCGTCCAGGGCGTGCACGGTGTGGGCGTCGACCGAGGCGACGAAGACCTTGCCGCCGGCGACGACGGGGCTGGAAAGCCGGCCGCCGACCGCCGCTTCCCAGGTCCGCTTCAGCCCGGTCGGCGAGACCGGCGCGTTGGTGGCGCCGCTTCGGGCGGCGTCGTGGCGGAACGTCGGCCAGTCGGCGTCCGAGGCGTCCGATTTGGGATGTGAGAGGTCGGCGCCGTAGGCCGGTCCGCGCAGCAGCCGCTCCTCCTCCGGCACGTCGCGGGGCGGCTCGCCGTGCTTCGACGGCGGCGCGAGGGCCGAGAAGCCGAACAGTTTCGCCTCGATGTAACACGCGCACGGGTGCTGCGGGGCATAGATCAGGCCGTTGCACGGCATGATGCCGTAGTGGCAGGCCCCGCGGGTCCAGTGGTGACAGATCCAGTGCTTCCGGGCGTGGTCGATGAACTCGATGCCCGTCCGCGAGAAGAGCAGGTACTTGTCGGTGGCCTTGGCCCGGTAGCAGCGGTGATGGAACCAGTGGGTCTTGACGTCGGGCGGGAACTGGCTCTTGACCTCGCCGGTGTGGAGGTCGCGGCCGACCATGACGCCGGAGTCCCGGCCGTGGGCCACCTCGCCGTGCCAGACGAGCCCGCCCGCCACGAGGAGGTCGTCCGGCGTGCCCATGTGCCCGCACGGAAGCAGCGGCGCCCGCCAGAGCGTCTTGCCGTCCTTCGCCGAGACGGCGAAGACGGTGGTCGTCCGCTGGTAGGGGTACTTCCGGGCGGCCACCATGCCGCTGTAGAGGACCACGTCGTCGCAGGCGACGAGCGTGGCGCTGGAGGAACTGCGCATGGGCGTCCGCACGGGAAGGGGGTCGGAGGTCCAGCGGGGCCGGCCGGTGGCGCGGTCGAGGCACTGGATCCGCTCCCCGTCGTGGAACAGCACGCGCCGACCGTCGGCCGCCAGCGACAGCGAGACGACCGGCGAGCGCCGCTTCCACAACACCTTGCCGGAATTGGCCTGGACGGCCATGAGGGTCCGGGGGGCCACGGCCCAGAGGCGGTCGGTGTTGGCCTGTCGGATCTCACGGAGGCTCTGGAAGTTCTTGGACGGGTCGCTGCGGAGCGGCTGGCCGGCGGCCGCCACGCTCAGAAAGAGGACCCCGCCGTCGCAGAGGATCTCCTCGGTGACCTTGGTGCCCTCGTACGTGTGGACGGTCTCGCCGGTGGCGGCGTCGAGGGCGGTCAGCGGCGCGTCGGTGCCGAGGGTCACGTACACGCGGTCGCCGACGGCGACCAGGCGTCGGGCGAGGATCTGGGGACCGCTCTTCAGCGGCCAGAGGTGCTCGTGCCACGGCCCGACCTCGCGTTTCCAGAGCAGCGTCCCGTTGAAGGCGTCGCGGGCGAGGAGGCGCCACTGCGGCGGAATCAGGATCGAGGCACGCGGCGCCTCGTCGAAGATGCTGAAGACCCGGCCGCCCGCCGACACCACCGCGCTGACGCTCGACATGTGATCGTGCTGCCGGCCGTACCGGATGCCCGCCACCCACTGGTAGCCCGTGAGCGGTTCGATCAGGTCATCGTGGGCCACGGCGTTGTTCGTGGCGTCGTGCAGGTAGTGGGTCCACTCGTCCATCCCTTCGGGCCGGGGCTTGACCGTCTTGGTCCATCGGCCATCGCGTTTGACGTAGGCCACGCCGCCCGGCGCCAGGGCGCGGCGGACCTCGTCCATCGGCACCGCCCCGAGGTGTTCCGAGACGACGAGGTTGACGGTGTTGTCGCGGTAGGGCATGTTCCGGCCGTCGAACACCTCGGCCGACACGGGTCCGTAGAGGCCCCGGGAGTGGATGTGCTCGCGGGCGGCCGCAATGCGGTTCGCGTCCGTATCGAGGCCGTGCACGAGGTAGGCGTCGCTTGCATGCAAAGCGGCCGTGAGACGGCCGTCGCCGCACCCGACGTGGACGACGACGCCGCCCCGGACGCCGGTCGCCTCCAGGATGCGGGCGGCCGGGTCGGCGGCCGGGTCGGCGGCCGGGTCGGCGGCCGAGGCGGCGGTCCCTGCCAGGCCCGCCAGCACCAGGGTGAGGATGGTGACGGCAGCCCTGCCAGCGCTGATTGCCTTTGGTCGGTTCATGGTATCGCTCCCGTTGGCCGATGCGCCCCTCTCCTGTCTTTTGTATAACCCCCGGACCGTGCGGAAGGCGCTCCGGAATGTGGCCCCGGCCGGCGGCCCGGCGTGGTGCTGCCCGAGCCGGTCGTACGGGCGGCCATCCTGATCCGTCTTTTTCGCGTCTTGCGCTGCTCCCCGGTGCCGACGCCCACTGGCGGCGGGCCGGTTATATATTCTGGTAAAATGGCGGCTGGCCGGAACCCGGTTTGGGGCGCCTTTTGGCGTCCGAATCTCACTTTTTCGAGCGCCAGAGCCGATTTGTCGCGCAGATGTTAAAATGGGTAAGGCGAAACTTTCGGCTTTTTTCGGTTATTTTCGTTTTTTGATCGGAATTGATCGTTTTTGATCGCTTTTTGACCCTGTATGGACCGGCGACGATATGCACTAAAATATCGATTTTCGGCGGCGCGGGTGTATGCCCTGGCAGCGATTTCGACGCTGCAGGGGCGCGGCCCGTACGGGCGGGTGGGGCAACGAGTCCGGGTGTTGGCTTCGGCCCCGGAGGGGCCGAAGAAGGTCGCCCCGGCCGGGGCTTCGTTCCCCCTCACCCCGGCCCTCTCCCGCCAGGGGAGAGGGAGATTCCCCCGCACTCACGTGCGGGGCTACCGTCTGTCGCCCCTGACGGGGCTTCCACACCAGCCGCTCGCGAACGAGCGCGTGGGTGGAAGCACCCACCCTAGCATTCACCGGGCCTCGATTTCAGTGTAAGCAACGTAAGCAACGCAACGAGCCAGAGATTGCCAGGAGTTCAGCCTGTGCTGGTCAACCTCAAACCGCTCCATCGGTTCGTCTCTTGCATCTCCCTTACGCGCCCAGAACACGAGCCCATTGAAGTCTGCCTTGTAAGTCCAGTTTCCATGAGCGATGGCATTGCGAAATGCTCTGACAGGGTTGTCCGTCAGGAACTTGCAGCACTTCCTTGCGGCGCTCCCTTTGGGACACGCCTTCTTCATCTGCTTAAAAAGCGCATCGCCAAGGTAAACAAAACATACATAACTATTAAGAATCACACTGGCCCTAACAATCGCGGGGCTCTCGTGTTGACCGGCGAAATCCATGAAGGTCTGAAACGCTTTCATCTCTTCGAGGCGATCTGTTGTCGAAATCCTGTCGCTACTGCAAATCGCATCCAAATCATCCTCAGGCAGTTCTCCGATCTCAGCGGCAATTTGCGTAGCAAGCCCATTGCTCTGGGGCGGCACGATTTGCAGGTCGTCCCTTAGTAATGGTGAGTACTTGTGCAATTGCGCATCCAACTTCTCCCCCCCGGTGTCCATTGGCCACAATGCCTCCGAAACTGTCAGCCTTGAAACCACTCCTGGAATTCCGGTTGGGAATCCCGCTTACGGCGGCCCTCGCGCCACTCGGGATAAGATGCACGTCACGTCCGCCGATTGCCCATACGGGCCAGGATGCACGCTACAGTCTACACGGTCCGACGTCAAGATCAATCAGGATATGTGCGGGCCCAACAGCCTCGCCCGCAATCCGACCATTGCCTTGGCCGCGGAGCGGCCGAAGAGGGTCGCCCCGGCCGGGGCTTCGTTCCCCCTCACCCCATCCCTCTCCCGTCAAGGGAGAGGGAGTACGGCAACGGCATCATGGAAAGCGCGGTGGCCCGGTCCATACGGAGGCGTATGCCGAGGACCACCGCGCGGTACGCGTATCAGGCGCAAAATGACGCGCGGCGGGTACGGAGACCCGCCGCACAACGCCGGTTGAAACAAAGCGCGGTGCCCAGGACTGGGCACCGCGCTGTAGACACCTGATGTGCATCTCAGGGCAGGGGGGTTACTTCTTCGATTTCCGCCCGCCCTTCTTCTTGCCCTTCGGCCTGGACTTCTTGCCCTTCTGCTTCGGCGCGTCGCCGTGGTTGATGGCGGCGTGGGCGGCGGCGAGGCGGGCAATCGGCACGCGGAACGGCGAGCACGAGACGTAATCGAGCCCGACCTCGTGGCAGAACGCGATGCTGGCCGGGTCGCCGCCGTGTTCGCCGCAGATGCCGAGTTTGATGTCCTTCCGGGCCTTGCGCCCCTTCTCGACGGCGATCTCGACGAGTTGCCCCACGCCGGCCGTGTCGAGCGACTGGAACGGGTCGGCGTCGAAGATGCCGTATTCCTCCACGTACGGCTGGAGGAACTTGCCGGCGTCGTCGCGGCTGAAGCCGCAGCCCATCTGCGTGAGGTCGTTCGT
>CAYTJE010000191.1:4139-6665 GCA_964437855.1 uncultured Anaerolineales bacterium | reverse complement strand
CGCCGGACGAGCAGCCGCGCGCGGCCGTCCCCATCGCGGAGCCGTTCTGGATGGGCACGCGGGAGGTCACGAACGCCCAGTTCCGCCGGTTCGATCCGGACTTCGACCCGCGGTATTACACGAAACGCCACGCCCGCCAGGATGACAAGGGCCTGCCGCTCGACGGGCCGGACCAGCCGGCCGTCCGCGTCTCGTGGCGGCAGGCGATGGCGTTCTGCGAGTGGCTCTCCGACCGGACCGGCCGGCGGTTCACCCTGCCCACCGAGGCCCAGTGGGAATGGGCCTGCCGGGCCGGCAGCGCGGAGGCCTTCGCGTTCGGGCCGATGAATTCGGATTTCTCGAAGCATGCCAACCTGGCCGACGCGGCGTTCAGTGGCGGCGGTCCCTGGCCGCTCGGCAAGGTGACGACCGGCGGCGTCGACAACCTGGCCCTGGAGGGCGGGCACGTGGCCGACCGGCGGTTCGACGACCGCGCCGTCGTGACCGCGCCGGTCGGCCGGTATCAACCCAACGCCTGGGGCCTGTACGACATGCACGGGAACGCGGCCGAGTGGACCCGGACGGCGTACCGGCCCTATCCGTACGCCGAGGACGGTCGCAGCGACCCGTCGGCGGCCGGCGAGAAGGTGGTCCGCGGGGGCTCGTTCTTCGACCCGCCCAAGCGGTGCCGGAGCACGTTTCGTATCCGCTACCCCGCCTGGCACCGCGTCTTCAACGTGGGGTTCCGGGTGGTGTGCCGGGCCGACCGCCTGCCGAAGAAGGTTGTTGTTTCCGTCGGAACCGCCCCGTGAGCGCCCCGCGGCCGCCGCGCGAGCGGCGGGGCAGGGTCGAACCGCCGGCGGCTTGAGCCGGGCCGGATGGGCGTACCGGGGGGCGACGCCGGCGGCCCGGAGGGGGCTGTGCGGCGTGGGAACCGTTGCCTCCGCCGCGGGGTTGCGATAGGCTTGGCTGCGGAGACCTCGTCCGAGGGGTCCGGCAAAAGGGGAGGCAGACCATGATCGCTCGTTCAACGCGGATCGGGCTGGTGCTGGGGGTGGCGGCGGTCGTGGGCGGCGCGGCGGCCGGCGCGGGCGGCGCCCCGTCGGCCGGGGCGGCCGGCCAGGGGGCGACCGAGGCCGCGCAGCCGTCGGCCGAGGAGACGCAGCGGCACGAGCAGTGGGTCAAGCACACGCAGGCCGCCCAGGCGGCGTTCCGGCGGCGCGATTTCGCCGCGGCCGAGGCCGAACTGACCGCCGCCGTCAAGGTGGCCGAGACCTTCGGGCCGACCGACCGCCGCCTGGCCGACTCGCTCACCCGCCTGATGCTGACCTACTCCATCCAGGACAAGCATGCCCAGGCCGTCGGCCCCGGCAAACGGCTCCTGGAACTCCGCGAAAAGGCCGACGGCCCCGACCACATTCGCGTCGCCATGGCCTTGAACGACCTGGCCGGTCAGTACAAGGACCAGGGCAAACTGGACGAGGCCAAACCGCTGTACGAGCGGGCCGTGGCGATCTGTGAGGGCGGCGACGCCAACGCCACCCGCCTCCTGGGCAAGGTCCTCAACAACCTCGCCGAACTGTACCGGGACAAGGGCGACCTGGACGCCGCCGAGACCCAGACCCGCCGGGCCCTCGCCACCCTGAAGAAGGCGTACGGCGAGAATCACCTCTGGACCGGCGAGGCGCTGCAAACCCTGGGGACGGTCCTGACGGCCAAGGGGCAATTTGCCGAGGCCGAGGAGGCGTTCCGCAAGAACCTCGTCATCCGCCGCCTCAAGAGCGGCTGGAACCGGCCGGTCCTCATACGCGCCCTGGTTCACCTGGCCGATGCCTGCAAGGCCCAGAAGAAACACGAGGAGGCCGAAAACTACTACAAACGGGCCATCGCGCACGGGGAGGGCGGCCTCGGCCGAAACGATGACGTCCGGGCCGACGCCTACGAGGCCTACGCCGACCTCCTCCGCCAGACCGACCGCGCCGCCGAGGCCGACAAGATGGCCGAGCAGGCCAAGACCATCCGCGAGGCGCTGGAGGAGTAAAACCGGCCGACTGACGGCGTGCGGCGAGGAGGGAAGCGCCGCGGCGAGGGAAGCGCGGCGACGATACAGCGTGTCATTCTGAGCGAAGCGAAGAATCTCGCCGTTTGCCGTTCGTGTCTCGCGCCTTCTTGCGCCCGGGAGGTTCCGTCGGCGTGATCCGGAACCAGCCAGCGGCCAGATCTTTCCAGTTGCGGTTGAGCGACTCGATGAGCGCGATTTTCCTGAAGCGCCGCCAGCCCTTGATTTGCTTTTCGCGCTCTATGGCTGAACGTACGTCCGTCGTTGATTCGTAGTATACCAGGCGATGAATTCTGTACTTGCTCGTGAAGCCTTTGATGAGACCATGTTTGTGCTGATAGACACGCCGTTTGAGGGCGCTCGTGACGCCGGTGTAGAGCGTGCCGGAGCGGTTGGTGAGGATGTAGACGTAGTACTGTGCCATGGGCCGCTGTTCCAAAACCTGCGCTTGCATGCGGCGAGGGCTTGCTCCCGACCTCTATGAACGG
>CAYTJE010000191.1:0-4039 GCA_964437855.1 uncultured Anaerolineales bacterium | reverse complement strand
CGAGATTCCTCGTCGCCCTTCGGGCTCCTCGGAATGACAGGCATTCTCACCGCGGCGAGATTCCTCGTCGCCCTTCGGGCTCCTCGGAATGACAGGCATTCTCACCGCGGGTGGCGCGCCGCGGCGCCGGCAAAGAGCAGCGGCAGGGCGCTGGCCAGGCCGCGCACCGAGTACAGGGCCTCAACCTCGCCCCGGCAGTTGTACCAGCAGGCCCGGCACCGGTTGGCCCGCCAGCGCCGGCGGAGGCGCTCGACGAGCGTCGGCATGGGCGTCTCCAGGACCGAGCCGACCGGGCGGTCGCGGTCCTCCACGCACTTGGCCACCAGGCCCCGCTGGTCGATGTTGAACGTGGCCTGTCCGGCCCGGCACCCCGGTACGCCGCCGTCCAGCGCCTCGTCGAACCGCCGGAGGAAATACGGGTTCGACAGGAATCCCCCGTATCGCCGATGCAGCCCGAGCAGCCGCTCCGACACGGGCGGCCGGGGCCGCGGCGAGACCTCGCCCGTCTTCAGCACGCCGTACGGCTGGACCATGACGTTGACGCCCAGGTCGCGGGCGAGGTCGACCACGCCGGCGAACGCGTCCTGGTTCCCGGCGGTGAGGACGGCCATGACGTTGACGCGCTGGTGGTCGGCGGTGCGGGTGTCGCGGAAGGTCTGGACGGCGCGGACGGCCTCGCGCCAGGCGCCGCGGACGCCGCGCTGGGCGTCGTGACGGTCGGCGTCCGGGAAGTCGATGGAGACGCTCGCGCCGAGGAGGCCGGCGTCCCAGAGGCGGCGGGCGCGGTCGGGGGCGATGCGCCAGCCGTTCGTCGTCAGCAGGGGAAAGTGCCAGCGGGCCACGGCCGCCACCACGTCGGCCAGGTCGCGGCGGCGCATCGGCTCCCCGCCCGCCAGGTTCACGAGCATCGAGCCCGTGCGGGCGAGGTTCCGGGCGCCGCGGGCGAAGTCCGCCGGCGCCAGTTCCTCCTCGGCCGAGTGCCGCTGGCGCCAGTACGAGCAGATGCGGCAACGGAAATTGCACCGGTACGTTACCTGCCAGGCGCACCAGACCGGGTGCCCGCCCAGGTACGCCCGGACGAGCCGGGTCTTCTTCTCCCACGGCGTCAGTGCGCGTGTCGTGGTCACGTCATCCCTTCCGCAGCGGCGGGACGAGCAGCGGTTCCACGAGCCACTCGTACGCCGATCCCTTCCGGGGAATCCTCACGCGCCGCGCCAGCCGCAGCAGCGGCACCATGCGCGGACGCAGCACCCGGTACGGCAGGAGGTCCCGCGCCTCCAGAATGGCGCCGGGCGAGAGCGACGGCGTGACCACGGCCGGCCGGCCCGCCGGGTAGGCCGACGCCGGGTCCGGCACCAGCCACCCGTTTTCCCGCGCGATGCGCTCCGACGCCGACCCCGGCTCCGGCCAGTGGAGTCGGGCCTCGACGCGGTCCGGGTCGATCCGCCGCAGCAGGGCCACCGTCTCCTCCAGCGTGATCTCCGTCTCGTACGGCGCGCCCACCTGGACGGAGACCGCCGACCGCACGCCCACCTGCCGCAGCGCCGCCACGGCGGCCTCGACGGCCTCGGGCGACGCGTCGATCCCCAGCGCCTCGGTGCGGATCAGGTGCGAGGCGCTGCCCAGCGGCAGGCGGACCTCCTCGCAGCCGGCCCGGGCCAGGAGGTCGGCCGACTGGGCCGTCACGTCCGCCGCGCGGAGCGTCGTGCGGATCGGCAGGCCGACCTGGCGGGGGTATCGACCGGCGAAGGCCGCCAGCCAGTCGGCGCCGGAGGCCCACCGGGTGTTGCTGATGTACCAGCCGCCCAGGTCCAGTTGCCGCCGGGCCACCCCCTGCATCTCGCGGAGGACGGCCTCCAGCGGCCGGTGCAGGACGGGCCACAGCGGCGGGCCGGGGTGAGGCGCGGCGGCGGCGAGGCCGGCCGGTGTGCCCGGGGGCGGTTCCCCGCCGGCCGCCTCCCCCCCACGGGCCGCCACGATCGGCGCAAAGCCCGCCGCGTCCAGCACGCGGTCCGAGGTGTACAGATTCCGGGCGGGCGGCGGTTCGTCCTCCAGCGACGCCGGCGCCTGCGGCGCCGGGTTCCGCATCACGCCCGTCTCGCACGTGATCCACAAACCGGCCGACCGGAGCGAGTCCACGCGCTCGGCCCGCGCCTGGAGGTAGGGCGGGACGACCCGGTCGGCGGCCGTGACCGCCACGGCCTCGGCGCCGGCCAGGCTCAGGCACGCGTCCGGACATCGGCGGGCGTGCGGCCCGAAGACGACGAGCGGTGCGCCCAGGGCCGAGCCGACTGCCCCGGCCACCCGGACGGCCGGGTCGGCCGTCAGACCCTCCGCGTACATGAGCACCAGGTCCGGGCGCTGGTCCGCCAGGGCCTCGGCCAGCAGGAGGGCGTCGCCGGGAAGGACGACCGACAGCGAGACCGTATGGCCGTCGCGGCGCAGGCATGCGGCCAGCAGGGCCACCTCGTCGCGGTAGGCCCGGGCGGGGCCGTACGCCCGCGCGCGGGGCCCGGCGGCGTGGGCCACGGGTTGGACGATCGCCAGGTTCATCGGTCAACTCGCACTCGGCGGCGCGGGTGCCCGGAGCCGGTCCAGGAGCGGGTCGCCGCCGGCCAGGCCGCAGACCTCCCTCAGCACGTGCGCCCGTCCGCGGTCGGCCAGCATCTGCTGGAGCCGGACGGCCGAGGGGTCCCGCGGGTTATCGTACGCCAGGGCCGCCCGGATGCCGCGGAGGACGTGGGTCGGCTCGACGCCTTCCTCCAGGCAGAGCCGGGCGGCGCCGATAAGCCGGTCCTGCGGGCCGAGTTTCCGGAGCGGGTCGGCCGCCACGCGGGCCACCTGGTCGCCGAGGGCCCGGTTGCGGAACCGGCGGCGGAGGTCGGCCTCGTGGGCCCGCTGGTCGGCCGGGTCGAAGCCGAAGCGGGCGACCAGCGCCCGGCCGGTCTCGTCCATGGCGCCGCGGACGACGCCCTCGACGGCCGGGTCGGCCATCGCCTGCCACAGGAACTCGTGCCCCGCCCGGTAGCCCAGGTAGGCGCAGACGGCGTGGCCCATGTTGTGGGTGGCGAGTTTCCGCTGCTGGTAGGCCTCGATGGGTTCGACGGGTTCCAGGCCGGCCACGTGCGGGACGGGGCCGCGAATGGCCGAGGCGTCCACCGGCAGGCGGGCGTACGGTTCGCACGCGATCCAGAGGGGGTCGCGGCGGCGGATTGCTTCGGGCACGACGGGGACCATACGGCTGACGACGGCCTCGACGAACCCGACGCGGGCCTCCAGGGCCGCGCGGTCGGGGCGGGGTGCCCGGCCGCCTTCGGCCAGGCGCCGGAGTTCCCGCCAGACGAGGTCCCGCAGGTGCCGGCCGGCGCCCACGAGGTTCTCGCAGGTGATGACGTTCAGGGGCGGCCCGCCGCGGCCGAGGCGCCGGGCGATGCCGGCCGCCAGCGTCGGCGCCACGGCCTCCAGGGCGCGGACGCCGACGGCCGTTGCCGCCACCGCGCAGCCGGTGAGGGCCTCGGCCGAGGCCTCGGTGTCGCGGGCGTCCACACCGCGAACGCCGGTCACGCGGACGGTCCGGTCGCCGGCGTCCGTGACGTGGTGGATGTCGTAGGCGCCGCGGTCGGCGAGGGCGGCCAGGAGCGCCGGGTCCACCTCGATGAAGGTCACGCGGTACCCGCCCCGGGCGAAGCATTCGCCCATGAAGCCGCGGCCGATGTTGCCGGCCCCGATCTGGACAGCGGCGGGTTGGGTTGAAGGCTTGAGCATGGTCTTGTTTTGGCGCGTTCGAACATGGCCGCGCATTCCCGCGCGGCGGGCCTCCTGGCCCGCCGCGCTATTCGCGAACAACGCGCGGCTGGCTCGAACAGCGCGTCTTTTGCGCCGTGGGCCAGGAGACCCACCGCGCGGGAAGTCGCGTTGCCGGCGCCGGCTCATCGGCGCGGTGGGTCGGTCCATACGGAGGCGTATGCCGAGACCCACCGCGCGGGAAATCGTTGGTCCTTTATGCCCTACGCCCCTGCCGCCTCCTGGACCGTCAGGC